>CAMXWF010000014.1 GCA_947252645.1 uncultured Bacteroidia bacterium
GCTTGCCCAGCTGCCCGCGGGGGCAGCCAGGACTCCCGGGGTTGCAACGTGGTTGTTGTGCCCATTGTGCGGGTTGACAAGCGGTCGCTCCTCCTGGTGGGGGCACTGCATGTCCTGGTGCAGAAGTAGGTTGCCCAGCTGGCCGCGGGGGCGGCCAGGACTCCCGGGGTTGCAACGTGGTTGTTGTGCCAACCGTGCGGGTTGACAAGTAGCCGCTCCTCCTGGTGAGCAGGACTCCCGCCTGCCGTGGGGGCAGCAGGGTACGCCTGCCGTGGTGGGAACGCACCACACGTCCTGTTGCAGAAGTAGGTCGCCCAGCTGCCTGGGCGGCCAGGACTCTCGGTGTCGCGACGTGGTTGCTGTGCCTATCGTGTGGGTTGACAAGTAGCCGCTCCTCCTGGTGGGGGCACTGCATGTCCTAGTGCAGAAGTAAGTCGCCCAGCTGCCTGGGCGGCCCGGGCTCCCGAGTCGTAACGTGGTGGCTGGGCCTATCGTGCGGGTTGACAAGTAGCCGCTCCCCCTGGTGGTGGGCGCCCGCCTGCCGTGGGGGCAGCAGGGCACTCAACGCCTGCACGCCTGCCCTGGGGGTTGCGCGCCGCGGGTCCTGTTGCAGAAGCAGATCGCCTAGCTGTCCGCGGGGGCGGCTAGGGCTCACGGGGTCGCAACGTGGTTGTTGTGCCTATCGTGTGGGTTGACAAGTAGCCGCTCCTCCTAGTGGGGGCACTGCATGTCCTAGTGCAGAAGTAAGTCGCCCAGCTGACCGCGGGGTGGTAAGGACCCTCGGGGTTACGACGTGGTTGTTGTGCCTATCGTGCGGGTTGACAAGTAGCCGCTCCTCCTGGTGGGTAGGACTCCCGTCTAGCGTGGTGGGTGTACCGCAGGTCCTTGTGCAGAAGTAGCTTGCCCAGCTGTCTGGGCTGCCAGTGCTCCCGGGGTCGCCACGTGGTTGTTGTGCCCATTGTGCGGGTTGACAAGCGGCCGCTCCTCCTGGTGGTGGGCGAGGCTAGAGAACGCCTGCATTAGGAAGTATAATCGCCCCTTGCTGGAAGAGGTAGTTGCTTGGCACCGCCCGGGGCAGAGCCTTAGCACGCGACTACAGCCCGTTTTGCGTGGTAGTCCCGTGATAGCCTCCCCACCTGCTACCCACGCACTCCATGTGGGGTCGCTCTCGTAGTCTAGTAGAAATGCTGAGAGGCTGCTCAAACCCCTGGCTGAGAATAAAAAAACGGGGAGAAGGCCCACCACGGGTCGCACCGTAAGGCTTGACCCCCTTCTCCCCTTAACGTAGCGGCCTACGCCGCTAGAATATCATACTCTCAACACCGCCTCCCGAGGAGTGTCGCCGTAGCTAGCACTCGCACCCCGACCGGGATTCCCTTGGGGAAGCATCGACAGTGCAAAGGTGGTGTTTTTCTCCCAATTCCAAAAATCTTGCGAGGGGTCGGAGCTGCGCAAATTGTGCAACAGTCTAGTAATCAGTATGTTATAATTCTTCCAAAGGAGAAAAATAATTTTCACCTACCTGTCTGAGTCATGATTTTTGCCTTCCCGCATAGTTTTTTTTTTGCGCACGGTAGCGCAGTCCTATTGTCGTGTGTTCAGTTGTTTTGCTTTGTTTGAGGGGTGTAGATTGGAGCCCAATCTGTTGGTGGTGGTATAGGACCCCAGTGGGCAGTGCGTCCGTTTGCCGCGTGGGCGTGCATGGGCAGTCTCCCGGTGGTCTTTCGCTGCGGGGTAGGGAACCTACAGGCATCCCACGAAGGTTATCGTGAGTAGTTCATACGCTGGATGCCGATCAATGGATGGTGTAATGCGCATGGTCTATGGGTTGCAGGTGTGGATTGCTCCTATGTGCAGGTAGCGATCAATCGCTGCAGTCCGCGCAATGTTTTTACTAGGTAAGGAACACTGGGCGGTTATCGCAGGGGACAAGTTTTTCTGGGGAGGAGCGTTGGGTGATTTTGGTAGGTGAGTTGCGCAGGTTTGCGCGTTGGGTTGCCCCAGCCATGTAGGTCGTTGTGTAGTCTGCTGCGCACTGTTCAGCTGTTGACTCAGGCTGGAGGTCTACGAGGCCTTTCGCACAGGCTCTAGTGGCTTGGGCTATTGTGGCCAGCTGCCTAAATCCGTGCTCTAGGGAATCGTTTTTTTGCCCAATTGGCCATTAGCACCAGTAGGTTGAGGAGCAGTAGAGCTTTAGCTATACGCCCTAGGTAGTCCCCATGGAGGGTGTAGAAGGTGGAGACCGTTGGGCTTTCGATGGCTGTGCGCAAAGTGCCTTGCTCCCCCCAGTTGAGTTTTTGCTGGGTGCGGCCTAGGTGATCTACGAAGGCTGAGATGCCTGTGTTAGCGGCTTGGGCGAGTGGCCGGCGCGCCTCTATGGCCCGTAGTTTGCTGTAGCTGAAGTGCTGTCGATAGCCAGGCGTATCGCCCCACCACCCATCGTTGGTAATCACAGCTAGCAGCGTGGCGCCCTGCGCGAGGTAGCCGCGGCAGAAATCGCCAAAAAGCGACTCGTAGCAGATGATGGGGGCGGCTTTGCCGTGCTGTCCGAAGCTGAATACGCGCCGTGTGGGCTGGGTGCCGAGTGAACCCACATCGCCCCCTAGGTCTATGCTCAGTTTGGAGAGAAAGGCCAGGCGTGCGGGGTAGGGGAGCATTTCCACGCCCACCACCAGTTTTGATTTGTGGTACAGGTTTTCCACGCCGCTCGTGTCGATGCTTAGTGCCGTGTTGTAGGCGTTGTACCAGAAATCAGGGTTACCCTGCAAACGCCTCGAGATGGCTTCGGGTGCTTGGTTTTCTGGGAGACGATAGTAGGTGCTGGCGCCCACGATGAAGTGTACCTGGGGGTGCCGCTGGAGGAACTGGCGTATCTGGAGGATCTGCTCGTTCTCCTGGATGGTGTTGAGCCAGACCATTTGCGTGAGGGCTGTTTCCGGAGCCACCACGAGCCGAGTGGCGGGCGTTATGGCATCCTCGGCCATGGTGAGCAGACGATTCAGTTGCTCTTGCCAGGAAAGTCCAGAGTACTTCTCGGTGTAGGGGTCTACGTTGGGCTGTACGATTATCACCTCTTCGCCCTGCGTGCAGGGTAAATTCTTGGCGCATCGCCAGAGCCAGGCCGACCAGATTAGCGGACAAACGATAGCCAGCCCGAGCCCCACGTAGCGCGCCAGTCGGAAGCTTTTTCTTTGGCAATGCTTGACCCTAAGCACCTGGTAGAGCAGGATGGCCAGCAGCAGCGTCCAGAGGCTTCCCCCAAGCACGCCAGTATATTCATACCACTGGACGAGCGCGCTTTGCTCCGCCCACGCATTGCCTAGGGTGAGCCATGGCCAGGAGATTTCTGAGTTGTGGAAGAACCATTCAAACCATAGCCAGCATGCCACTAGGAAGAAGAGTCCGTAGGCCCTGCCTAGGGCCCGCCAGCCCACTGTGACCAGTGTGAGGAGTACCGCCATACAGGCCGCCATGGCCACTGTGGCCCCTATGGCCCCACCTACCGTGGCGCCCTGTATCCACCATACCGAGAGGCCATTCCATACCAGCAGAACCCCCCAGAGGATCAGAAAGCGTCGCCCCAGCCCTGGGCCCTTGCCTGGGGCGGCAGGCAAGGAGAGACCATCGAGTAGGTAGAGCCAGGCTAGCCAGCCGATCACCAGGGCCGGCCCCCAGCCAGGGTACCACCCCAGCGACATGATCAGTGCACCTAGCACCCCGATACCTTGCCGTAGCCAACTTTTGCCAGCCATACCTATTGCTCCCTCCTACGCGAAGGTAACGCTTATCGCCAACCCTGCGGTTTTGCCCACGGGGCTAAAAGTCGAGCGATTGCGATGGGGCCAGATGCGCCAGGGGTAGCCGGGTTTTCTTAGCTTGCAGCCCGTATGGCATAGCAGCCCCTGGATGGAACGCCGTGCGTTACCACGAGGACTCTCTACCTGGAGCTTTGCCCGAGGTGCGGCCTTCAGGGAGATTTAAGAGCCATTCTCCACGCGTTGGCCATCATATGGGCGGGGTCGCCTTTGGCCTCGCGCTAGGCCTTCTAGGTATTCCTAGGGCTGACGGTTAGGCGTTTTTGAAGAAGGTCAGTAGTTGGTGCAGCTCGGCGATTTCTTGGGTCAGCTGGCCGCTTAAGTCATCCAGCTGGTGGGCTAGGCCCACGTTGTCCTGGGCGAGTTCGGAGAGGCGGTTGACGGACGTGGAGACCTGCGAGACGCCCTCAGCGCCCTCGCGGGAAGATTCGGAGATGTTGTTGACCAGCATTGCGCTTTTCTCCAGCATGCCTATGAGCTTTTGTAGCCCCTCTTTGCTGCGCAGGCTGGTTTCCAGGGTTGACTTGGAGTGCGCCACCACCTCGGTTACCGTACCTCGGCTGCGTTCGGCCAGCTTGCGCACCTCGCCCGCCACCACGGCAAAGCCCCGCCCAGCCTCTCCGGCCCTAGCAGCCTCCACGGCCGCGTTGAGGGCTAGGATGTTGGTTTGTCCAGCTATATCCGTAATCGTGGCGATTTGGTCGGCGATCTTGTGGCTGGCTTCCGCGCTGGCTATGGCCTCTTGGCGCACCTGGATCGACATCTGGTTTACCTCTGCGGTCAGGGCGGAGGCCTGTTGTGCGCTCTCAGCGTTCTGCTCTAGGCTGCCGCTCAGTTCCTCCATGGAGGCAGAGATCTCCTCCACCGAGGCGGCTTGGTCTCCGTTGCGCGCAGTGAGGGCCTTGGAGGCCTCGGCCAGGTGCCCGGTTGACTCCTCCATGCGTCGTTCCTGCTGGATTAGCGTGTTGCTCACGTTGGCCAGCGTGTCGCGCAGTTGCAGCGAGGAGGCCAGCAGCTTGCCCAAATCTTGGTCTGGTCGCACGTGCATCTTGGAGAGGTCGGGCTTCGCCAGGTCGCCTTGCGCTATCGCGTCTAGTATCTTTACTAGCCGTTGCAGCGGCCAGGCGGCCTTTACCGCCGCACGGTAGAAGCAGAGCAGACACACCAACACGTTGATTGACGAGAGAATGATGTAGGGCAGGGTTTGGTGCCCAAAGTATTCATGGCGAAAGCTCAACGCAACCATCACCCACACCAGGGTAAATACCCAGTTAAGGCCTATGGAGAACATGACGCTGTGGCGGAAATAGTGCCGCAGGATCCATAGAGCTGCCACATAGGCCATCGCTGCGCTCAGCAGCAACATCAAGAACATATTCATAGTCTTGCGAGTTTTTTGCTATATGGTCTGGTTCGTTTGTTCGGGCGAAGATACACATTTTGCCATAGCAATAACGATTAAGTGCGCGTGAACGAGAGAACCCCAGCGACCACCAGCCAGCGCATGCCAAGGGAACGATCGTAGCACCTATAAGCTTGTTCATTCTGCTACGTTTACCCTTGTCCGTGCCTGCCGCAGTGGGGAAGCCCAGTTTTACTTAACTTCGCACCCGCCAGCGAGGGGGCTTTAGATGGCCCTGCGGAGGTTTTTGCGCGCATGGAGCACTTGAGGGAATGCGAGATGACACCAGAATGCCCCTCTAGGGCGTGTGGGGGCGGCAGGGTGTTCCAGGGGGGGCTTTTGCTGCTCTTGGCCACAGTGTGCTGGACTTTGGAACTCACTGCGCAGCCTGCACTATTCTTTAGGGTGACCAATCCAGAGGCCTACTGCGCCCTGACGGAGTACGTCAACCCGCAGCCTGGCCAGCCACAGGATAGTATTTACGTCGTGCGCGTAGGGGGGAAGCCCTTGCCTGCTTTCGCGCTGAAGGCTTGGCTTGAGCCTGCAGAGAAGGCTACTTGGGAGGTGTACCGCGTGCAAATCAATCCCAATGGGTTGGGCTTTACGCTCAAGAAGGCGTTTGAGCAGGCAGACCAGGCGGTCTTGTCGTGGGCTACGCCCGATGCCGGGGCCTATAGGGTGCTTTGCAGGCCGAGCAGCCAGCCTGCGGCTCCGCCTATGGAGCGCACGCTGTGGGCCATGCACGACACCGTCAAGCTCCTAGGCATCAACGTGCGCGATGGCTGCCTGGCGCGGGATCTCTCCCTGCGCTTTAACACCGACCGCAGCACCATCACCAATGATCTCTTCCGCTACTATGACCTCTCCCCCGAGGCCAGCCGCTACGTCACCTTCCCCGGCGACAAATACTTCCAGGCCGTGGAGTGGACTGACCTGCAGGGGCGTCCGCTCGTGGAGTACAGCACGATGACCCTGTCGCTCGACGAGGCCCACGGCAGCCTCCCCACCGAGGCCCAAGGCTACAAGGTGAGCGTCAAAACGAGTTTTGGCTATACCCTTACTGCCGAGACGAAGGAGCTGGCCCCCATGGCCGTGTTGGCTAAGCCCGATGTGAAGTACAATGCTGACACCCATGCTGATGCCCCGCAGTGGCAGCAGGTGCAGAAGGAGCGGTCGATAGAGGCACCCTTGCAGCTTCGGCTTGCCCACAGTTCACAGAATAGCACGCAAGTGCGCTGGTTCATTCTCAACGATCCCCGCGCAGCCCGGCGCACCCGGCGCGATACCCTTTACCAGGAGATGGACCCTTCGCCCGTAGGTGCTGCCGTGCTTACCCCCGATCACAACCTGTTTTCGGCAGGCCGCTACGCCATCTGGCTGCAGGCCAGCAACAGTCGCACTGGCTGCCAGGACACCGCTATTGTGCTGGCCAAGGTCGACTCCTCCCTCATCAATGGGCAGGCTATTCCCAACGTCTTCTCCCCCAACGACGATGGCATCAACGACCGCTTCGCCTTCATAAGTCCACAAACCAATCTCCGCTCCCTCAAGGAGTTCAAGCTTCTCATACTCAATCGGCAGGGGCAGCTCGTCTACTCCTACGATGGTGACCCCAAGCGCTGGGAGGGGTGGAAAGGACAATCCAAGCATAAGGGCGGCATGTGCCCCCCGGGGGTTTACTTCTACATCATAGAGGCTAGGGGGTGGGATGGCCAGGAGTTCAAAAACGATATCTACAAGGGCGCGCTACACCTTTTCCGGTAGGCTCGCCCGAGGGCATGCCGTGTTGCCGATCCTAATCCCTTTGCTAGTGCCGCGTGGGGAGCGCTGTGGTGCGTGAGGCCTGTGCTTGCCGCCCCATCCATGGGGTGAATGCGCGCGGAGGGCAAGAGCCACACTGTGTGGCCAGCCCTGCGGGGGAGACGGTTAGCATCTAGGGCCCTGGTGGGGCGAAGGGTGCTGGCTCTAGTCGCATTCTCTTCGTACCTTTGCGAACGATAAGGAGAGCTGCCAATGCCAGAAAGCACCATAGAGCTCAAGGGCATACGTGTCAACAATTTGAAGGGTATCGATGTCACCATTCCGCGGCGTAAGCTGGTGGTGATAACGGGTCTTTCGGGCTCCGGGAAGTCATCATTGGCCTTTGATACGCTCTACGCCGAGGGGCAGCGACGCTATGTGCAGAGCCTCTCGGCCTACGCCCGGCAGTTTGTGGTGCGCTTGCCGAAGCCCGATTTGGACTCTGCCTCGGGCATACCGCCCTCGATCATGATAGCCCAGCACGTCAATACGCGCAACAGCATGTCGACGGTGGGCACGCTTACCGAGGTCTACTCCTACATCCGCTTGCTCTACGCCCGGATAGGCCATATAGAGGATCCGGAAACAGGGCTAGAGCTCAAGAGCAGCACAGTGGAGGATGTGGTGAACTACATTGTGGCTCAGGCAGGTAGGCGAGTGATGCTTACGGCACCCGTAACCGAGCAGCTCACGGCGGAGCTAGAGCAAGCCCAGGAGACAAGAGATGACGGCGATAAGCCCAAGAGGCGCAGACGGCCCACGGTGGCCGATGGGCAGTTGGCGCGCTCAATAGTGCTTGACCGCCTTGCGCAATCGGGCTATAGTCGGGTCTATATCGGGGGGGAGATTGTGCCTATCGACACCCCGGAGGCTCGAATCCAGGTGGCGCAGGCGAAAGGCGACATAGAGCTACTGGTTGATCGCTTTCAGCCCAAGGACGAGCCGGACTTCCAGGCTCGCTGCGCCAATTCAGTTGAGACGGCCTACCTAGAAGGCGCCGAGCATTGCAGGGTCTATGTCTACGCATCGCCTGAAGCCCAGCCCACGGTGCGCGACTTTTCCTCCCGGATCCTCTACTCTAAGGGGGTGTTTCCCCCCGTGACGCCCGAGCTCTTTAGCTTCAGTAGCCCCCTGGGTGCTTGCCCCACGTGCCAGGGCTATGGCTACTGCAAGGGGATATCGGAGGAGCTAGTCATTCCGAACCAGGAGCTCTCGGTGTACGATGATGCTGTGGTGTGCTGGAAGGGACCATCGATGCATGTACTGCGTGATGAGTTCATTGCGGCCGCGGGGCCTCTTGGGTTTCCCATCCACAGGCCCTATAGAGCCCTTACCCTCGCGGAGCGCAATATGCTCTGGGATGGTGTGCCCGGGGCCATGGGGCTCAACGGTTTCTTCCTCAAGGCCCAGCAATCCCTACACAAGATCTTCAGCCGGGTGCTCATCGGGCGCTATTCAGGCCGTTCGGTCTGTCGAGATTGCCATGGCACGCGCCTTATTCCTGAGGCGCAATACGTCAAGGTGGGCGGCAAGTCGGTGGGCGACCTCATCAGCCTCCAGCTCAATGAGCTCCTGGAGTTCTTTCGGCACTTGGTACTCAGCGACCGAGACCGCGAGGCCAGTCGCCGCCTCCTGCTGGAGATCACCACTCGCCTAGGCTACCTGCTCGATGTGGGGCTCGACTACCTGACCCTTGACCGTCTGGGGCCTACGCTCTCGGGAGGGGAGACCCAGCGCATCAACCTTGCCACGGCACTCGGGAGTTCGCTAGTGGGCTCGCTCTATATTCTCGATGAGCCTAGCGTAGGCCTCCATAGTGCCGACACCCAGAGGCTCATCTCGGTGCTAAAACGACTACGAGACCAAGGCAATACGGTGGTCGTGGTGGAGCATGACGATGCGATCATCCGGGCCGCCGATTACGTGATTGACCTAGGCCCCAAAGCTGGGAGTGAGGGTGGCCACGTGCAGTTTGCGGGGCCGGCCAGCGAGCTCTTGGAGGCCAAGAACAGCCTCACCGCAGAGTATATCACGGGGCGTACGCGGCTTCCCTTGCCCAAGACACATCGTCCCACGACTCGGGCTATCGAGCTTTCTGGCATCCACATGCACAATGTGCAGGATGCCCAGGCTATCTTTCCCCTCCAGGCCATGACCGTGGTGTCAGGGGTGAGCGGCTCGGGCAAGTCCACCCTTGTACAGGAGGTACTCTATCCTCTGGTTAAGCATCTCACCGAGCGCCCTGCTACCACGCAGGAGGCGGAGTCGCTAGGAGAGCAGGCGGTTGAAGACATCTCCCAGGAACTCCCCTATGCTGACAGTGTAGCCCACTGCCACTTGCCCCCCAATGCCCTAGCCGGCGCAGAGTACGTGGACCAAAATGCCCTCACCCGCTCCCTGCGTTCCACGCCCATCACCTACATGGGGGCGTTTGATTTCTTGCGTGCGCTCTACGCCAAGCAGCCCGCTGCCATAGAGCAGAACATGGGCTATAGGGCTTTTTCGTTCAACGATTCCCTTGGGGCCTGCCCGGCCTGTGGTGGCACGGGTCGCGAGGTGGTAGAGATGCAGTTCATGGCCGATATTGACTTGGAGTGTGAGCTTTGCCATGGCATGCGCTATAAGCCCGAGGTGCTCTCGGTGTGCTATAGGGGCAAGTCCATTGCCGACGTGTTACAGATGACCATCGACGATGCACTTGCCTTCTTCTCTGAGGATACCAGCGATGCGCAGCTTTCCCCCGTGGTGGAAGCCCTGCGCCTGATGCACCAGGTGGGCATGGGTTACATTACGCTTGGCCAGCCCACTAGCACGCTTTCGGGCGGTGAGGCCCAGCGGCTCAAGATCGCCTCTCACCTCAAGGAGGGCCCCTCGTCGCGGCCACTGCTATTCTGCTTCGACGAGCCCACCACAGGCCTGCACACGCACGATGTGGGGGTCTTGCTGCAGGCCCTTCGGGCCCTAGTCGATAGGGGCCACACGCTGGTCGTGGTGGAGCATAATCTTGACGTAATAGCCCAGGCCGACTGGCTGATAGACATGGGTCCAGGGGGCGGCAATCGGGGGGGACGCGTGGTGGCCATGGGGCGTCCTGAGGAGGTGGCCCAGTGTGAACAGAGCCTTACGGGACACTTCCTAAAAGAAAAGTTGGCTGCGTATGGGCCTAGGGCCTAAGGCCTTGCGTACAGGACTCCCAGCACAGTGCAAAAGGCAGTAGTACCACTAATGATAAGGAGTGAGCATGTTTTCAGGGATAGTAGAGACCACGGGGCGCATCCTCGATATTCGTAGGCAGGGGTCTAACATCGACATCGACCTCGAGTGCCCCTTTGCGCAAACCCTCAAGATCGACCAGAGCATCGCCCATGATGGGGTATGTCTCACGGTGGTCAAGCTCGACCCTGCGCGCCATTGCTACACCGTCACGGCTGTGCAGGAAACGCTCGACAAAACCAACCTAGGCGATTGGCGCGTGGGCTCGCTGGTGAACTTGGAGCGCAGCATGACCATGGGCGAGAGGCTCGACGGGCACATCGTGCAGGGCCACGTGGATCAAACGGCCCAGTGCTCGGCCATCCAGGCCCTAGAGGGCAGCCACTACTTCTCCTTCTCCTACGAGCAGAAGCCCGACTTCTTCACCGTGGAGAAGGGTTCTGTGGCGGTCAATGGCATCTCCCTCACGGTGGTCAATTCCAAGCCAGGGAGCTTTCAGGTAGCCATTATCCCCTATACGTTTGCCAACACGAATTTCCATGTACTCAAGGTGGGTGACCGGGTCAATCTAGAGTTTGACATCCTTGGCAAGTATATTGCTAGGATCATGGCCCCCTATATGGAGGCTCTCCGCCAGGGCAAGCGATAGTCTGCCTTGGCCTCTGTGGGGGCACGCGGTGGGCATCAGGGGGCGCTGTCGCCTTACTGCACCTGTACTACCTCCCCGTGCCCTATGTGCAGTTTAAAGGCCTCGCGCAGGGCAATGTGGCGGAAGTGAGCCACGGCGCAGGCGATTACGCCCCCATGCGTGAACACAAACGTGCGCCTGTAGGGTTGCGCAGTTAGCTCTTGGAAAAAGGCCACGACCCGCGCCAGCAGCTCCTGCGCCGACTCGCCCTGCGGGGGGGCTACCTCGTCCCAGTGGGTGGCGTAGGAGCCCATGTCGATCGTGCGCCAGGGACGTCCCTCCCACGCCCCGTAGCTAATCTCCATCAGCCGCCTATCGCGCGTGGCCTGCCCGTAGCCACAGGCCTTGGCTAGCTGCGTGCAGCGGCGCAAGGGACTGGTGTAGCATGCGTCAGCTGGCCCTACCAGCCGAAGTCGTTCCCGCACTTGCGCCGCCTCCTGCGGAAAGCTCTTGGCTAGCCCCACGTCTTGCTGACCGTAGCAGGTGCCGGGGGGCACCGCCACTGCCGTATGGCGAATCAGATAGATGTCCATAGCCGTAGCACTAGGCACGCTGAGAGGTAGAAGCTCAACTCGCAGAGTACGAACAGCGCACCGCAGCAATCCCCCGTATAGCCGCCTAGCCTACGTCGCATGGCGCCAATCAGCAGCCCTGACGTCGCCGCTGGTCCCAATGTGGCTAGGTAAAGCAGGGGCCATTGCGCCAGCCAGAGCAAGGGCAGGCAGCCTAGGAGGGTCGCCGTCACTAGGGCTTTGGTGGTGGGGCGCCTGTAGGCCACTCCAAACTTGCACTCGTCATCTGCTCGGGCATAGGGCAGGCGGGTCGCCACCCAAGAAGCGCACCACTTGGCCAGCGGATCGCCTGCCAGCACCAGATAGGGGATCAACTCAGGCCCCAGGCTGGAGAGGGTGGAGTAGAGCAGCAGGACGTATACCACGAGCGACAGCACACCGTAGACCCCCGTATGCGAGTCTTTCATGATGGCCAAGACCTGCGCTTTGCCGTGTCCGCCGAGGCCGTCCATGTAGTCGGCAAAGCCGTCTTCATGCATTGCACCTGTCAGCAGCATGCGAGCCGCTATGGCCAAGCATACGGCCACGCTATAGGGGAGGATAAGACCGCCCAGCCAGACCGTCAGGGCCATACAGGGTGCCGTTACCCACCCAGCCGCCGGCCAGTAGTTCACCACGCTCCGAAAGCTCTCCGTGGGCACCTGGCAGCCCCTGATGCGCCAGAGAGGCAGCCGCGTCAAGCTTTCTACGGTCGCCAGCATCCCATGGATTACCTCGCCTCGCATGGTCGCGCTACGCTAGCCCTTTGACAGGTTCTGCTTGTTGTGCCCAGCATATGGGGTCAAAACCTAGAAGTATTTTGTCACCTTGGCCTCTTGGAACTGTCCCATTTCGCTGAGCATTCTGACGGCGGAGTCGACCAGCGGGTAGGCGCACACGGCGCCTGTGCCTTCGCCTAGGCGCAGGTCGAGCTGTAGGAGCGCCCGCACGCCCAGTTGGCGCAGCAGGGTCTGGTGGCCATGCTCGGCGCCTTGGTGACCAAAAATGCAGTACTGCACCACGTGGGGCGCCAACAGGGAGGCAGCGTAGAGGCAAACCGTCATGATGAAGCCATCAACGAGTATCACCATGCGCTGCGCTGCGGCTGCCAGCATGCCCCCGACTGCGGCTACCATCTCGTAACCGCCAAACTCCTGCATGATCTCCCTGACCCCCTCTGGCCCATGGTAGCGTGCCCGACAGCCCTGCAGCACGCGGAGTTTGTGTGGCACGATATGGCCGCTCGCATCGCTACCATACCCCACGCACTCCTCCAGCGGGCGGTGGGTCAGGTAGTGCATCCAGAGCGCAGCTGCGGAGGTGTTACCCATGCCCAGCTCGCCAAACGACACAACGTTGCTCCCCTCCGCATGGCAAAGCCCCACCATCTCCCTACCCACTGCAAGGGCCTGCTCCATCTCCTGGGCGGTCATGGCGGACTCGTGGAGGTAGTTGCGCGTGCCACGGCGGATTTTCCTATCGTAGAAGTGGGGGCCTAGGTCTCCAAAATGGTCGTCCACGCCTACGTCTATCACTTTGAGCTCAAAGCCGTGCTGTCGGCAGAGATAGCCGATGCCCGAGTCCCCTTTTAGAGCCCTGTAGGTCATTTGCGTTGTGACCTCCCGGGGCGAGATGCTTACCCCCTCGGCCAGGATGCCGTGGTCGGCCACGAGCATTAGATTGCACGGATGGCGGAGCACGGGGCTATCGCGCTGCTGGATCAGGGCCACCTGCAGGGCCACTTGTTCCAGGTAGCCTAGGGCGCCCTGGGGCTTGATGAGGTTGTTGAGCTTCTGCTGGTAGGCTACCCGTAGCCGCTCGTCTAGCGGCAGTATGTGGTAAGGGATATCCATTGACCTCCTATTATCCTACAATCTATTTGACCTTCACCGGGATACCGGCAACCATTAGTAGCACTTGGTCGGCCTGGGCAGCTATGTATTGGTTGAGCCACCCCTGTAGGTCGGCGAAGCGACGTTGCAGCGCATTGGTCGACATGCCCCCTAGGCCTATCTCGTTGCTGATGAAAATGTAGCGCGCCTGGGGCTGCGTGAAGCGGTCGAACTCTTCCTTGAGGGCCTGGAGAGAGCCTTCCACGTCGCCTTGGCTGTCGTAGAAGAAATTCGTGGCCCAGAGCGTCACGCAGTCTATTAGCACTACCCGACCTGTGAGCACATGCTTGCTGAGCGTTTTTTCCTCCTCGATGTTCTCCCACTGGGGGCCTCGTCGGGCTTGGTGGCGGGCAATCCGCGCGGCGTGCTCGGCGTCCCATACCCGGGAGGTGGCCAGGTAGACTGGATGTGGGCTCCATTGCAGGGCGAGCTTCTCCCCAAAGCTGCTCTTGCCAGAGCGTTGCCCCCCGGTAATGAGAGTGATGTTGCGCTCCATGTACGCAGTCCCTATCGACTGGCTACGCCATAGCCAGCATCAAAGTTAGCCATTATACGCCATTGGTGTAGAGGCCTGGCTATAGGGCCTTGCGCTTATAGAGGAAGGGCTTCCACCGTTCCTCACCTTGGCCTTGCGCAGCAAGCTCGACCCGAGCCAGGGTGAATAGGAGGTCTGAAAGACGATTCACGAAGGCCAATAGTGCTGGGGGAAGGGGGTCGAGGCGGTGCAACGTCCAGAGCCTACGCTCAGCCCGCCGTGCGATGGCGCGCGCCATCTGGAGCTGCGCGGCCACCACGGTGCCGCCTGGTAGGATGAAATAGAGGGCTCGCCCCCCCATGGACTCCTCGAGGTGGTCTATCATCTGCTCCATGTCGAGCGTGAGTTGCTCCACTGCAGGCGCATTGGGGTTCTTGTCCCGTATGGCATCGGGGGTGGCTACCAGAGACATGATGGGCATCAGCGTGGCCTGAATGCGGTAGAGCATCTCTTGCCACGGATGCTTCTCCGGGAGCTGCGCCCGCACTAGGCCAAGGGCGCAATTGAGTTCATCCAACGTCCCGTTCGCCTCTATGCGGGGGTCATCCTTGGGCACGCGCGCTCCGCCATGGATACCAGTCAGCCCCCCATCGCCGGTCTTGGTGTAGATCTTCATAGTTCCTCCTGTTCAAAAAGTCGCAGTAGGGCTTCTGCGCTGGGCCAGTAGAGGTGGACATAGCTGGCTAGGGTGTTCTTGTAGCGTAGTAGCTGCGCATCAACCGCCTGACCTCTGGCCGAGTACACCTGCGCCTCCGAGGGTAGCGCCGTGGTGCTGTGCGAGTAGTGGAACTCGTGCCCTCTAAGCTGGAGCCCGTGGTAGCAGAATTGCCTGTAGCCAAGCTTAAGCTTGGGTTGACGCATGGAGCAGAGCTGCGGTAGCACGCCCACCATGGGGTAGACGTGCCCCTCTTGGCTCTCTATCGACGTGGAGAGGTACATCATGCCGCCACACTCGCCCCAGGTGCGGCCTCCCGTCTCTACCCATCGACGGACGGCCGTTAGCATCTTCGTGTTGCCCGATAGGGCCTCCAGATGTAGCTCGGGGTAGCCGCCTGGCAGGTAGAGTAGGTCGCACGGAGGCAATGCCTGGGCCCTGAGCGGACTGAAAAAAAACACCTCGCCCAGCGTCTTGAGCAGTTCCAGGTTCTCTTCATACATGAAGTTGAAGGCCTCATCGTGCGCTAGGGCTATTTTGAGGTTTCGGCCTGAAGGCGCATAGAGTTTCGATGACGGCTCTATGGGCCTACTGCGCTTGGTGATATAGAGTAATTGCGCTACGTCGATGTGCTGCTCCACGAAATCGGCCACCTGCTCAGCGTACTGGGTCTGTTGGGCCAGGGTGTCAGTGTTGAGGCCCAAGTGACGCGAGGGGATGCCAAGGGCTGGGGCGGGCGGTAAGTAGCCTAGGGCGCATAGGCCCACGTCCGCTGCGGCATCCTGTAGGAACTGGTAGTGGCTTTTCGTCTTGACCTGGTTGAACACCACCCCCACCACCTCCAGCCCTTCGGCAAAATGCTTTAGCCCGTAGAGGAGGGGCGCTGCCGTGTAGGCCATGGCCTCAGCGTTTAGCACTACGATCACCGGCAGCCCCAGCACCTGGGCCACTTGTGCGGCACTCCCCTCGGCCCGCACGGCGCCATCGAAGAGGCCCATGGCGCCTTCCACCACCACCGCATCCGCACCCTGCGCCCAGTGCGAGTAGGTGTTTCGTAGCCGTGGACCTCCAGCAAAGAAAAGGTCAAGGTTCACCGACGGCCGCCCCGCGGCCACGCGATGGAACTGCGTGTCAATGTAGTCGGGCCCACACTTGTAGGGTTGTACACGTAGCCCTCTGCGATGTAGTAGGCGCATGAGCCCTAGCGAGAGCGTGGTCTTCCCGCTCCCCGATGAAACTGCACCTATCAGCAATTGCGGTATGGATTCCATGGCCATTTATTCCTCTTCAGGTAGAACGACCTGGGCGTGCCCCTCATCGTCGAGCAGGTAGAAGTGCAGTACGCCCCCTGCTAGAATGGGCGTGCAGAGTGCATAGCAACGTTTGGCGATGGCCACAATGAATGGCATCAAGTCCTCCCCCGGCAGTTCCCTCCAGAGCTGACGGGCGGTGTTGAGGTGCTCAATGGTGTTGGCGGCCTCCGCAGAGCAGCCGGCCTCCCTGACCACCTGCTGGAGAAACTCCTTATCCATCGTGACAACTTGGCTGTGCGTGTTCAGGTGCCCTGCAGCCAGCTTCACCGCTTTGCCCAGCATGATCCCTAGGCTCACGTGCGCAAAATGTAGCCTATTGGCCTCGGCCAGCGTCTCCCCAATGAAATTGCCATACTGCACGAAGGCCACTGCGGGGAAAGAGGGGTAGAGGGCCTTGAGGAAGGCGAGGCTCTTGGCCCCTGAGTTGAGGACAAGCCAGTCGGGGTGCACGCGGGCGGCCACGGCGATCTCCCGACGGATGGACTCCAGGTAGGCCTCCGTGGAGTAGGGCTTGACTATCCCGCTGGTCCCGATGATCGATATCCCCCCCACGATCCCCAGCTTGGGGTTGAAGGTCTTGCTGGCCAGCGCAGCCCCATCGGGCACCGAGATCGTGATATCTACCCCCTGGGGCTCTTCTGAATACTGCGCTAGGAGGGCCTCCACGCTTTGGGTCATCATCGCCCGGGGCGTCGCGTTGATGGCTGGGCCACCGAGTGCTAGCCCCAGCCCCGGGAGCGTCACCGTGCCGACTCCCTCCCCCGGGAGGAAACGCACCCCCTGACCGTCATCGCGGAGGCCCACCGTGGAGCAAAAGAGGTGGCCATCGGTCACGTCGGGGTCGTCACCCGCAAATTTCCTCACGCAGGCTCTAGCCTCCCGTGTGCTGATGGCCTCTGCACTCTCCACGGGGATGGCGATAGGCTCCCCGCTGGGCAGTGTCACCATGACCTCAGCTCCCACAGGTTGGCCTAGTACTGCCCTCATGGCCGCTATTGTGGCCGCCGTTGCGCAGGTGCCTGAGGTGTAGCCTATGCGCTGCGGGAAGTAGCCAGGTAGGTATATGTCGAGCGCATGGCGTAGCCCCCAGGGACCGTAGACCGTGACGGTGGGCGCGTAGGGTAGCGGGGGGCAGCGCCAGGCAATGGTGGGGATGCCGAGCTGGTGGGCTACCGACACCTTTTGCGCAAAGCCCCCTGTTGCCCCGCTCTCCTTCACGATGATAGCCCCAGGCTGGAGGGCGGCCAGTAGCGCAAGGTTATCCTGTCCATCCTGGTAGAGGATGACTTGCCCCTTGGGAAAGCCCATGGCCTCCACGGTAGCCCACGAGGCCGTGCGGTCCATGATGCGCACCCACAGCTTGTGGCTACGCCAGTAGGGCTCTAGGGGCTCTATGCTTTTTACGCCGGCCAGCGAGAGGGCTGAGGCTATCCCAAGCCTCTCGAGCAGCGCGGGCACCTGCTCCAGACTCTCCACCCAGCGCACGGGGTAGGGTAGTGCCTCCCGTGGGCGCTCCAGACGTATGGTGAGCAGCCCAAGCTCCTGCCTCACTTGGCCAATGACCGCATGCACTCCTATGGCAAATGGGTGCGCGGCATCAATGATGGCCCCTACACCCTCGGCGCGGCATAGTGCCGCCAAGGCCTCGCCATCCAGTGCGCCCGCAAGTAGCTTGGCGTGGGCAGACTGAATGACCTGGTCGCCCTCCTTGGTGGAGTAGAGGAAAGGGCGCTCTGCCCCATCGCATACCCGGGCTGCAAGGCGACCCTCCGTGGTGCCACCCATGATCAGTACTCCCGGCTGGGGCGCTGCGCCTGCTTGTGCCCTAGGCTCTGCCATCGAGTAGATCCAACAGGCCTTCTATGTTCTCCACCTCACGACTGATACCCAGGGGCGACGTGTAGCGTATAGGCCTCCCCTCCTCCACGTTGACCTTCTCCTGGCTCTCCCCAAGCGACACACCCGCTATGCCTTTACGGCGTAGGGCTTTGCGCACCATGGCGAGCCGTACTCCGCTGCCCTCCATACCTATGGTACGCACTACCGGGTAGTCCACGCGGAAAAGCCCGCTGGAGGCATCAAACGCTATCCCCTTGCGGGTAAAAAAACGCTGCAAGTCACCCCGCAGGGCCAAGTCTTCCGGCGTGCCAATGTGGAGCTTGGCGTTGCTATCCATGAGCCAGATCTTGTCGGCTATCTGCAGGGCCAGCTCCAGGTCGTGCGTGATCATGAAGATGGTCTTGTTGGTACTGCGCGACAATTCGTAGAGCAACCGCATCATCTCCACCTTGCTGGGAAAGTCGAGAAAGGCCGTGGGCTCGTCTAGAAGCACAATGGGCGTGTCCTGGGCTAGTGCCTTGGCTATCATGCTTTTCTGGCGTTCGCCATCGCTGAGCGTATCGAGCATGCGCTGCGCCAAATGGACTATGCCCACCTGCTCCAGCGACTGGCGCACCATGGTCTGGTCGTGCTCGGTGAGCCGACCCCAGTAGCCCGTGTAGGGGCTACGACCCAGCGACACCAATTCCTCCGCGGTCATGTTGTGCAGCGCGGGACGCTCCGTGAGGACCACGGCAATGCAGCGGGCCAAGGCCCGCGCGCTGTATTCGGCCAGCTCCTTACCCAGAAGCAGCACACCGCCCCCAAGACGGGGCTGAGAACCCGTAAGCGTACGCAGAAGCGTAGATTTGCCTATCCCATTGGCACCCAGTAGGCATGTCAACTCCCCTGCGGCTACCTGCGCATTGATCCCCTCTGCCACCACCCGCCGGCCGCGGCCATGCTTGTAGCCGATGCTCAGCGATTGCAGTAAGATGGTAATTGCCCCTGTACCCATGGATATCACGTCAGCTCGCTGCGGTGCCTGTCTAAGATCACCGAGATTACAATCGGGGCCCCGATGAGCGCCGTCACAGAATTGATCGGCAGTGCCCCCTCAAAGCCCGGCATGCGCGCTACCAGATTGCAACACAGCGATAGCAACCCGCCCACCAGCATCGTGGCCGGAAGGAGTACCTTATGGTTCGCCGTGCTGAAAAGCGTGCGGCAGAGATGGGGCACAGCCAGCCCAAGAAACACTATCGGGCCGCAGTACGCTGTCACCAGGGCCGTCAGCACGCACGAGCAGCCGATGACCGCAAGCCGTGCCCGCTTGACGTTGAGCCCCAGGCTGCGCGCGTAGTTGTCGCCCAGCAGCATGATGTTCAGAGGCTTCATGAGAAGAAACGACAGCGGCAGCACGGCTGTGAGCAGCCCTACGAACACCCAGACCTGCTCCCCGCTTACCTTGGAAAAGCTCCCGAGGCCCCAGATGACGTAGGAGCGCACGTCCTCATCGTTGCTAAAAAACTTCAGCACGCCGATAATCGCCGTCGCAATGTACCCAATCATCACCCCCATGATGAGCAGCACCACGTTGCTCTTTACGCGCTGTGAGAGCACCAGGATGAGCGCCATGACTGCCATGGCTCCCACTATGGCACTCAGCGTTATGGCCATCTCGCCCACGAAGCCCATCCGACTCATGGCCCGACTACTGATCGACCCAGAAATCAGAATGACACTCGCCACCCCAAGACTCGCCCCAGAACTTATTCCAAGCTCCGAGGGCCCCGCCAAGGGATTACGGAATATTGTCTGCATCAGTAGGCCACTGACCGATAGCCCCATCCCCGCGAATAGCGACACCAAGGTCTGCGGCAAACGAGACTTCCAGATGATATTGTACCACACCTCGTTGGTCGACTCCAGGGATCCCGTCAGGCTCGCCCACACCGCTTCAAGGGGAATGGAAATAGTCCCAAGGGTCAAGTTGAGCCCAAAGCTCAACAGCAACAAGGCCACGGCGAGCAGGAAGATGCCTCCAGCCCGACGGGCCCCACGGCTCTTTTCGGCCACGCTAGGGAAGCAGTTGGTAGTAGACTGGATCATGTTCGGGCAGCAGCTCTGGGTGGAGTGCCTTTATCAGGTCCGCCAGCACCACGTCGGGCTCGGTCGGTGCAAACTCGTAGAACGGACGTTGCTTGAGATTGCAATAGATCACCCGGCGCGATTTGAAGGCCTGGAAATCCCGATACCGCGCATCGGTCGCCCCAAGCACTTGGTAGCTATACTCCCCATCGTAGCTGTTGAGGATGCGCCAGTAGTCCACCTGGGCCCCAAGGGCATAGACCGACTCAAAGTCCATGTAATAGCCCCCAGTGCTGTCATTGTGGATGAAGTAGTCGCCCCCCGCATCGCGAATCTGGTTGGCTAGGAAGTTCTTTCCCCCCACCACGTACCAGTTGCCCCCGTGCAGCTCCCCGCTCATCACCGTGGGGCGGCTCTCTGCCTGCTTGGCTAGCGACACCAAGTCCGCGTAGCGTCTGGCGATGGAATCGAATAGGGCGCAAGCCTGAACCTCCTGCCCAAGCAGCAGCCCAATGAACTTCACCCACTCCGCCTGGCCTAGCGGACTGCTCTCCTTATAGCCCAGATAGGTCACCAACGGTATGCCTAAATGCTTGAGCGACTCATAGCCGCCCCTCTTAAATGGTGACACAAGGATTAAATCCGGCTTAAGGGCCAAGATTTGCTCCGCGTCGAAGTTCCCCTCTATCCCAATCCTACGGGTACTCTTCTGCTCCAGCTGCGCCCGCATCTCAGGGCTGAATAGGAAGCGTGTGCTTGCCATCCCTACGATCCTATCCGTGGCCCCAAGCTTGAGAAAATTGGCCATCTGGAGTGTGGTCATGCATACCACGCGCTCCACCGGTGTGCGGATTACCTGCACCCCCTCGGGTGCCTGGTAGCTGCTGTCACCACGGGGCACCAGCGCGTAGCGATAGGCCTTGCTGCGCGCATCCTGTGGGTCGCGGATGGTCACTAGCCTACACGCCCCGCTGTCCACCACCTCAAAACCCTTCGCATGGTCTATCGGAACGCTCGACCTACCTCGTACGTCCCCCTCTTGGCCACTATTGTCGCGCGGGCCTCCACCGCACGATGACAATTGTAGGCCCACGGCCAGGAGTATGCATAATACCAATAAATTGCGCATGGCTATTCACCTTTTGGCTTGATAATGAGCAATGAGAAGTAGGGCACCTGGCGGGCCAAAATTTCCGCTGGCGAGGTGAGCAATAGCTCTTCCCCGCGCACGCCAAGATTCTCCACGTAGTAGAAGTCGGACCTTGCCTGCTCCCGCGCAATGAGTGCCGGGAGTAGCTCGGCGTAGCGCGACAGCTTCATAAGAACCACCGTATCCCCATGCGCCAACTCGGCCGAGAGGGCCTCCACCCCCTCCACGTGGGCGTGTACCACTAGAGTCTCGTCGCCGCTCACCAGGGCAACGCCACACCTAGCCGCTGCGGCCACGAACGAGGGAACGCCCGACACGTACTCCAGGGCTACGGTGCGCTTAGACAACTCCGAAGCTATGCGCTGCACCGTGGAGTATATTCCCGCATCGCCTACGGTCGTGATGGCCAGCTGTTGGCCCTGCGCGCAGTGTTGCGCCATTTCATCGGCCAGGGCGGAGTAGGCCTCATGGGCCTTGCAGCGATCGGTCTCCATCGGAATGTTCACCTCGCGCACCCTATCCAACGCTAGCCCCAGCTGCTCCAGGCAATCCTTAGCTCGCGACCGACCATGCCCTGTCGTGGGCACGTAGATGATATCGGCCCCTTGCAGAGCCCGGAGGGCCCGCAGGGTTATCTCTTCGGGGCGGCCTGCCCCCAGCGACACGCACAACGCTCGCTTCTCCATGCCTATCGCTCCGCTTGCCTGAAAATATGGCTGAAGCCGCCATCGTAGAGCTTCGATGCGCCACGGCGATTGCCCACCGCCTCTCCCACTACCAGCAGGGTGGTGAGCGAACTGCCCTGCGCTTTCACCAGCGTAGCCAGATCTTCTAGATGCCCGCAGTCCACCCGCTCATCGGGCCAGGTGAGCCGATGGCACACGGCCACGGGCGTCTCGGGCGGGTAACCCTCCAGTAGCTGGGCTTGCACGGACTCGGCCATGCCCGCACTCAGAAATATGCACATGGTACTCTGCGATTGCGCCAAGGCCGATAGGCGCTCCCGGGGCTGCGTCTTTGTGCGACCCGAGTCCCGCGTCAGCACTATGGTTTGCGTGCCGCCCGGGATGGTGAACTGTGACTTGAGTGCTGCGGCTGCCGCCTGGAACGATGACACCCCCGGCGTGATGTGGTACGACATCCCGTGCTGGTCGAAGAGGGCCATCTGCTCCCCTATCGCCCCGTAAATACTCGGGTCGCCAGTGTGGAGTCGCACAACGAGCTTCCCAGCATCGTAGTACTCTTTCATCAGGGCAAACTGCGCCTCTAGCGACATCCCCGCCGAACTTCGCACCACCGCACCAGGCTTCACATACCGCGCGTGCTCGCCCGACACCAAGCTCCCCGCGTATAGCAGCAAATCGGCCCGGGCAATGAACGCACGCCCGCGCAGCGTGATCAGGTCCACATCGCCAGGCCCCGCACCCACGATCTCCACGTGGCCGTGGCGCCCGCAACCAGCATCCTCGGCCAGCGCGTAGGTGTAGTCGCTCCCCTCGGTCTCTTTGCCCTTCTGCTTCTCTATCAAGAGCGATGAGGCGCCCGAAGCATGCAGCGCTGCGGCTTCCGCCACGCTCGGCGTCGACACCGCCTTTGCCACACGCAGCGACGGGTTGGGCACAGGCTCCCCCTTCAGAGCCTCGGCGCTGAAGGCCCGCACGCGCACACCAAACGAACGCCCCAAGGCCTGCAGCAACGGCTCCTCGGCCTTCACGTCGATGGTCGCTATGCCCCTAACGCTCAAGGGACTATAGCCTGCCGACTGAAGCCCCTTGGTAATGGCTTGGCTCACACCAGCCGGATCGGCCTCCCGACGGCAGCCCACACCAAGCCAAAGCATCGACGGATGGTAGTAGAGGGTGGGCAGACACACCGAATCGTATACCCGAGGGGTCACCGCTATGAGCAGCTTATAGCCACTTAGGTCCTTCCCCTTGAGCGAGTAGACTACCTCTACGTGGGCGGCCAGACTGTTTTCCAGGGCATCTGTGCCCCGATCGCGCGCCTCCAGCAAAAGGAGCGTGGGCTGCCTATCCACGTAGAGTCCTATGATCGTATTGAGCGTGGCCCCCCTCGTCTCCTGCTGCCAACCATATTGCGCGGCCAGTAGATCCAAGCTCCACAGGCCCTGCCCATCGCTTTGCGTCGTGATGATTGGCTCAGCCCCCAACACGCCCGACACCCGCCTAGCTAAGGCATTCGCACCCCCAACATGCCCCGAGGCTACCGCTATGGCATAGCGACCCCCGCTATCCACGCATACCACCGCGGGGTCACGGTGCTTATCCTGTAACCACGGAAAAATAGTCCGCACGCAGATGCCCAGTGCGCCCACGAAGATTAACCCCTCGATACCCGCATAAAAGCTAGACAACTCCTCAGAATTCCTAGGCAACATCGGATAGCCACCAGAGGCCTTGAGCGTATAGATTTGCGTTCCGGGAATCCCCGCAGCCACCTGCTCGGCGCACTGTAGCCCCTGCGCCGACACTGACACCACCGCTATCTTCCCCATTTCACTGCTTTGAGTATCGTGATCGGATTGTAGCTATCGAGGGCTATGGTGTGGCTCGACTCCAGCTCCAAACCGTTATCTGCCACCGCCTGCGCAAACGCCCTACGGCTCTCCTCCTGCACAGCGTTGAACACCATGATGCCCCCCGCCTTCAGGCAACCCGCTATACGGGCCACCATCTCCGCCAGCTTGCCCCCATGCCCCCCGATGAACACCGCCTCAGGCTTCGGGTAGCTCCCCAGCTCGGCCTGCAGAAAATCGCCTATCACCACCGTGATCCCCGGCGCCCCATGCCGTGCGGCATTGCCCTCTATCAACCGACGGCCCTCCTCGCGACGCTCAAAGGCCACCACCTGTACGTGAGGATACTGCAAGCGGGCCTCTATCGACACCGACCCCGTGCAAAAACCTACATCCCATAGCACCCCGCGATTGTGCAGATCCAGCTGCGCCAAGGCCAGCAGGCGAAGCAATCGCTTGGTGAGCATCTTGGGGCGCCCATCGAGCAGTAGCAGCTCGCTGTCCTCTATGCCCGTGGGGCGCGGGCGCTCCGCTTGCCGACGCAGCACCACGCAGTGCGGGTACGCAAAAACTTCCGCGCTCACCTGGGAAAGACCATAGGTCCCCACCCGCTCAAGCGTTGGGTTTCCCAGACGTTCTCCTACGCTCATGGTGTAGTTGTCGTAGCCGTAGTGCAGCATGCGCTCGGCTATGGCCTGCGGCGTGTGTGTCTGCTTGTCGGTCAACACGCCTATCAGCGCGCTCCCCTCTATGAGCGCAGTATCGAGCGCATCCCAAGGGCGTCCTGTCAGCGATACCACGCGCATCCCCTGATAGGGCAATAGGAGCCTGTGGCATAGGCTCTGTAGGCTGTGGAAAGCTGGGTACACCTCAAGGGGCACCCCAGGAAATTCCCGCTCGAGGGTACCCGCTATCCCGTTGAAGAGCGGATCGCCCGAAGCAAAAATCACCACCGCCTCCCCCTGCGACCTATACTGCGCAAAAAGGGCCGGCATGGGGGGCTCGATGCGAATCCACGTGGCCCCCTGCGGCACACGCAACCGCATGATGGCCTCGTGGCGCGCCCCACCAGAAAACACCCGGTGACGGGCCACCAGGGCCTCCTGCTGCGCGCTCAGCTGCGGAGCGGGGCTATCGTCTAGCCCTATGATGTAGAAAGAGAGTGCCAATTTCGTCTGTTCGTATCTATGCGCATCGAGCGCCCGCTAGACATCCCGCCCAGGCAGCAGGGCCTGCGCATCGTCGAAGGTCAAAATGGCGTTCACCAGCGTAGCTGCCAGCGGACTGCCTCCCTTACGGCCCTCTATGATGAGCTTCGGCACCTGGGTGAAGGGCTTGAGCATCTGTTTTGACTCCTCCACGTGTACAAAACCCACGGGGGCGGCCACCACCCCCACCGGGGTAGCCTTTCCCGCATAGATGAGCCGGCAAAGCTCCATGAGCGCCGTCGGGGCATTGCCGATGGCAAAGAGGGCGTTGGGGTGCTCCTCCACGGCCAAGCGGATCCCCGCCTGCGCCCTCGTGATCTTCTCTCGCTCGGCCACCTCGGGGGTCCGGGCATCGTGCAGGTAGCATTTGGCTTCCAGGCCCAGACGGGTCAGCGCCCCCTGGCGTATGCCCGAGGACACCATGGTCACGTCTGTGATGATGGTGTCGAAGCGGTGCGACACCGCCTGCTCATAGAGCGTCTCCACCGCCCCCTCATCGACTCGCAACAGCCGCTCCATCTCAAAATCGGCCGTGGCGTGGATGGTGTGCAGCAGTGGCCAAAGGCGTCCCAGCGGGATGTCGGGGCGGCGCAGCTCCCGCAGGATGGTGGTAAAGCTCTCTATCATGATGCTCTGCCCCACCTTATGCGCTGGCGTACCGTCCATCGCCCCACGCTGGGTGTAGCCGCGTGGGGTAATGAACACCTCCCCCGACGTGTAGCTCTGGCTATTACCTATAATCACCACCGTAAACATATCGGTCTCTTCGGGCTTCAGCCCCTCCAGGGTGGTCAGCTGTACGCGTTGCTCCGGCCTGCCCGCATTCCGCACCACGCCCACCGGCGTTGCGCCCGCACGAGTCTCCAGGAAGAGTTCGCGAAGCCTGTCAAGCTGCCAGTAGCGCGACTGGCTGTGGGGGTTGTAGACCGCTGTAACGAAATCTGCCTGCGCGGCCGCCACTATCCGACGCTCTATCGTGGTCCAAGGGGTCATCAAGTCTGAGAGCGAAATCACGCAGAAATCATGGCCCATGGGGGCCCCAAGGAGCGAGGCGGCCTTTTGAAACGCTGAGAGCCCTGGAATGCTCTGCACCTCCACGTTCACCCCCTGCGCTGCCCTAAGCTCGTAGATCAGCGAGGCCATCCCGTAGATCCCGGCATCGCCCGAGCTGATCACGCACACCCGCCTGCCGTCCCGTGCGCACTCCAGGGCTTGCTGGGCGCGCTTCTGCTCCCCCCGCATCCCTGTAGCTATGCACTCGGCACCTGGGCCTAGCAGGGGCTCCACGTACGGCATGTAGCCCTTGTAGCCCACCACCACCTCGGCGTGCGAAAGGGCCTCCCGGGCCGCAAACGTCATGTCCTCTGGGGAACCAGGGCCTATGCCCACTATCTCAATCAGTCCGCTTCGCTCCATGTTGTCTTCTTGTACCCTTCCTAAGTCCCTACTGCGCTACGTAGTCTATCCGCTCGGCTATGAGCCCCTGGGCCCCCCGGGCGCCCTTGGTCACCGCCCCAGTGGCCACATCGTAGATGTACACCTGCGCGTAGCCCTCCTTGGTATTCACCACAATGTACGCTTTTCCATCGTGGAGCGCAGCCAGGCGCGAATGGCTCCCATCGCCTTCCGGGATCCCCTGAATGCGCACCGGCTCGCCCGCCGCCCCAAGGTCTACCGTGGCCCAGTAGCTCACGAAGGGGGTAGTCTTTTGCGACCAGGTCTTTGGATCCGTCAGTTCCTTCCCGGGGGCTATGGTGTGGGGGTCGTGCAGGTAGCAGAGTGCCTTCTTTTGTCCCAGGTAGTGCATGTCGATGATTTTGCCCTGGTAGGCCTTGCAGGCCTGGTACGACGGGTCGAAGCTACGCGCCCCTTGGCGCACGCAGAAAATGGAGTGCTTGGCGGGCGTGGTGCTTTTGACCCCAGGGAGGTATTCACACACCGTCAGGTAGTAATTCCCCTCCTCATCGAAGCAGGAGAGCGAGTTGCGCAGCTCGCCGTAGGCCGCTGCGCCTTCGCGGTGCACTCGGCTCTCCTTGTAGGGGCTGCTCACCTGCATGTTGTCTGGTGCTATGCAGGCAAGCCAGAACTCCCTCAGCTCCTTGGTGGCATTGGCCTTCATGGCAGAGGCGTTCTGGGGGTAGTTGTAGCTGTAGAACAGCTGGCCATCCTGCTGGCGGTAGGCGAGCATGCCGGAGGTGCTAAATCTGAGGCCGGACCCAGGGGCTGCCAGCGCGAGCTGACCCTTTGCCAGGGGGCTCATCGATGCCACATCGATCTTGACCCAGTTGACCTTTTGCGGATCCTTACCCGCTGCGCCCATGATTACCAGCGTGTTCTTGTCGAGCCAAGCATGCGCATAGCGGCGCTCCTGCACCTCCGTGCAGGGAAACGCCTTCACCTCCTCAAGCCGGTTGTCGGCTAGACGTAGCTTCTCAAAGCGCCCTGCTTTGCTCACCTGGTAGTAGTAACCCTCGTGCGCAATGGCCGAGGGCATGAGCCTATTGCCAACTTCTACCCCCTGCCCCTTGACGGAAAAGGTGCCCGTACTCAGATCCTCGACCGACAGCACAATCGACCCCTTCTCGCCCTTCGACGCACTGCCCTCTCCTACGGCAAACCACACGTTGAAATGGCCCCCAGTGGGCGCACTGGGCTCGGGCTCATTCTGCTTCTTACAGGACGACACCACCACCGCCCCCAATAGCCCCAACAGGCATACGATCAACGGAATTCTCCTCTTCATAGCATTGGTTCTTTTAGTGAAAAGTCATTCGGAATTTGCCGTAAAACCCTCGACCCGGGCGCTGCAGCATGTAGTTGTCGTAGACCAAGGCATTGAACACGTTCGTGCACTCGGCCGAGAGGGTGTAGCGCCCATCCGCAAACGACCAGGCCACCATGCAGTCGCTCACCCACTGCGTGGGAATCAGCGCCTTCGTGGACTTGGCCCCATAGGCCTCCCACGTGAAGTAGTACCAGTGTACGTAGTGCTCTGCGGCCGTCAGGCGGATCGACTGCCCCCTCAGCCCAAAGGGCTGCCAGAAGCGATACGTGGCCTCCAGCCGCCCGTAGTAGAAGGGCCGATTGGGGAGGCGATTGCCAAAGGTGATATCGGACAGGCCTGTCGAGAGCCTCCGACGCTGGTTGCGCTCGTCCAGCAGGGTGCCGCTCAGGGCCACCGTCAACCGCGTACCCCAATGGTAGCGCACATCAAACTCGCCCCCCACAATGCGCACGGCGTCCAGGTTCTCGTAGCGCTGCTGTCGATCCGTGTGGATGGTGAGCCGTATCAGGTCGCGCACCTGGCGGTAGAAACCGCCCACCTCGTACTCGAAGCGCTGGCCTACCCCGAACGCAACAACGCCGTAGAGCCCCAGGTTCACATTGTGCGCCCGCTCGGGCCGAAGCGTGAAGTGCGGATAGACCGTGGCCCCATTGCCCAAAAGCTCCCGCGTACTCGGCAGTCGCACGCTATGCTCATACGAGGCCTTCACGGCCAGCTCGGGCCAGAGGGCGTAGCGGGTCGATCCGCCGTAGCCCACCAGGGCCTGCTGCTGCTCGCGCGGCGCCACGTCAGACTCCGTCAGCCAGCTAAAATCCTCCTGCCTAACCTGCAGGGCCAGAAGGTAACCCTTCACGAACAGCATCGTGTACCACCGCTGCGCGAAGAGGCGCAGCCCGTACGAAAGGCCTAGAAAGTGGGTCTGTAGGGCATCGCGGGCGGGCGTAAAGGTGCTGTCGCGTGTGTCGTAGCGGCGATTGCCCTGGCAGTTGAGGGCGTAGCTCAGGGTCACCTCGTGGTGACCGCCCCACCCATAGCTGCCGTTGAGCTGACCAAAGACACTCGGACGGTCGGTATGGCGAATAGCAGGCTGACGACCCAGCACCTCGCTGAAGTAGCCCTCCAGGTAGGCTCCGTCCCACCCGTAGGCCCGGCAGGAGGTGTCGGTGAGCATATAGGACGAGCTGCGGTAGCCCACGTAGGCCCCCAGGCTCAGCCCCTTGACCAGTAGATCCCGCTTGCTATACCGAGCACTCACCGACCACATCTGCCGCTCACGCTCGGCTTGGCCCACTACCACCGTCTGCACCATGCCGGTTTGCACCTGCGACCGTGAGCCACTATAGCTCGCCTCCACCAGGGCCTCATCGCACCAGCTACGGTTGCGCCAGCCTACCGCCACACCGCCCTGCAGAGCCAGGTAGCGATCGTGGAAGCGGGGCACATTGCGCTGCTCGTAGCGCCGACGCGCCGGCGACCACACCTCCACTCGGCGCATCGTGTAGCTGTTGCGACTGTAATCGCACCCAGCCCACCCCCTGACGAACACCCCCTGCGGGCGCCACGTGTATTGCCCTGTGACCTCGCCTTGGCCCGTGTAGAACGAGCCCCCTGACGCCGACACATCGAGGTAATCCTGCCGGCCGCGGCGCGTCACCACGTTCACCACGCCACCCAACGCATCGCCCCCAAATTGCGGCGGCACCACGCCCTTGTAGATCTCTATGCGATCCACTACGCCTACGGGCAGCTGGGCCAAAAAACTCGAGGCCGAGCTGGCATTCGAGGGCACCCCATCGATGAAATAGCGCACGGCACTCCCCTTGAGCCCGTTGAGCGAGATCTCCACGTTTGACCCCACGCCCCCTTGCTGCTGAAGCCCTAGGCCGCTCACACCTCGCAGACGCGCGCCCAGCCCGCTGGCCGCCGATGAAAAAGCCCTCACGTCAACGCTCTGCACGCTCAGCCCACTCTCGCGTAGCTGGACACGCCGCGATTGGCCCACCACCGACACCGAGTCTATGTCGAGCAGCTGCATGCTATCGACCTGCTGCCCCCGCGCCCGATGCACGAGACCTAGCAGCAGGGGTAGCAAAAGTACGATTGCCGCCCACCCTGTGCGCATCTACTCTGAGGCGTGGAGTTTCTCGCCCGTGCGGCGGTACAGGCTCTTCTTCTCCATGATGCCCAGCCGGCGGTGCGTCAGGTTGAAGCCTACCATCTCTACAAACCGACTCCGGATGCCCTCCAGCTCCCCGAGGCCCTTTTGCACCACCTCCACGCGGTAGCCTGCCTTCTCCAGCTGGGCCTTCCACTCCTGGAGGATGTCGTGCTTCCCATGCTCCCCAAATACCAGCATCAGCGGCACCAGGGTGATTCTCCGCGGACGGAGCGCCTTTACCGCCGTCAGGGCCTGCTCGTAGAACGGATACCCCTCGATGCAGCCCACCACGAAATTCCCGTGGCCCTGCTCGGTCAGCACTTTGTCGAGCATGGCGTATTGGGCCGTAGAGGCATCGTAGGTGCCGTGCCCCACCAGCATGTAGAGCCGATTGCCCGGGTAGGCCTTCGAGAGCAATGTCCCCAACGCCAAGTAGTCCTCGTAGTAGAATAGTAGCGGCGTAGCGAGCCGTAGCTCCTTGAATTCACCGCGCAGGGCCTCCACGTCGTGCTGTAGGGCCTGCCATTCCAACCCGGCCACCAGGTAGCATGGCTGCACGAGTACGTGCGTATAGCCCTCCTGGGCCAGCGAGGCCAAGGCCTCGCTGGGCAGTGCCCGCTCAACGCCCCTATCCCGAAGACGCTTGACCACTATCCGCGACGAATAGGCCTCCCGCACCTCCACCCGGGGAAAAGTGCCTCGCACTTGCGCCGTTAGGGCCTCAAACACCTTGGCCTGCGCATCTGCGTGCGTCGTGCCAAAATACACCATCAGCACTGCGGCCTTATCCCCGGCCGACAGATGCGATAGCATCGAATCCGCTTCGTAAATCTTACTCTGTGCGCTCGCCATGCTGCTTGGCCCCAATAGCGCAGCGCAGGTGAGCATTACCCATGCCCACGCCTTCCTCGTTTGCATCCGCTCCATAAGTATAGACCTTATACTACGCTCCCCAAAACGCCATCCCTCCCCTGAGCACTGCCTAGCAGCATGGCGGCACCCAGGTTGGCGCAAAGATAGTTTTTTTACTGCGCAATTACTTCGTAGTGTCCCGGGAAAGCGCGGGGACTTTTGAAAATTGTGCGGAGCTCCACGCGCGCTATGTCCCGACATGCGCATCGCCCCTGGCACCATCTTGCGGACGCATTGCGGCATTTTCCCCCTTCTTTACAGTAGTCGCAAGGTGGCCACGGTCTCTACATACTTGGCTGGGCATCGCGAGCGCCTATAATTGTTGCTACCTTTGCCGCGTGGGTAGGGGTAAAAAACACCAAGAACTCTCCCCCCTGATGCTGGCTGGCACGGGGAGCGATGTTGGCAAGAGCGTGCTGGTGGCGGGCCTGTGCCGCATATTCAAGCAGGACGGCTACGCGCCTGCGCCCTTTAAGGCGCAAAACATGTCGCTCAACTCCTACGTCACGGCCACGGGGCTTGAGCTCGGCCGGGCACAGGCCATGCAGGCCGAGGCCGCCGGGATAGCCTGTGAGGCCGAAATGAACCCCGTTCTCCTCAAGCCCACCGGGGAGAGCAGGAGCCAGGTGGTGCTCCTAGGCCGCGTGGCTGGCCACATGGAGGCCAAGAGCTACTACCGCCGTGCGCAGCGACAGGAGCTGCGCCAGGCCGTGGAGGCCGCCTACGACCATCTGGCCCAGCGCTATTGCCCCATCGTCCTAGAGGGGGCGGGGAGCGTGAGTGAGCTCAACCTACGCGCGCAGGACATAGTGAACCTACCCATGGCGCGCTATGCCAAGGCCAAGGTACTCCTCGTGGGCGATATCGAGCGCGGGGGCATCTTTGCTGCGCTCTATGGCTCCCTGGCCCTCATGGCACCCTGGGAGCGAAAGCTCGTCAAGGGCATGATTGTCAACAAATTCCGCGGCGATGCTGGCCTCTTCGACCGTGGACGCCAGATTCTAGAAAAAATCTGCCACCGCCCCCTGCTAGGGGTGGTGCCCTACTTGGACGATTTGCAGCTCGAAGCCGAGGACTCCCTCGCCCTGCAGACAAAGCCCACCGCGCCCCAGGAGGGCAAAATCAACGTGGGGGTGGTGCGCTTGGCCCATCTGTCCAACTCCACTGACCTCCTAGCCCTAGAGCAGGATCCGCGGCTGCACGTGTACTACAGTGCTACCCCCCAGGCCCTCCAGGCGGCCGACGTCATCATTTTGCCAGGAAGTAAGAACACCCGGGCCGACCTCTTGGAGCTGCGCCGCGCCGGCATCGACCAGGCGATCCTCAGCGCACGCCAAGGCGGTACGACCGTGGTGGGAATTTGTGGCGGATACCAGATGATGGGCTTGGCCATCAGCGACCCGCTGGGCGTGGAGGGCCCCCCGGGCCAAACGCCAGGATTAGGCCTCCTGCCTGTTCGCACGGAGTTGCAGGCCGAAAAAACCACCCGACAGGTAACATTCCGGGTTCTCAACAATCCCACCCTGTGCTATGGCTATGAGATCCACATGGGCGCCACCGCCCCTGTCCATGAGGTCCCTCCTTGCCCCCTCTGCCAGACGCTGGAGGGCGCCTGCGATGGCTACTTCGTCGACCGGAACTGCTGGGGCTCCTACATGCACGGGCTTCTCGACAACGCGCCCGCCGTGGCTCTGCTGCTGGGCGACCGTTTGCCCGCGCAGGAAAAACCATTGGACTATCGCCAATTCAAAGAGCACCAATTCGACCTGCTGGCCGACCACTTGCGCCAGGCCCTCGACATGGAGGCCCTTTATAGAATCATGCAGCCATGAGGCTCGGGCACGGCGACGACGCGGCCAACTACCCCGGGGCGGGGCTTGTGAGCAACTTCAGCTCCAATGTCTACACGGGCTACCGCGACGAGGCCCTGTTGGCCTACCTGCGGAGTCAGATAGAGCAGATATGCTCTTACCCGCAGCCTGATGCTGCCCAGCTGCGCAACGTGGTGGCCCAGCGCGAGGGCGTGCGCCCAGCGCAGGTCGCCGTGGTCGCCGGGGCCACCGAGGCCTTCTACCTGATTGCCCAGGCCTTCCCCAATCGACGCTCCATCCTGGCGGCACCCACCTTCAGCGAGTATGCCGATGCCGCCAAGCTCCACGGACACTGCGTGCGTGCCGTGGCGCAATTCAGCAAGGAGACCCTGCGCCAAGCCCAAGTGGCTTGGATCTGCAACCCCAACAACCCCACCGGGGCGACTATGCGCCGGGAGCAGCTGGTGGCGCTCGTGGAGGCCTATCCAGAGTGCCTTTTCGTACTCGACCAGTCGTACGCCTCTTTTAGCCTAGAGGCCCCCCTTAGCTCCGCGGAGGCTGTCACCCTGGGCCATGTGCTGCTGGTCCACTCCCTCACCAAGGAATACCGCATTCCTGGGCTGCGGTTGGGCTATGTGACGGGCTCTGCCGAGCTGCTCTCCCAGCTGGTAGCTTGCCAGCCGCCCTGGACGGTCAACACCCTCGCGCAGCTCGCGGGGCTCTACCTCCTCGCGCGGCCGCGCCAGGCGTTCGACCTCCCTGCCTACCTGGAGGAATCACGGCGTTTCCAGCACGCCATGGCGCAGATCCCGGGCGTGAGTGTCACCCCGAGCCCCGTGCATTTTTTCCTCTGTCGACTCAGGTCCGGCCTCTCGGCCGCCGCGCTCAAGCAGTGGCTCATCGCCCAGCACGGCATGCTCATCCGCGATGCCAGCAACTTCGATGGGCTAGGCCCCGAGGCCTTCCGCGTCTGCACGCAGCGCCCAGAGGAGAACATGCGGCTCGTAGCCGCCATTACCGCATGGATGCGTGGACAATAGGCCTTTTGGGTATCCTGCTGGCCTGGCTGCTCGACCGCGCGCTGGGCGATCCGCCCTGGCTGCCCCACCTGGTGGTGGGCTTCGGGCGTTTGATAGGCGCCCTGGAGCGCAAGCTCAACCGCGGTGCCCACCGCGTGGCCAAGGGGGCCTGCATGGCGCTAGCGCTCGTGGTAGGGAGCTACGTGGCCACCCTTGCGCTCATGGTGGGGCTAGCCCGTCTTGGCCACGGCGCGGAGCTCCTAGGCGTGGTCGTGTTGACCTTCTATTGTCTGGCCGGGCGAACCCTTGAGCTGGAGGTGCGCGCCGTCTTCTCGGCGCTTGCGGCGGGCTTGGATCAAGGCCGCAAGCAGGTGGCGCGTATCGTGGGGCGCGACACCGCCGAGCTCGACGCGCAGCAGGTCCAGATTGCGGCCCTAGAGACCCTTGCCGAGAACCTTAGCGATGGGCTGGTGGCCCCGCTCTTCTGGCTGGCCTTGGCCGGCGTGCCCGGCATGGTGACGTACAAGATGGTCAACACGCTCGACTCCATGGTGGGTTACCGCGATGCCCGCTACTGGGAGTTTGGGCGCTGGTCGGCCAGGATCGATGATCTCTTCAACTATATCCCGGCCCGGCTCACGGCGCTGTTGATGTTGCTGCTGGCTGGCAAGCTGGGGCTGCTGCGCAAGGTCTTCCGTGAGGGGCGCAACCATCTGAGTCCCAATGCCGGTTACCCAGAGGCCGCCCTGGCCCTTATCCTCGGTTGTCAGTTCGGCGGGCCCCACGTCTACCATGGCGAGCTTGTAGAAAAGCCCTACATCGGCACCAATCCTCGCCCCGTGAGTGGCCGCGACATGCACTACGCCCTCCGCCTCAACCAGGGCGTGGGGCTGGTCATGGCCGTCTTGACGTGCCTCGCCTATGCCTTCGTGCGCTGGGGGCTGGAGGCTTTCTGACCCCATTCCGCCAATCTCCCCATGTCTCGCACCTGCTCCGTACCAACGCCGTACCAACTCCGCTCATGCCCGCATTGCAAGCGGACTTGATACGGAGCCTATGCGTTGTGTATGTTGTGGTTATAGCTACATACGTAGCGCATCCGCCCTTCCCAATCCTGCGGTTTATCGGCCGCAAGCGAACGGTTTAACAGAAGGGAGCGGAATAGCCCTGGGCGATGTACCAACAGGCTGTCAGTCGGTTAAGCGGAATTGATGTATTCGCCAACAGAGCATGAATATATTGCGATGTATAGAATTACTGCATTCTGTTCATTCTTTATGGGTACGCATATACGGGGGGAGATGTTACGTCCTCTCTTGTCCTTCGCGGGCGTTGATTCTGGGTAGGCGTCTCGTGGGGGCGCGCAGCGGGGGTGGGCCTTGGGCGCGCAGTAGCTGGGAGCCCCTTGCCCCGGGTAGGCGATGGCTGGGTCGGGGGCCAGAGCCCACACGCATCTCCGGCCCTCTTGCTTCCCTGCGGCCTCCGCCCTAGAGCTTGGCAGGAATAGGGAAATTGCTATACCTTTGCGATACATAGCCTCAATGGTAGGGAATCATCTAAAATTTTTCATCCTCTCATGTTTAAGAATCACCCCAAGGGTCTATTGGCCGCGGCGTTAAGCAACATGGGTGAGCGGTTCGGCTACTACATCATGAATGCCGTGCTGCTCCTGTTCCTGTGTTCGAAGTTCGGCATTTCCGATGCTGCTAGCGGCATCATCTATTCGGTTTTCTACGCGCTCATCTATGTGCTCAGCTTGGTGGGGGGGATTATAGCCGATAGGTCGCAGAATTACAAGGGGACCATCATGACCGGGTTGGTCATCATGGCGGCTGGCTACGTGCTGATCGCCATCCCCATCTTGGCCACGGCGTCTAACAACGTGGCGCTGCTGGCCTTTACCTGTTTTGCCCTGTTGCTCATTGCCTTTGGTAATGGCCTGTTTAAGGGCAATTTGCAGGCCATAGTGGGCCAGATGTACGATAACCTGGAGGTGGAGGCCGCCAAGCAGAGCCCGGAGGCCCTGGAGAAGGCCAAGTCGCTACGCGACCCTGGTTTTCAGATCTTCTACGTGTTCATCAACATCGGCGGGCTAGTGGCGCCTTTTGTGGCGCCCCTGCTGCGCAATTGGTGGCTCAACGCGCATAGCTTGTCCTACAACGCGGCGCTGCCAGAGCTGTGCCACGCCTATTTGAATGATCCCAATTTGGCTGGTGACCAGCTCTCCAACCTGACAGCGCTGGTGCAGCAGGTGGGCGGCAGCGAGGTCTCTGTGGAGTTCTGCCAGTCCTACTTGAAGCTCTTCAACGAGGGGGTGCACTATTCGTTCATTGCCTCGGTGGTGGCCATGCTGATCTCGCTGTTGATCTTTGTGTTCACCCGCCGGATGATGCCCTCCCCTAAGAAGCAGGTGAAGTCGACCCAGTCGACCTATACGCCTGAGGAGCGCCGGGCCATGGCCGCGGAGATCAAGCAGCGCATGGCGGCCCTGTTTGCCGTGCTGGGTGTTGCGGTGTTCTTCTGGTTCTCCTTCCATCAGAATGGGCAATCGCTCTCGGTATTTGCCCGCGATTTCATCACCACCGAGTCGATAGCGCCAGAGATTTGGCAGGCGGTCAATCCGTTCTTTGTCATCGTCCTTACGCCGATTATCATTGCGCTCTTTGCCAGCTTGGCGCGTCGCGGCAAGGTGATCTCTACGCCTCGCAAGATCGCCATTGGTATGGCCATTGCGGCGCTGGCCTACATCTTCCTGCTGATCGTCTCCTCGGCCCTGGGCTACCCCTCGGGCGAGCAGTTCCGCGCCATGCCCCAGGAGGCCCAGGACGTGGCCAAGTCGGGCCCGTGGGTGCTGATTGTGACTTACTTCTTCCTCACCGTGGCTGAGCTCTTCATCTCCCCGCTGGGGCTTTCGTTCGTCTCCAAGGTGGCCCCGAAGCATCTGCAGGGCATCTGCCAAGGGCTCTGGTTGGGGGCCACGGCCGTGGGCAATCTGCTCATCTGGCTCGGCCCGCTGATGTACAACAAATTGCCGCTCTGGCAGTGCTGGTTGGTGTTTGCCTCGGTGTGCGTGGTTTCCATGGGCGTCATGCTGGGCATGGTGCGCTGGCTCGAACGGATCACGAAATAGCGCGGCACCACAGCTTGCTCTACGGTGGTGGTCTGGTGCGTCCAGGCCGCCACCGCTTCGTTTTGAGGGGGGTAGGTTGCAGGTGCCAGCGCATGGGGTGAATGCCCTCCAGGGCCTGTCTCTCGGCGTGGGGCAGCCTAGCTGGCGGCATCTGATCGGCTTTTTGTAACTTCGCACGTTTTTGGTGAGATGTGGACTACTCCGTGGGGGCGATATTGTAGTACGTCAATGATTGCAACGAGGGCACTTGCTGCTGTTACGGCACGCAGAGGCGCGTGATCGGTGGTGTGCAGGGGGTGTTGCCTTAGGTGAGAGTCCAGATACAGACACCGTGCCCTTGGATACCAAGGGCCTGTTCGCCGAGGATGATGTGCGTTGCGTGGAGGAGATTTCTGTACTTAAATAAATGATAACAAGCGGCTTCCCTCCCACCTGGAATGTATGGGTGTGCTTTGAATTGCGAAGCCCATTTGATGCGTAGCCATACCTCGTAGGTTTGTGGGTGATTTTAGCGTAGGAGAATGAGCATATGGACGGTTCGATGAAAGTAGATGCCTTCATTTCGGCGTATAGTAGCTATTTCCCAGAGAAGATTCTGCCGGGGCTGCGGGATCGGTTGCTGGAACTCGATGAGAGGCGCTGGTTTGTTATGTCTGCTGCGAAATTTAAGAATCCTACAACTTCTTTAGTCCTGTCGCTATTCCTGGGCGGGTTGGCATCGATAGGTTCTACATTGGTCATAATGGCCTTGGGATAGCAAAGCTGTTAACGAGTGGTGGGTGTCTAGCCTGGTGGTTCATTGACCTTTTTCTCATTCAAAAAGCAGCAAGAGAGGAAAACGCCAACCTTCTCTTGGCGCTACTTTAGGTGCTTGTATAGTGGCCCCATTGCCCTGTGCAATCGGCTCGCTATGCCAGGAGTTCTACGCGTGCGCCATGCAAGGCAACAGCAGGCTATTCTGCTTTGCCTTGCGCTCTTGGCGCTTGCTGCAGCGGGGTTCTTGGATTATCCCTACAGGTGTCCGTTGAATTACTTGACGGGCTTGCAGTGCCCCGGCTGCGGTGCGCAGCGCATGGCTTACCATCTCCTGCATGGAGATTGGTCTGCTGCCTATGGCAGTAATGCCTTGCTGTTGCTGGCGTTGCCCTATTCAGTGCTGGGAGTGCTGCTGGATTTTTGGTTGCCTCGTCGATCTGTAGGAGGGTGGCTGCGCAATGCGTTTTACGGAAAGAAGGCCTACGCCATTGCCTTGGTGGTGGTAGCGCTATTTACTTGCTATAGGAATATGTAGTCATATGGCGCGTGGTATAGCGAGTTAATTGCTGTGCGATTAGGGCAATCAAAAGGTGCGCGAGATGCGAGGCGGATTCGGAGCATAAAATGGGGGGGCGTGGTATAGTCGTGGAGAAATAGGCAAGAGAGCAGGTGTGGCTTTGGGTCTATTTCCCTGAGAATTTTGGGCCTAGCGGTTAGCAGTCCGCTGCAGCAGGATGTGCTAGTATGGAAGTGAGGGTAAGGGGTGGGGGCTTGACAGACTAGATGACCCGCAGTCTGAATTTTCGATGGGGGCTTTGAGCTTAGGATTGCCGATGCAGTAGCCGTGGTGGTCGTGTCGGTAGTGGGCAGGGAGTCTCTCGAAGTCCAGTCGGGCGGCGATGGGGGCCTGGGAGTCGTAGCTGAGGTCGTAGCCCATGGCCATATCGCTAAGCTCGTAGCCGGCTATGTGTGGGCGGTAGCTGTATCTTCTTGCGCAGGTGGCAGGTCGATATGGGGTAGGTGGGAATGCTCGGTGGGGGTGTAGAGGGCGAGTTGGGTGCCGTGGCGCTTGCTCTCGATGCCCTTAAGACCCAGCCACAGTACGTGGCGGCCATCAGGGTGTGCGTGAAGGCTTGGCTTCGGGAGTTCTCCAACTATCTGCTTTACAACTACACCGACACGCCGGCGGAGCTCTACCAGGGGCTCCGTATCGAGGTGGACCTCTGCGAGTGGCTCGTTGTGTGTATCTACTCCTTCCCCATGAAGTACCACCCTCTGCGCAAGAGAAGCGAGATCCAGGAGGACTATTCGCACGCTAGGAACTACATTGGTACGCACTGGAGTCGCAAGCATATCAGCGCTGTGCAGGCCATTTTAATAGCAATAAGGGCAAGATAGGGTGGGGTAAGACTTTCTTCGAGAGGCCCTTCGGTTGCGATCTTTCAATCTACCTTCTCCTGCTCGACACGCCAAAAGGCATAATTATCTACCGGCTCTTTTTCGAGTGGCTGGGCACGGAGGCGGCGAATGAATTTTCCTCGAATATTTTGGGGAGGGAGTGTCGTAGCATGTTGAGCAAAGCGTGGGAGCGTCTCCTGGTGACGATGGGGCGCAACGAGTTTAAGTAGGGTGGAATAGCGTTGGATTCCCATCCCCTTGCTCATAAATTGCTTTTGTTCTACGTGGGCCCTCGGAAAGATCGCGGGGGCTAGGTGCGGCTCTTTACGCCCTGGAGGCGCGGTACGAGCGCGTCGACTACGTAGAGGTCGTTGGCGAGTTCTTGCTGCGATTTGCCCATCGCATCCTCCAGGAATCTCACGCCTTGGCTCACTAGCTCCCCTACGGGCAGGTCCTCATCGCTATCGTTGAGTGCTTGCTGTAGGTCATTGATCAGTTGCCCCTGCGGGTTCAGGAAGTAGCCCAGTTGGAACATGGCCAAGCTCATCACGAACCAGCTCTTGCCGTATTGGCGGACTGCATTGTATTCCTTGATGGCCTGTAGCGCGAAGGCGCAAATGGTGCGTAGCCCTGCGTGGGACTGCGCCATGGCCTCGGGGCTGTAGGGCGTTACCTTGGGCTCGTTGCAGCGGGTGGCGCCAAATTTAGTGCAGAGTTCATCATCGAAGCGGTCGCTGTAAAGTTAAGTTATTTTGGCTTTGCAGGTGTTTACAGTGTGGGCGGCAATGAGTGTGTCTGGGGGTGTTGGCGCATGCACGGGCCCCTAGCTACCTGATGCTATGGCCTCTTCCACGCTTAGTATGGCCTTATCGAGCAGCCCTTTGGCTTCCCGGCGCAGGGCAAAGCTTTGCTGGACTAGCATGCTTAGCTCATGCTGTATTGCCATGGGGAGGATCGGAATAGATACTTGCGCTATCTCTGCGGGCTTCCAATGCTGAATGATGGAACCGCCAGCGTCACGTTCGGCCTGCATTTGGATGGCTGGGGAGTTGAGTAAGAGCGTCAAGTAGTCTGGAAGGACCTTCGGACTTTTCACAGTCAAGTGCAAGATCGCACTGGAGGTGATCGCATTGAGATCTTTCTCCGTCTTGTAGGCGATGCCTACGCTGCCGTCTTTGCTCAGGAGAATGGTGTCGCGCTGTGGGAGTAGGGTATTAGTAAAATCGCTAGGGGCTAGGTGTACGCTCGGTTGCTCAATTCCGAATTTGCCCAGGTCGCTTACGCGGACAAAGGGAATGCCCGTTGCCTGGTAGGCCTCGCTACCTGGCTCTATGGATTTCTCAAACCTCACCAGCTCTCCTAGCGGACAGCAGCACAGAGTGGAAAGCTCCTTTGTCAGCCATTCGTACCTGGGCTGGTAGTACTCGGCATCGAGGCGACCGCTGCTATGGAGAGAGCTGGTAAGCGAAACGACACTGTACGAGGGTTTGTATGTAGGGTTACACGATGTTTCGCTCAAGCCCAGTTCGCGCAGTAGTAGCCGCATGGCGAGCTGAGACTCACAAATGGCACGTATTATCAACTCGCTGATATTCAATAACTTAGCCCCCATGGGAGAGCTAACAGCTTGTTCTACAGAGACTTTGGCTGCCTCTAGCAGCCCTTTGGCCTCCTGGCGCAGGGCAAAGCTTTGCTGGATATGGTGGGCGATTTCCTCCTGCACATCAGCGCGGATAAGCGGTAGGGGGATTTGCTCTAGCTCCTGGCGGCTGATGCCCGATAGGATGGTGCCCGAGCAGCCTCGCCGCAGGAGCTGCTGGATAGGCTCGGAGAGAAAGAGAGTGAGGAGGGTTTCAGGATTGAGTTTGTCTGATTGTACCACGTGGAATCCCGTGGAGCATAGGGCGCCATCGTAGTAGTCTGGTATCAGGGCGCAGCTGCCCAGCGAGCCCTCAATGGAGGAGACCAGCACGTCGTTTCGCTCTACTCTACGCCGGGCGCGGGATGGTAGCTCACAACCGGGTAGCTGGGTGCAGCCAGTGATGTCACCAGCCTTACCTATATCTGCCAACTCGATGTAGCGGTACTCCTGGTTGGGTGCAGGGGAGAAGTTGGCCTCGTTGATGGTGCAGAGCTCGCCCAGGGGTGCTGCTCCCCCAGCATAGCGCTGCACGAGCTGCAGGTAGCTATCGTACTTAGGCTGGTAGAACTCGGCATCGAGGCGGCCGGTCTTGGCGAGGCTCTCTTGGAAGCTCCTTACGTTCCATTTCCCAGTATTGGGGATAAAGCTTCCCATACCCAGGCACTCTAGCAGGTAGGCCTCGGCGGCGGAGTAGAGGGTTAAGGATTTTTGTAGGCATGCTCGTGACTTTTGTATGCCATCAGCTATTTTTTGCTGTAATTCTCTCTGGATAAGTGGAATAGAGAGTTGATCAAAATCTTCAATGATTAGCCCCATCTGCACAGAGCCACGCGTGTACCGTTCAATTTGCCATTGGCCGTACTTGCTTGAGAAAAAGGCTGCTATGTACTCTGGGAGGAGTTCATGGTTTGCGCGCACTATGGCCAGCTTACAATTACAGGTAGCTGGTTTGTCATCGGTGAACAGAGCCACATCTCCAATGGTGCCAACGATAGATATAAGTACGTCGTTACGTTGGAGATGTGAACGTTTTAGAAAAGGCAGTGCATACACTTTGTATGGAATGCGATATGGTGAGCTATCCATATCGATGAAGAAACTATGCATATCTGTCCCGCGGTAGTAGGGGATTCCTTCAGCTGAAAAATGTTCACCTATGGCCATATGGTTCCCGTCCAGTACTTGAGCTTGAGTAGTGAGTGCTACCGCATTACACGTTGCGAGTATCCTAGATGCAGCAACGAATTTTTTGAAGTAGAAGTTAGAGTCTAATCTTGATGTTCGTTCAAGCTCGCTCAGCTTGACTTCCGCGGCCTCTAGCCCCTCCAGCAAGGCCCTGTAGCGGGTCTCGTTGAAGGGGCGGCCTAGAAAAAAGAGAGGTGCTCCTTCTTGGCGAACTCGATGAAGGCCTCGGCTATGCCATCGCGGGTGAGGCCCTCGTAGTTGAAGAGGTCGTGCTTGACGATCAGGTGGCCGTGGCTGTCGAGCAGGTAGTCCTGGCTTTGCCGTGGGGCACTGTCGTAGCTCTGCATGGGGGCTTGCACCACGTCCTCTTCTGTAGTCTTGGAAAGAGCTTGCGGGAAGTCCCCTATCCGCACGAAGATCTTATCGCCGCTATTGTCCTTGCTCGGCTCCTGCATGGTGGCGAAGAAGATGTTGTAGTCATCGACGTGGGGGCAGAGCTCATCGTCCCATTTCTGCACGAAGAGGACGCTGGTTTTTGTGCCCGTGTGCGGCTTGAAGACGTTGGGGTGTAGCCCCACCACCGCGAGAATGCGGCATCGCTGGGCGATGTATTCCCGTAGGGTGCGGTCGCTGCTATTGTTGAAGCGTCCCTGTGGCAGCACGATGGCCATGCGCCCGCCGGGTTTGAGGAAGTCGAGGTTGCGCTCTACGAAGAGGATGTCGCGCCCCACCTTGGATGCCACTTTGCCGCTGGCGTTTTTGCTCAGCTCGTACTTGGCGAGGATGCGGCTCTCCTTGATGTCGCCGGCGAAGGGTGGGTTGGCCATGACGATGTCGAAGTTGAACTCGCGGTAGTCGCTGCCGCGCTTGAGGTCATCGAGGCGGTCAAAGCCCGCACCGTAGACCTTTCGCCAGTCGTCGTTGCTAAGGTTGTCGCGCCAGCGTTCGTAGTCGAGGGTGTTGAGGTGGAGTACGTTGGTTTGCCCATCGCCAGCGATCAGATTGAGGGTGCGGGCCACGCGTACGGCCTTCTCGTCGAAGTCTATCGCGAAGACCTTCTCATTGACGTAGTCGGTGCACTCGGCGGGCTTCTGCTCCAGCGTAAAGAGGTGGCCGTGAGGAAGCCCCTTCTGCTGGAGGATCTGCTCCCACACGTAGAAGATCGTGTGTACCGGGAAGCCGCAGCTGCCAGCGGCTGGGTCGATCATCGTTTCGCTGGGCTTGGGGTTGAGCATGCGCACGCACATGTCGATGACGTAGCGGGGAGTGAAGTACTGTCCCTTTTCGCCCTTGCTGCTCTTGTTGATAAGGTACTCGAAGGCCTCGTCCACCACCTCGAGGTTGGAATTGAAGAGCTTCACGTCTTGCAGCGAGGCCACGCACACCGAGAGGTGCGAGGGGGTGAGCAGGATTTTGGCATCTTGGCTGAAGACACCTCGCCACTTGCTTTTGGCCTCTTTGAAGAGGTGCTGCATGCGCTCCATGAGTTCGGACTCGGTGTCGCCGAGGTTGCGGAACTCCAGGCAGCGATCGGGCTTGCGGCCGCTCTCCATCTCATCGTAGAGCTTGGTGAAGATGAGCTTGAAGAGCTCCTCGAACACATCGACCCCGGCCCCGGCCAGCACCTCGTCCTCCATTTCAAGGATGAGGTCTTTGAGCGACTTGCGCTCGTTGACGAGGCGATCCTTGGCAATGAGGTCGTTGATGGTCCATCGCTCGGAGATGATGTCGGAGAGGCGTTGGTCAGCCCGCGGTAACGTAGAGAGGGTCTCAAAGAAGTTGGGGTCCTTGCGGTGGTAGTAAGAGATGCTGCGCCCATTGCACCATACGCCTATTGGGGCCCCAGTGGCGTTGCAGTAGCTTTTGAGCTGCTCGCGTCCCTCTTTGAGTTTTGGCTTCTTGAGCTCTACGATGATGTAGGGACTCTCGCTGCGCTGCTTGTCGAAGACCACTATGTCGGCGCGCTTCTTCTCCCGCCCAAAGGTCACTTCGTGCTCCACGGCTATGCGGGAGAGTGGGTAGCCGAAGTCGGCTGTTAGCTCTTCTAGGAACAGCTGCCTGACCACCTCCTCGGGCGTAAGGCGCACCTCCTTTTGTCGCACAAGGCAGATGGCGTACGGCTGTTGCTCATGCATCGTGATACGCACTTCGAGGGCCAATTTGTGCTGTTCTTTGAAGTGACTTAGCTTATAGTCGGAGCCTGCTACGATGCCCGTTAGCGTCATGGTCTCTTCTTTCTGCATTCTTGGTCATTGCGAAGGTACGCACTTTGCGCGGTATAGCTCCCCCCCCCTTTTCTTGGTATTGCCGTCCCTGCGCTTTGCCCCCACCTTTGCTTCATGCGACGGAAATATGGTTCGACCCTGGTGCTGGGGGTACTCCTCTCGCTTGGTGCCACGAGCGTAGTAGGGCAGACACGGCTCGAGCTTAAGGGGTGCATAGTAGACACGGCCGGCGTGGCCATTATGGGGGCTACCGTGACTGAGTCCCAGGTAAAAACAGCCGCCATGAGCGATAGGGACGGCTAACTTCCGCCTCCCCCTGCCCGCTGGGGCGCATGTGCTGGATGTGTCGTGTATGGGCTACGTTTCGCAGAGCATACCGCTTGCGCTGTCGAAGGCTACGCCTAGCCTCCGGGTGGTGCTAGCGCCGAGCGAGGAGGCCATAGAGGCTGTGCGGGTGGTGAGCAAGGGGGTGGCGCAGCGCCTGCGGGAGCGTCCGCTTGCGGTGGCGGTGCTCGACCATAAGCTCCTTGCGCGTTGGGTGGTGCCCATAGGGCGTACGGCTGGCGTGGAGCTGCTGAGCCAAGGGGGCGTGGGGGCACCTATACGGATGATAGTGCAGGGACTTGACGGTAAGCGGGTGAGCGTATTCGTGGATGGTATGCTCCTTGGCGCCTCGAGCGAGGTGCTCTTGGAGAATATGCCCCTCGACCAGATAGACCACGTGGAGGTGTACAAGGGGGGTGGTGCCGGCGCAGCTGGTGGGCGATGGGCTGGGCCATCAACATCGTCACCAAGCACCACGTGCGCAATGCGCTCTCGCTCTCCTACGAGTGGGGCTCGTATAGTGCCCATAGGGCCAATGTGGCTGCTACGCTAGTTTTACCAAAGCCCGGACTTGCTTTTTCGCTTACCGGGCAGCTCAACATCGCTAAAAATGATCATAGTTTCCATTTGCCGTTTGAGGCGGGGCAGGTGATAACCCGGGGCCACGATCGCTAACGGTCGGCTACGGTCAGGGCAGGCATTAGGGCCACCAGGTGGGGGTTTGACCAGCTGGGGTGGACTTTTGGCTACTATAGGCCGTATGATGAGCTGCAGGGCGGCCTGATGAATCTCCAGCGCAATGTGCAGCATGCCTTCACGCGGGATAATGCCTTTTCTGTGGGGCAGCGTATGGCCAAATCTTTCCTGCAAGGCAGATGGACCACGTTGCTCCTCACTAGCGTCAGCTATGGGGTGCAGAGCATGGTGGACACGTCGCACTACCGCTATAATTTCCTGGGTGAGCATTATGCCAGCTCGGCGGGGCAGGGCGAGGTGGGGTTTGGGCCTAAGGATTCCCACGACCAGCTCTGGGATGTGCGCGCGCAGTTCCGTTTGGGCTGGCGGCCCGTGGTGGCGCACGGGTTGCTTCTCAATGCGGTCTATCGCTATGCTCAGCGCGTGCCGCACGATTCCCTGGCCGACTCCCAGTGCAAGTATACCGTGAGCGGCTACCCGGCCCAGCTCCATGCCTTGGTGGTCGGGCTGGCCTATCGGCTCAACCTTTTTTGGGGGTCAGCTGACCAACGAGTTTTCGGGCAAGCTGTTCTCGGTGGCCACCAAGATATACCCGGTGTCCCTTTTTACCTTTTCGCAGCCCGAGCTGGAGGTGTAGTTTTCGGCTATGGCAATGCCACGTCCTACAGGCCTTGGGAGTGACTTACCGTGCGTTTTTCTACGCAGAAAAACGTACGCATACCCTCCACGGAGGAGTTTTTTGGCAATGGCTTTACCGTGCTTCCTTCGCTGCGGCTCAAGCCCGAGCACAGCTACAATTTGAACTTGGGGTTCAACAGCTTGCTCAATTCGGGATCGTATCCTAACCTCATGGTGGACGTGAACGGCTACGCCATGTGGATGCGCGACATGATTAGGATGGTGGCAGCTTCTATCCTCTACGTCCATAGCAATGTGGATAGGGTGCGGATTTTTGGTGTGGATGCGGAGCTGCAAGCGGCGCTGCAGCCTTGGGCTTCTCTGCGCCTGAGTGCTAGCTACCAGGATGCGCGCAACGATGCGCGCCAGCTCCTTGGGGGAGGCCTCAATAGCTTCTACGGGTGGCGGGTGCCCAATATGCCCTATCACTTTGGTAATGGGCTGGGGGATTTTCACCTTTCCGATCTTTTCCCGCCTGTGCGTTTCGAGGGGTCTTTTTTCTTCGAGGTGGCCTTCACCGAGCGCTATAGCTACGACTGGGCCACCAGCGTGCGCAATACGCTCTATGTGCCCCGTCGCTGGACGATGCACTTGGGGTTCTATGGCCATTACCAGCTGGCCTTTGAGGTGCACAATCTGGTCGATAGGGAGCCGATGGCCGAGTTCAACTATCCGCTCCCTGGGCGGACTTTCCATTTGAAACTCAAGTACACACTATAATCCAAAACAACAGGTAGCTATGAAACGCAGAAGATGTATTATTTCCCTAGCATTGCTGATATCGGCGCTGGCCGTATTGGTTTTTTGGGGGTGCAAGAAAAAGGGGGAGGCCTCCGAAGAAGACCAGAGCAAGCACCGCTACGCACCCGTATCCATGGTGGGCAACTCATTCAACCTGTTCACCTTCCCCGATTTTGCTGAGTCCAAGCCCAGCCTCATCAAGGACAAGACGCTTTCCATGGAAGACCCCAAGTACTTCGAGGTCAACAAGGAGCTTGTTCCCTACGAGGTGAATCTTTGGGAGAAAGCGGGTCGTGTGCTTCCCATGCCGGCCTCATCGGGGCGGGCAGCTAGTGCCTCTATAGTTGTGGGCGACAACGTCTACTTTGGAGAGCATACGCTCTCAGGGGTAGGCTTTTATCGCTACGACCGCAAGGCTGGCAAGGGCCAGGAGAAGCCAAGCGTTACCATGCCCGCAGTGCCCTACCTAGTTTTGGACATGCAATAGTAGAGATTAGAGCTATGGAACGAAGTACACGTATGGTTTTTCTCTGGCTTACCATCATGGTGGGCAACTGCGTGCATACGCTTATTGATTTGTCGCCCGTGTTTTATATGGCCAACGTGGAGTTCCCCCACGGCTTGGACATGATGTTTGGGTATGCCTTTACGGGGATGATCATGTTTCTCCTGCCTGTAGCCGGTATACTGTTGGCTAGCTACGGGGTCACTAGGCCCTGGCGCGTGGTGCACCTAGTGCTCTCGGCCTTGGTTTTGCTGGCTAACAATTTTCGCTTGGGCGACCTAGTCAGAACGTTCCTATTCGGATGGTCCAACTGGGAGCAGTGCATGGTACTCCCGGTGATATTGCTGGTCAATGTGCTGCTCGTCTGGGAGGCGGCTAGAGCCTTGAAGAGCCCGCGAAGAGAGCAGCAGTAGCACGCTTTAGCAGTGACGTTACGGGGGGCTGACCTAGGTTGGTTCCCCGTAGTTTTTACCGGGTAGTGCGCGTTAGGCCAGTGCTGGTCACCTTGTTTTGGGCGCGCAGTAGGCTAGGCAGTGAGCGGCTTGAACGTATCGATGAGGGCCTTGAGCTTAGGATTGTCGATGCTGTAGCCGCGGTAGTCGTGGCGGTAGTGGTAGTTGGTTCGGAGTCTCTCGAAGTCCTGCGGGGCGGCGATGAGGGCCTGGGAGTCGTAGTTGAGGTCGTAGCCCAGGGCCATATCGCTAAGCTCGTAGCCGGCTATGTGCGGGCGAGAGCTGGGGTCTTCTTGCGCAGGAGGCAGGGCGATATGGGGTAGGTGGAAGTACTCGGTGATGGTGTTGAGGGCGAGTTGAGTGCCGCTGCGCTTGCCCTCGATGCTATAGCCGGCAATGTGTGGGGTGGCGAATAGGCTATTTTCCAGCAGGTCAGAGCTCACGTCGGGCTCGTTTTCGTATACGTCGAGCGCATAGCCGGCGATATCCTTGTAGTGCAGGGCGCGCCGTAGGGCGGCATCATCTACTATGCCGCCCCGGGCGGCGCTCTTGCGTACAGACATCAAAGATGGCTTCCTGCGCATAAAGAAGGGGGCTACTGACTTTGATACCGAGTATTACTTCAGCCTCCAGGAAGCCGCCGTCGGGGGCGAGAAGGGCAGCTATACTATGTTCTTCTCCTATGCGGGGCAGGGGATTGCCTACTGCTTCCTCTCCAAGCCAAGCCTCATTAAGGATAAAACCCTCACCATGGAAGACCCCAAGTACTTCGAGGTCAACAAGGAGTTCGTCCCCTATGAGGTCAGCCTCTGGGAGAAGAAGGGCCAACTGCTCCCCATGCCGGCCTCGTCGGGCTGGGCTGCCAGTGCCTCTGTGGTCGTAGGCGACTATGTCTACTTCGGCGAACACCCCACCTCTGGCGCAGGCTTCTACCGCTACAACCGTAAAACAGGCAAAGGTCAGCAAACGCCCAGCGTCACTATGCCCGTGGCGCCATACCTAGTGCTAGATCTGCAATAAAGCTGTCATTACCATGGATAGAAACGTCAGGATGGCCCTCCTGTGGGTCGTCATCATGGTGGGCTACTGCGTCCATACGCTCGTAGACCTGCTCCCCATCTTTTTCGCCGGCTCGGTTGCTATGCCCGATGCCACGGGGCAAGTGCTCGCGGCCATGTATGCCTTCGCGGGCTTTATCATGTTCCTCCTGCCGGTGGCTGGTGCGCTGCTAGCAAGCTATGCCAAGGCCAGAGCCGGGCGTATACTCCATCTTGTGCTGGCTGCTTTGCTGACCCTAGCCAACATCTTCCACTTGGGAGACCTATTCAAGGAGTTCAACTGGGGGCAGTGCATGGTGCTTCCCCTGATACTTTTACTCAGCGTGCTGCTCCTCTGGGAGGCCGTGCAAAGCCTTAAGCACCCGGCCAGCAACTAGCATTAGCACGCTTACCTACACGAAAGGAGCCTGTTGCTTCGCGCAGCAGGCTCCTTCTCTTCTGCTAGCCTTTTACTCCACTTCTTCCTACTCACGCCTTACTCTGCGCTCGTCTTGTAGTAGGAGAGGAGCTTTTGCAGCTTTATCCCCATCTCCTTGATGCTCTCTGCCCCCGCGGCCAGCTCCTCACTGCTCGCGGCATTGCTCTGGGCCACCTCGGAGAGTTGTTGCACCGAGATATTGATTTGGCTGGCCCCCTGTTGCTGCTGCTCCATGGCCGTGCTGACCTCATCCACCAGGCGGTTCAGCTCCTGCAGCGTAGGGGTAAACGCTGTGAACCTGCTGCTGGCCTCCTGGGAGGCTGACACGGCGTTACGCACTAGCTCTATCACTTCCTTAGCTGCTGCCGTACTCTGCTCGGCCAGCTTGCGCACCTCGGCTGCTACCACTGCAAAGCCTCTACCAGCCTCTCCGGCACGGGCGGCCTCTACGGCGGCATTTAGGGCCAAAATGTTGGTCTGCTGAGCTATCCCGTTCATTATGCCGATGCGTTCCCCGATGGAGGCAACGATCTCGGTGCTCCGCTGCGACACCTCCTGCAGCGCTGAGAGCGCCTCATTGCCCTTCTCGTTGATTACCTTACTCTGCTGCGCATTGTCGCTCGTCTGCTGCATGGCCGCCGTGATCTCCTCTACGGTGCTGCTCACCTCCTCGGTCTGCGAGGCCTGCTCCGAAGCCCCCGAGGATATGGCGTTGGCCGATTGCGTCAGCTGACCATTGGCCTCCAGCAGCGCATGCGCCACTTCATGCATCTGCGTAAACATCTCGTTGAACTTCTCTCCTAGCTCCACGAGATTGCGCCCCATTTGCCCTATCTCGTCTTTGCGTTCCAAAAGCTGCGTGGCAGAGCCATGGCGCTGCAAGTCCCCATCGCGAAACCGCTGTAAGATGCCCGAAACCGTCTTCATGGGCCTCGAAATGCTCAGCTTTAGCCGTCGACCACTCCACCAGAGCACCACGAGCAGTATCAGGGCTACGATCACGTTGGTCCACACGGCTATCCGGGCACTCTTGGCATTCTCCTCCAGCATTACCCCCTCGAGCTGCTGCAGGATCTCCTTTATCCGTGAGGACTCTTGGCCTACTTCTAGCCTCGATGCATAGAGGCCCTCCAGCTTCTTATGGGTATGCAGGGTGGCCTGTAGGGTGTGTTCTAGCTCTGCTTGCTGACTTTCCCCCACCAGCTCTTCGAGACGAGCCTCTATGGGTTGGAATACAGCCTGGTCTACGATCTCCTCGAAAAAGTAGTCCGCTAGGTCTATGGAGATGAGTTCAAAGGCCTGCTCCTGCGCACTTGTCAGTACCTTGCCCCCTCCCAGTGCCTTGGAGGTGACCCGAAGCTGTGCGGTAAGCGAGTCGAGGGCCTGGTAGAAATTATGCGAATTGGCATTGTAGGTGTGTAGCTTGCGGGGGAAAGAGTCTATGGCCTCGCGAAGGCTAGAGGCCAAGCCAACTAGCGACTTTCGGGTTATCCCCTCGTAGAGCTCATCGGCGCTGGCCGCTAGCTGGCCCAGCAGCTCGTCCGCCGTTTTCTCCTTCTCCTCAAAGGAGCGATCGTCCAGTATCAGATTGTCGGCAAAGTGGGTGGCTGCTACTAGGTCGAGCACCACGGTCCCAGCCCGCTCCTGCGTCTTGAGGAGGCGCATGTTCTGCAAGTCGCTCCAGCGCGAGGCTGCTAGCAATACCACAATGAATAACAACGTGATTGCCGTGCTGATCGTGAGCTTCACCCCAATGCTTAAGTCGTTGTAGCGCATAGCCAATTTCTCCTATACTGCCTCCCTGCGGGGGCTAATCCTATGCGCTAATGTAGCACTTTTAACGCAATCATATATATATATAGTCACGAATATTTACAAAAGCCTAAAAATGCTTATCTGCTCAGGGGGGGGGCGTATGGCCGCCTCCAGGAGGTCCAACTACGTTGTTCTCCAGGTACTCTTTGGCTTGAGGCCTAGAGGCTTACGGGTTACACTCCTATCGGTGTACAGCCCAGTTCTTGAAGTCTTTGCCGTGCGCGGGTTTGCAATAGAAGTTTAGCCCTACTGCGCTGTGTTTTCCATCCTAGTGGGCAAATTCCCCACCATCGCGGTCAGCTAGAGTAGGGCGGTGAGTGCCCTGACGGAGGCCAGTTAACACCATGTTAGGGAATCACGGGAGTGGCCCTAGTGGAAGCCTCTACATATAGCCACCTACCCTACGTGCGGCACAAACTCCTCGATGAGCTGCTTGAGCTTTGGATTGCTGATGCTGTAGCCGCGGTAGTCGTGGCGGTAGTGGTAGTTGATTCGGAGTCTCTCGAAGTCCTGCGGGGCGGCGATGAGGGCCTGGGAGTCGTAGTTGAGGTCGTAGCCCAGGGCCATATCGCTAAGCTCGTAGCCGGCTATGTGCGGGCGAGAGCTGGGGTCTTCTTGCGCAGGAGGCAGGGCGATATGGGGTAGGTGGAAGTACTCGGTGATGGTGTTGAGGGCGAGTTGAGTGCCGCTGCGCTTGCCCTCGATGCTATAGCCGGCAATGTGTGGGGTGGCGAATAGGCTATTTTCCAGCAGGTCAGAGCTCACGTCGGGCTCGTTTTCGTATACGTCGAGCGCATAGCCGGCGATATCCTTGTAGTGCAGGGCGCGCCGTAGGGCGGCATCATCTACTATGCCGCCCCGGGCGGCGTGGAGGATGTAGGGCCTATTGTGCCCCAATTTGCGGATGAAGCTGTGGTCTAGTAGGTGCTCGGTGGGGTGGGGTCCGCACTTGGTGAGCGGTGCGTGAATGGTGATGATTTGGCACTCGCGGGCAATTGTGTCGAGGTCGACCAGGTTGAGTTCAGGGTGGAGCGCCGCGAGGGGAGGGTCGTTGGCTAGCCAGCGGATGCCGAAGAGCTGGAGCAAGGCTGCGAGTCGTTGGCCTATTTGCCCATAGCCGATGATGCCAACGGTGGCGGCCAAGAGGGGTAGTTTGCCGAACCGTTGGATGTGGTAGAGTACGCCCCATACCCACTGGACCACGGCCCAGGCGCTGCATCCGGGCGCGTTGCCCACGTGGATGTTGGCATTTTGGCAATAGGGCAGGTCGATGTGGTCGAGGCCCACGGTGGCCGAGGCGATGCACTCCACAGGGGTGTGGTCTAGGAGTTGTGCGTTGCAGCGTGTGCGCGTTCTGGTCAAGAGCGCATCGGCCTGTAGGCACACTTCGTGGGTAATCTGCGTGGCGGGCAGGTAGGTTACTTGCGCGTAGGGCTCTAGTAGGCCTTGGAGGTAGGGGATGGCCTGGTCGGCCACGATGCGAGGTTTTGCGGAGTCCATCGTTTCCCCTTATTCCTTTTCAGCGTTTAGTCCTTGCGCAGGGTGGCTGGTTTCCCTTGGCGCGCGGTGGCGTTGCCGTTCCACTTCGTAGAGGATGATGCCGGCGGCCACGGAGACGTTGAGCGACTCGATGGCCCCGTGGATGGGTATACGCAGTTGCTCATCGACAATGGCCAGCGTGGCGGGCGAGACCCCTCGCCCCTCGTCGCCCATGATGAGGCACAGGGGACCTTTTAGGTCAGTTTGCGAGAATACGTGTCCACCTTTTTCCGTGGCGGCTACTAGCCGAATGCCGGAGTCCTGGAGGAAGCGCAGGGTAGCGGTGAGTTCCCCGGTGCGGGCTATGGGCAGGTGCTCCAGTGCGCCGGCGCTGGTGCGCACGGTGTCGGCGCTAATTTGGGCTGAGCCGTGCGAAGGCACGAGTAGGCAGTGGGCACCTACGCACTCGGCTGTGCGCGCAATGGCCCCTAGGTTGTGTACGTCGGTGATGCCGTCGGCGGCTACAATCAGCGGATCTGTGCCTTGCTCGTAGAGCATGGGGACGAGCTGGTCGATTCGGGTGTAGCTGATGGGAGAGCGGTAGGCCACCAGGCCCTGGTGGTTGCGCGTCCCCAGGCGGGCGAACCAGGCTGCGGGTACCGTCTGTACGGGGATGCCCCGCTGCCGGGCGGTTTTCTGTATTGTTGTCACCCCCTCCCCCGCTAGTCCGCTGCGCATGATGATGCGCTCGAGCTCTTGCCCGGCGTTGAGGGCTTCCTCGATGGGGTGTAGGCCGTAGAGCATGTCGCGCTGCGCCCTAGAGCGTCGCTGCCAATTATTGTGATCACCCATTGGATTCCCCTCCGCCCCGTTCGAGGATGTCGAGTTCGTATTGCGTTTCTTCCCACCGCTTCATGAGCCGAGCGAGTTCCTTGCGCGTGTTTTGGTAGTCGGTATAGATGGTGCTGCTATCGGTGTGTTGGTCTGGTGTGGCCATCTGGAGTTCCAGGTCTTTTTGTTTTTTTTCGGTGAGTTCAATCTTGGATTCTATTTCGGCCACCTCGCGCTGTTTTCGCTGGAGCTGGTTGTCGAGGGCTTTTTTGCGTTTCCAGTCGGCCTTGCTGCTGGCCGGGGTAGTTTTTGGGTCGTTTGGTTTGCTTGTGGAGGGCTTTTGGTTGGATTCACGCCCTTCGAGCTGCTGTAGATTTTCGAGACGTCGTGTTTGGAGGAAGGCGTCGATGCCTCCGAGGTGTTCCTTGACCTTTCCGTGGGCGAACTCGTAGACTTTGGAGACGAGGCCGTTGAGGAAGTCGCGGTCGTGTGAGACGAGGATTAGGGCGCCGTTGTAGCGCATGAGAGCCTGCTTGAGGATGTCTTTGGCCTGGATGTCGAGGTGGTTGGTGGGTTCGTCGAGCAGGAGAAGGTTGTAGGGGTGGAGCATTAGCTTGACCATGGCGAGCCGGTTGCGTTCGCCCCCAGAGAGGACGCGGACCTTTTTGTCTATTTCCTCGCCTCGGAAGAGGAAGGCGCCCAGCAGGTCGCGTATTTTGCGCCGCATATCGCCGGTGGCCACCTTGTCGATGGTTTCGAACACGGTGAGTTCTGGGTCGAGTACTGTTTCTTGGTTCTGCGCGAAGTACCCGAGTTCCACGTTGTGCCCTAGGTGCAGCTTGCCCTCTGTGGGGTGCAGTTCGCCGGTGATGATGCGGGCGAGGGTTGTTTTGCCCTCGCCGTTGCGCCCCACGAAGGCCACCTTTTCCCCGCGGGCAATGGCGATGTTGGCGTGGGCGAAGATGCGGTGTGGACCGAAAGCGTGGCCGAGGTCTTCAGTGCTAACGACCACGTCGCCAGCCCTTGGTGCGTCGGGGAAGCGGATGGAGAGCTGGGCATGGTCCTCGGCCTCGACCTCGATGAGGTCGAGTTTTTTGAGCTGCTTGATGCGCGACTGCACCTGGTTGGATTTTTCCGGTTTGTAGCGGAAGCGCTCGATGAAGGCCTCGGTTTTTTCGATCATGCGCTGCTGGTTTTTCCAGGCAGCCACTTGCTGTGCGTGCTGTTCTTTTTTTATCTCGACGTACTGGCTGTATGGAGCGTTGAAGTCGTGCATTTTGCCCAGCGAGAGTTCGAGGGTGCGCGTGGTGCAGTTGTCGAGGAAGCGTCGGTCGTGGGAGATGAGGACGAGGGCGCCTTGGTAGGACTGGATGTAGTTTTCCAGCCATTGGATGGATTCGATGTCGAGGTGGTTGGTGGGTTCGTCGAGCAGGAGCAGGTCGGGGTTTCGGAGGAGTATTTTGGCTAGCTCGATGCGCATGCGCCATCCGCCGCTTAGGGTAGCGGTGGGCATGGAGAACTGCTCGCGCTCGAACCCTAGCCCCGTCAGGGCCCTTTCGGCCTTGGCCTGGCGTTGTTCGCCCCCGAGCATGTGGTATCGTTCGGTGAGGTCGGCGAGTTCGTGCGCAGCGCGTTCGAGGGCTTGCTCGTTGAGGTTTCCGGGGTTGGCCAGCTGCGCGGTGAGTTGGTTGATTTTGGTTTCCATGGTAGCCAGCTCGCTGAAGGCCGTTTCGGCCTCCTCGAGGACGCTCTGGGTGTCGGCCCGAGTCAAGTGCTGCGCTAGGTGACCTATGCGGAAATTGGCATCGTGTGTCACGCAGCCGGTCGTAGGTTCGAGCGAGCCGTCGATAACGCACAGCAGGGTGGATTTTCCGCTTCCGTTGCGCCCAACTAGGCCGACCCGTTCCCGGTCGCCTAGTCGAAAGGAAACCCCAGAGAACAGGGCCTCCCCTTGGAAGGCCACTTCAACGTTGTCGAGCGAGAGCATGGTGCGCGGGGTCTACTGCTGTTGTACGTTGGGGTTGCTATGGCGCAGCTCGTTGAAGCTGATGCGATGCCACTTGGCAGTGCGCCCGAATAGCGGGATGCCGATATAGCCCCGTAGTTCGATTACATCTGGGGTGCCCGGCACGTACTTGATGCGGGCCTTGTAAGTGGAGCCGCTATAGGGGTCGTAGACGTGTCCATATTTCCAGATGCCGTCTTCGAAGCGGAAATCGCTAAGCAGCCGCATGTTGAGCGGGGTTCGGTTGCGCTTGGTGGGGTCGGGGTTGTGGATGTCCTTTATACCTTTTTTTTTCTCGTCCACTAGATACCAGCGTACATAGCCCTCGTAGGTGCTGTCGTCGGCACGTACAATCTCAATCTGCCCATCGTTCTCGGCTGTTTCCCATAGCCCTACGATGGCATCGCCTGTCACCTGCCCGCGGGAGAGCAGGGGGCAGCACAGCAGTAGAAAACACAGTAATCGGATTGCCTTCATCGCAACGCTCCCATTGGTTGGACATGCAGTGGTTTAGATGCTTCCCCTAAGACTTCGTGCTAGGCTGCGGGGAGGCAGGCCACGGCATTCGGCGCAAAGGTACGAATTTGATGCGTCGCCCTGTGCGCCATGCTCCTCCCAGGCTAGAGGGGCTCGGGCATGTAGTGCTGTAAAAATGCTGAATGCAAACAGGTTGATGTCTCCTCATGGTCGGTAGGGTAGGCGGGGCACGGAGAGGGCCGAGCTGGTGCTGGTGTGCGTGCAATGTTCTTGCGCAATGTCAGCAGTTGTGGTGCGATTGGCTATGCCTTTGCTCATGGTGGCCTGGATGTTCTTGGCGGTGGTGTAAAAGCTTTCCTATGGCCGACGTGCTGGGGTGGACCGCAGTAGGGTACCTGTTCCGATTTGGCCTGATGGGGTGTGTTGAGATTGAAGCTGGTAGTAGAGCTGCTACTTTGGCGCAAAACCGCCGTGCTATGTAGTGAGGGGGGTGATAGACTTGATGCTGGGAGGAAGTTGGGGAAGTCACTTGCCCTTGGCCTTGGAAATGTATTTTTGTGTACCTTCGCGCATGGCTCTTGGGGCGGCGGCGGAGCAGCTGGCGGGAGGTAGTGGCGGCATGGCGAGGGGCTGTGGACATGCAGGGCGCGCGGTAAGGGTGCAAACGGAATAGACTGTCCGAGATAATGGATTTATCGATAATAGCCCGGCTGGTGCGGACGAGAGTAAGGCTCATCCTGCCAGATTTTGGGGCTTTTCTAGTGCAGCGCCTCGAGGATGGCTTCTCGGTGGACAACGTGACGTTCAGTGCGTTTTTGCGCTACGATGATGGGTCGTTTGTCAATGCGCTTGTGGAGGAGCTGGGTGTCAGTCGACTGGCAGCGCAGCAGCAGGCCGAGATGATTGTCCAGGAGCTCAAGCGGGCTCTGGAGACCCAGTCGGTGTGCGTGTTGCCCCATCTTGGGGTGCTGCGTAAGATGCCGGGGGGGCTGGTGGTGCTAGAGCCCGACGCCAATGCGTCAGCGGGGATGGCCTTGGATGGTGAGGCTGGACATTCCACGGCGGCTGTGCCCGTGGACGTTTCGGTGGAGCCGGTGACGGCCGCCACAGAGGCTACGGCTTCCACGGACTCTCCCGCTGCCCCCAAGGGTGCGCCGTCTGCAGTCGGGGGGGCACCGTCGACACGCCCGACCCCCGTAGCTGGTGGGGCCGCAGTGCCTCCAGCTGCGACTTCGCCAAAGGGGGAGCAGTCAGCAAAATCTGCCCGTCCCGCTAGGCCAGTGCGCCCAGCGCCACCCAGGTATGTGCAGCGCCGACCAGTGAAGCCGTCGAAGGTCAAGGCACCAAAGGATAAGTCTTTGAGTTCGGCTGGAGGAGTGAAGCGCAAGGGGATAGGGGGCATTGCGGTGCTGGTAGTGCTGCTCTTGGTGGTTCTGTTTGTTGGCGTCGATGCGTTGTGGCTAGGTTTGGTCACGCCTAGATTTCTGAAGGGTGCGCCATACCTAGCGGAGCAGCCCCGGAAGAGTACCCCGTCAGGCAGCGGTTTGCAAGGCACTGCGTCCGTGGAGGCATTGGGTAGAGATTCGGTGCAGAGTTTGTCAGATACAGGTCTTAGCACCGAGGCCAGCACTGCGCTCCAGGCGGAGTATCAGAAGCGGGTAGAAGCCGCCAAGCAGGAGGCCCAGCCGATGACTCGGCCCGAAGGGCCTTCGGGGTCTGCCAGCCCCGCCCAGGCTGAGGTGCAGTCTGCGCCAGCTAGCCAGGCTGCGCAGTCGGGTGCGTACAAGATCATAGTGGGCAGCTTCAGTGTGCCGCAAAACGCAACGGGCTTTGCCGCCCAGGTACGGCAGCGAGGCTATGAGGGGGCCGTAGTGGAGAACAGTCAGGGGATGCGCATGGTAACGTTGGGGTCCTATTCTACCCGAGCAGCGGCGCAGGAGGCGTTGGTAGTACTGCGCGAAGAGTACCCAGACGCATGGATATATCGTTGAGCCCAGTAGAAACGCTACGAGGGACCTATCCGCGTTTTCGTCCAGAGATACGCTGCTGCGCGCTGTCTGGTGTGCGGAGCATTTCATTTGCGCGCTACAAGGTTTCGCCCCCGCGGATCACCTATCCGAAGTTGTTGGACCGTGAGTACGTAGAGCGCGTGCTGGTGGGGATGTTGCCCTACGTGAGCTATCTGCGCTCCATCCAGGGTCCTATTGCGCACCCCATACTTGAGGGTTACCGGATGTGTGGGTATAGTTTTTCCCTTGAGACGACGCGGGATAGCGTGCCCACGGCGCTTATGCTTGAGAACCGCGTGGTGCTGCGTGTGCCCCGTGGGGTTGCGCCCGATGCCTATGAGGTGCAGCGTACGGCGTGGTATGCGTTGAAGCAGGTGGTGGGTCTGGAGGCCAAGCGCTACTTGCCGCGGCTGGTGCGTGAGCTGGCCCTACGCCATGGGTTGGGCTATCGCTCTATCACGGTGAAGGATATGTATAGTCGGTGGGGTAGCTGCTCGTCTGATAAGCGCCTCAATTTTTCTATCTACCTGATGCTCTGGCCCGAGGAGTACATCGTGGGGGTGATACTGCATGAGCTAGCGCACCTATCGGTGATGGATCATAGCCCGCGCTTTTGGCATCTATTCTCGCACTACTTGGGTCAAGATGCGCGGGCGTTTACCGCCCGCATGAAGGCCTATGAGCTGGATATTCCGCAGATATTTTAGCGCAGTGGGTAGCGTAGGTGGAGAGCAGGAGGCCCAGCCGAGTGCAGTTTGGCGTTTAGAGGTGAGGGGACGGGAAACGGTGGTGTGTAGATGGGGCTACTTTTCCTCCGGTCGCTATTGACGGGGCTCTTGGCGTCCATACCGCTGGGGCCGATAGGGCTTATATGCGTGCAGCGCACGGTGGCTCGTGGTCGCTGGAGTGGGTTTGCGAGCGGCTGGGGAGCGGCTGTGGCAGACACGATTTTTGCGGCCGTTGCGCTGCTTGGTCTTTCCTATATCATCGATTTCATTGACCAGCACCGAGCTCTGCTCCAGGTGGTGGGGGGCGTGGTGATTGCTATCTTGGGCTACGCGATCTATCATCGTAATCCGCTGCGGCACCTTCGCCATCCAGGGGAGGGGCAGCGTTTCTTGCAGCATGCCTTCTATGTCATGCTGCTCACGCTCACCAATCCGTTGGCCATATTTCTTTTTCTGGCGCTATTTGCAGCCTTTGATGTGGTGCCTGAGCCTGGTCACCCCGTGCAATACGTAGTGGCGTTGGCCGGGGTGCATATTGGTGCAAGCTCATGGTGGTACATGTTGACCTATGGAGTGGGGCGGGTCCGTCACCGTTTTCGTGTGCGGCAGCTCTATTGGTTCAGCAAGATTTCGGGGCTGGTCATCCTGGTTTCTGGGCTAGTGGCGGCCGTTGCGGGCGCGGTGGATCTTATCTGGCGGGCCTAAGGCTAGGCGTAGTTTTTTTCGCCAGGCTGGGGACCGAGGAGTGGGCCTTTTGTTCAGAAGAGCAGGAGCATGCCGTCGCCGTAGCTCAGGAATCGGTAGTTGGCTTGTAGCGCGTGCTGGTATAGCTGTTGCCATTTGTTTCCTATGCAGGAAGCAACCAGGAGTAGGAGGGTGCTTTTTGGCTGGTGGAAATTGGTGATGAGCCCTTGGGCCATTTTGGGTGTATAGGGCGGCGTGATGATGAGTTCAGTTTCTGCTTCGAGGATGGATGAGCTTTCATTGCGCATGCGCTGTAGTAGGGCGTTGATGGCTTGCGAGCGATTCAGGTCGCAGTGTTCGGCAAATCCCTCCCATTGCGTGATGAGGGGCATTGTAGCGTTGGTTTGTTGGTGCTCGACTTGGCATCCGAGGCAATAGATGGATTCGAGGAGCCGTAGGGAGGTGGTGCCGACGGCGATGGTGGGGCCTTGGCAGTGGAGGAGACCTTCGAGGAGCGCTTTGGATATCACGATGCGCTCGCGATGCATGTGGTGGTCGGCCATGGTGTTGGCTTTGACGGGAAGGAAGGTGCCGGCGCCGACGTGGAGCGTGCAGTGGAGTAGCTGGTGCTTGTTTTGGATTCTACGCAACATGTCTTCTGACAGATGGAGTCCGGCGGTGGGAGCGGCCACGGAGCCATCGTGCTGCGCATAGATGGTTTGATACCAGCAGGTGTCTTCTTGCTTGGCCTCACGCTTGAGGTAGGGAGGTATGGGCATGGCGCCCCAACGTGTGAGTTCTTCGGAGAAGGGTAGTCCGCTGGTCCAAGAGAACTCCACCGGGGTGTTGAGGCCGAAGTGCCCTGGGAGTCGTAGCGCGGTAAAGGTGCCCTGGTGGTCGTTTGTGGGGTGCGCGGGGTCGCTTTTCCAGCGGTGTGCATGGCCGAGCAGGCATACCCAGGTGCATTTGGAGGTGTTTTGGAGCGAGGCCTGGTAGCTGCTTGGGCTGACGGGGTGGAGCAATAGGGCTTCGAAGCATCCGCCCGTGGCGCGCTGGAGGTGAAGTCGTGCGTGGACCACCTTGGTGTCGTTGAGTACCAGCGCGCTGTTCTCTGGGAGCAGGTCGGGGAGTTCGGCAAAGGTGTGGTCAGCCAGCTGGTTGTGTTGGAAGGAGAGCAGACGTGCTTTTTCTCGTGGTAAGACGGGCTGCTGCGCGATGCGGTTTTCGGGGAGCAGGTAGTCGAAATCGGCGATTTGGAGTGCTTGGGCCTGTGCTAGTTCGTCAGCTTTGGATGTCATGCCTAGAGTACTTTTGAGGTCTGCAAGTTACGCGCTATTGCGCAGCGTGCGTTAGGAGAGGCGTGGGGGAGACCGTCGGAGAAACTCTACCTTTACGGTGTCCGATTGGGAGCAGAGGGGTATATCCTCGGTGGTGGTTTGGGCTGCCGGTCTGAGGTTGGGGGTAGTGGATGGCGCAAGCGCGAGATTTTACCCGTGGCAGCGTACTGCCGAAGATAGTGTCGTTGGCCCTGCCCATCATGGGTACGGCCTTCATCCAGATGGCCTACAGTCTGGCCGACTACTTCTGGATAGGCCATGAGGGGTCGGGCGCGATGACGGCCGTGGGCGCGGCGGGGATTTATCTCTGGTTTGCCAATGCGCTTACGACCATCACTAAGACAGGGGCCGAGGTGACGATAGCGCAGGCGCTAGGGGTCAAGGACATGCACCTAGGCTACCGCTACGCGCGCCATGCCCTTACTTTGTCGTTAGTATTTGGTCTGGTGGTCGGTGCGCTGCTATTGGCGTTGCATAGGCCGCTCATAGGTTTTTACAGCATAAGGGCGCTGGAGACGGTGGGCCAGGGGGAGCGGTACCTGCGCATAGTAGCTCTTGGGGTGCCGTTTACTTTTCTCAATGCCACCTATTTTGGTCTCTACAACGGCTTTGGCTATTCTCGTACGCCGTTCATTGCCAATTCAATAGGTTTATTGCTCAATGTGATCCTGGATCCGATACTGATTCGAGGTTACTTGGGTATTCCGCGTCTGGGTGTGGCTGGGGCAGCCTATGCCACGGTGCTAGCGCAGGGGGTGGTGCTTTTGATCGTGGTGGTGGCTAATATGCGACCAGGGGCCCGTTTTCACCATTTGCTCCGAGGATTTCGTCCAGATGTTGGATTTATGCGTCGTTTGCTCGTTTTGGGCATGCCGGTGGGGGTGCAGAATGCGTTGTTTTCGGTGATAGGGATGGTGATAGCACGGTTGGTGACGCGTTGGGGCGATATGGGCGTTGGGGTGCAGAGTATAGGTGCGCAGATCGAGGCCATCACGTGGATGACCGCTGGGGGTTTTTCATCGGCCTTGGCCAGCTATACGGGTCAGAATTTTTCGGCTTGTCGGTTCAAGCGTATTCATCAGGGTTACGTGCGTACGCTGTTGCTCATGGGTGGCGTGTCGGTGCTGGCCTCGGTGCTGTTCATAGCGTGGGGGAAGCAGCTATTCAGCGTATTCATGCCCGAGCCGCAGGCCGCAGCCGAGGGCGGTCGCTACCTGCGGATAATGGGTTTTTCGCAGCTGTTCATGGTACTGGAGATTTTGGCGGTGGGTGTACTCAACGGGATGGGGCGGACGCTGCCGCCGGCGGTGGTGGGCGTGACGTTCAACGTGCTGCGTATTCCGCTGTCTCTCTGGTGGGGGAGCTATGCGCTACAGGGGATATGGTGGGCGATCACCGTTTCGAGCATCTGCAAGGGGTCGCTGCTTACGTTGTTACTTTTTCGCGCTGTGCGCCGTGTGCCTCGAGCGCTTCGGCGGGCATCTAGAGGCGTTGGTGGGTATAAAAAAAGTGGGTAAGCCCCCTATGTCGCACCGCTACAACCTTCTATCCTTGCTGCCTTCCGGCCCTGGGGAGGTTCAAAGGGAGCTGGTCGCATAGGACTTACCCACGCACAAAAGTACATATTTTCCGCCGAACGGCAAGCGTTGGGTAGGCTTTTGGAAAATTATTGTGCATAGTAGGTGGACGTCAATAGATGGCTAAGTATAAGATAATAATACGTTTAAGTAGTTCAGTGTGGGAGGTTTTGCGCGCGATGCTTGGTTGGAGAAATTGCGCGCAGCTTGCAAATAGGGAAAATCTTTACCTTTGCCGCAGGTAATGCATGGCGGCAAGTATAGCCATAAACGACAACCTCACATGAATAAGACAGAATTGACCACGCAGATTGCCGAGGAGGCAGGGGTGACGAAGGCCGATGCGAAGAAGATGATCGATGCCTTCATCACCGTGACCAAGAATGCCCTGCGGGCAGGAGAAGATGTGACCTTGATTGGCTTTGGCTCCTTCAAGGTGGCCGAGCGCAAGTCGCGTGTTGGCATGAACCCGCGTACGCATGAGAAGATACAGATTCCGGCGCGCCGGGTGCTGAAGTTCAAGCCGGGAGCAGAGCTCGAGAGTGCCGTGACCGGCGAGTAGTTTTGTGCTTCCATGGTTGTAGGCTGCGTGGACGAGAAGCCGCGCGGCCTATTCTGTTTTTATGGTCTATGGAGTTTTGGGCGAGTCGCAAGGTGTAGGTGAGTGGGGTAGTGGTGGAGTTGATTCCCGCGGTGAGAGGGGGCAGCGCGCGAGGAGCATGGGGTGGTAATGGGTGATTTTGGCATGGGAATTGGGAAATATCGCTACCTTCGCGGGAGTAAAGCGGTTCGAGAAGCCGCATGAGGTAACAACCAAACAAGAGTAAGGAATGTCAGTCAAGATTCGATTGAGCCGGCATGGTCGGAAGGATTTGCCATACTACCACATTGTGGTAGCCGACAGCCGTGCCCCACGGGATGGGCGATTCATCGAGCGGATAGGGAGCTACGATCCCCTGAAGATACCCGCCCAGATAGAGGTGGATAGCGCGCGGAGCATCTATTGGCTCAACCAGGGGGCCCAGCCCTCGAACACGGTGCGCCGCATATTGAGCTATAAGGGGGTGCTGCTGCGTCGGCATCTTCTGCGCGGCGTGGAGAAGGGGGCCTTCGACATGGAGGAGCTAGAGCGTCGTTTTGCTGCTTGGCAGAGCGATAAGGATGGAAAGATAGAGGCGCAGCGCAAGGAGTTGGCCGACAAGTTGCAGGCCAAGCGCACTAGTGCCCATGAGGCCGAAGAGCGCGTGAATTCGGCTCGGGCCGAGGCCTTGCAGAAGCGTCGGGCTGAGGCTGAGGCTGCCAAGGCTGCCGCTGAGGCCGAGGCTGCCGCCAAGATACAGGCTGCCCAGGCAGAGGCCGCGGGTGAGCAAGCTGAGTCGGCAGCAGCGCCAGCGGGCGATGCGCCAGCAGAGCCAGCCTCTCAGGCAGAGTAAGCATCTGTACGCCTTGAGGCGCGAAACGCAATGCGCTTTGGCCCAGAAGGAATAGAGTGTATACAGGTTGCCCGGCTGGGCAAGCCTGTGGGAGTAGATGGAGGGATTGCGCTGTGGTGGCGTGATCCCTTCTCTGCTTTTGAGGTGTCCCTAGGTGTGGGGGATTTTTTCTTTTTTCAACGCGATGGACTTCTGGTGCCGTACCGGATAGTGGAGCTGGCTTCGCGAAGCGAGGAGCTCTCCACGGTGCGTGTGCGAGGGGTGACGGATGTGGGAGGGGCCAGAGAGCTTTCGGGTATCAGCGTGTATGCTTTGGCTTCTCGCCTGGGAGAGGCGTCAGCAGATGTCGCCCAGGCAGTAGGCCTTGAGGGCTATACAGTGATAGACCAGACAGGCCGGTCTATTGGTACCATAGAGGAGGAGCTTGTATATTCGTTCAACGTGGTGCTGCGCGTATTGCAGCCAGTCGGGCGGGAGGTGCTGTTGCCGTTCCATTCCGACCTTTTGCTGGCCGGGGGCGTGGACGAGGCGCATAGACAGCTCCATCTGCGCGTGGCGTCTGAGCTGCTGGCGGTGTAGGTTGCTTGTCTTGGGCGTTCAGGCTGGTACTCGTGGGGAGCTGAAACTGCGGGCTGCTGATCTACACGACTGTTGGGAGCGATTTTCTCTTTCTGTTGCAGGGGGTAGCTTCGATTTCCTGTAGTCATTCTGCGCTCTACTAGAGTGTTTGGCAGGGTATCGATCGGGGTGGTTTTTCGTGACTTCCCCCGCTGGGTCGTTCACACCTAAGGGGAGGCCAGCACGCCTTTTACAGCTTTTCGCCGCCGCGAGCGGATGTCTTGGCCTGCTGCGTCCGTTGCTTTTTGTGCGAAGTCACCTGCTGACCATTTGTCCGGAGGGAGCTCGTGGTTTTGCCTGGGAGGAGAGCGGTCCTCATTGGAGTAGATTTAAGGGTAGTTCCCGTATACGTGCGTTTTTCGTACCTTTGCACAAGGTTTCTGGCGCGTGCGCGGGCTGGAGATACAATCAAGTATGACAGAGGATCAGAAGATGCGCGATGCCCACGAGTATTCTGCGAGTAGCATCCAGGTACTCGAGGGGCTGGAGGCCGTGCGTAAGCGCCCGGCCATGTATATAGGCGATACGGGCAGTAAGGGATTACACCACCTGCTCAATGAGGTGGTAGACAATTCGATAGATGAGGCCCTGGCTGGCTATTGCGATACGATCGATGTGTGCATTCACCAGGACAATTCGATATCGGTGACCGACAACGGGCGTGGGATTCCGGTGGACTTTCACCAGAAGGAGGGTCGTTCGGCACTGGAGGTGGTGATGACGGTGCTGCACGCAGGTGGCAAGTTTGATAAAGGGACCTATAAGGTATCTGGGGGGCTCCATGGGGTTGGTGTGTCGTGCGTCAATGCGTTGTCGGAGTACTTGCTGGCCGAGGTGGATCGCGATGGCAAGCACTGGCGGCAGGAGTTTTCACGAGGCAAGCCGTTGGCGCCGATAGAGTGCGTAGGGGAGTCGCACCGCACGGGTACAAGGATCACTTTTCGGCCCGATCCGGAGATATTCACGCAGACCACAGAATTTAGTTTTGACGTTCTTGAGAGTCGTCTGCGCGAGTTGGCCTACCTGAACAAGGGCATCCGGATTACGCTCACCGATGAGCGGGTGTCGGCCGAAGCAGCTGCGCTAGATCCAGATACGCAGCATGTGGAGTTTCACTTCGAGGATGGTCTTTTGGGCTTTGTGCGTTTTTTGGATCAGAACCGTACTCCAATCATCGATAAGCCCATCTACATTGAGGTGGAGAAGAATGGTGTGCCCGTGGAGGTTGCCATGGAGTACAACGACTCCTACAATGTGAATGAGCACTCCTACGTCAACAACATCAACACGATAGAGGGAGGGACTCACCTGGCGGGCTTCCGCTTGGGGCTAACGCGAACGCTCAAGAGCTATGCCGAGCAGAGCGGGATGCTTTCCAAGCTGAAGTTTGAGATCAATAGCGAGGATTTTCGGGAGGGGCTCACTGCTATTATATCAGTGAAGGTGGCCGAGCCGCAGTTTGAGGGGCAGACGAAGACCAAGCTTGGCAACAGTGAGGTGACGGCCGCGGTGAGTCAGGCGGTGAGCGAGGCCTTGGTGGCCTATTTGGAGGACAATCCGAAGGATGCCAAGACCATAGTTTCTAAAGTGATAGTGGCGGCTGAGGCGCGCCATGCGGCGCGTAGGGCCCGGGAGTTGGTGCAGCGCAAAACAGCACTTTCAGGTGCGGGGCTACCAGGTAAGCTGGCAGACTGCGCGTGGAAGGACCCCACGAAGACAGAGCTTTTCCTGGTCGAGGGCGATTCGGCCGGGGGCACGGCCAAGCAGGGTCGCGATGGTAGATTCCAGGCTATTCTTCCCCTGCGTGGCAAGATCCTCAACGTGGAGAAGGCCGCCTTGCATCGTATTTTTGACAGCCAAGAGATCAAGAATATCATTTTGGCGCTGGGGGTTCGTTTTGGGAAAGACGGAGACTCTACGGCGGTGGACCTGTCGGGGATACGCTATAGCAAGGTGATCATCATGACAGATGCCGATGTGGACGGTAGCCATATAGCCACGTTGATCATGACCTTCTTCTATCGCCACATGAACGAGGTGATCCAGGCGGGCCATTTGTTCATAGCTACTCCGCCGCTCTACCAGGTGCGCTATGGCAAGCGTATGCGCTACTGCTGGAATGAAAAGGAGCGAGAGGAGACCGTGGCAGAATTCGGGCAAGGGGGGAAAGAGGAGAAGGTGACGGTGCAGCGCTACAAGGGTTTGGGAGAGATGAATGCGGAACAACTCTGGGAGACGACTATGGATCCCTCGAGTCGCATTCTTCGCCAGGTGTCGGTGAACAGCGCCGCAGAGGCCGATTTGGTGTTTTCCATGCTCATGGGGGATGATGTGCCTCCCCGTCGTAAGTTCATAGAGGAGCATGCTAAGATGGCCAAGCTCGATATATAGGGTGGGGCCTAGTGCGTAGGGATGTGGGGAGTATGTGCCCCAATGGCCATGAAAGGGTAGACCATGTTAGACTTCCAGTTCTATAATCCAGTGCGTGTGATTTTTGGTGCGTCTTCCCTAGAGGCACTCGACAGTTTGTTGCCAGGGCAGGCCACGGTGATGATCACCTATGGTGGGGGCAGCGTGCTCAAGAATGGTGTGCTCGACCAGGTGAAGTTGCACCTCAAGTCGCGTAAGGTGGTTCTTTTCGGGGGCATAACGGCCAACCCCAAGTATGAGCGGTTACTGGAGGCCTTGCCTCTGATAGCCGAGGAGGGGGTGGATTTTCTTTTGGCGGTAGGCGGTGGTTCGGTCATCGATGGTACGAAGTTTATAGTGGCTGCGCAGGCTTTTCCAGGGGTCGATAAGTGGGAGGTGGTGCGCCAGCATGGGGATTGCGCCTACGGGCCAGTTTTGCCATTCGGCACCGTGCTGACACTCTCCGCCACAGGCTCGGAGATGAATAGCGGGGCCGTGATTTCTCGCTCAGATACTAAGGAGAAGTTCTCCATAGGGCATGATGCGCTGTTCCCGAAGTTTTCGATAGTCAATCCAGCTTTTACTCTTTCGCTGCCGCGTCGCCAACTGGCCAATGGGGTGGTGGATGCCTTCGTGCACGTCATGGAGCAGTATATGACCTACCCCTGCGAGGCCCCGCTCCAGGATAGGATGTCGGAGAGCGTGCTGCAGACGCTTCTGGAGATAGCCCCCAAGCTCATGGGGGGAAGTAAGGAGATAGAGCTACGCAACACGTTGGCCATGTGCGCGCTCTATGGCCTTAATGGCTCGTTGGCTATGGGAGTGCCTGAGGATTGGAGTACGCATCGTTTGGGGCATGAGCTCACTGCGCTCTTTGGCCTCGACCATGGGCTTACTTTGGCTATCGTGTTGCCCGCGCTACTACGTGATCAGTTCGAAAACAAACGCGCCAAGCTGGCCCAATGCGCGCAGCGGGTGTTTGGGCTCAGCGCCCAAGATGAGTCGGCTCTAGCGACTGCGTGCATAGATAGTATAGAGGCCTTTTTCCTGCAGATCTATGGAAAGCTGCACCTTGCCGACTATGGTATCACCTTGGAGCAGGCCAGTGAGGTGTGGCGCCGGTGGGCAGCGCGCGACTGGAAGCTTGGTGAGCATTGCACAGTCGATGCCCAGGCAGTGGAGCGCATCCTGACTATGGCCAGGTAGAGGCGTTTGCTTGGTTTTATACGGTTCTCCCGTTGGTGGGCCAATATCCCTTGTAGTGGCTGCGCCATGCCACTGGTAGTTTGATATTCAGGAGGTCAGGATGCGCTGTTTTACGGTGCATCCTGTTTTTTAGTCTGTCTGGGGCAGCTGGTCTGTGGATTGGCATCGTGCTTTGCCTATTCTTGTGGGGGTGTGGATCTCTGGAGCCAACTTGAGGGAGAGGCGATTGTGTCGATGTGGATTTGGTTACATCCATTTTGGGCGTTGCACGCGGTCTTAGGCTCTTAGTGTCGTGGCTTTGGCCTCTCAGGTGATAGTCGCCTGGGCCATGCGAGCCCCGAGGTTCTACGCCTAGCCCAGACCTAGAGGGAAGCGTACTGCTTGGAGGGGAAGGTCGCCTTCTGCCAATTTTCTCTCACCATGAGGGGGGCTCTAGGTATCTAGGCGTGTTTTTCGCCTGTAGGTCTTGTAGTTGTTGGTATGCTTGTCTCTAGCAAGATGCTATTTGCTACACGTGCAGGATTCTGCCTGGCGTAATGCGTATTGATTGGTTACGGAGTGGCGCGGGGATTGTATGCCCAGTTTTGGAGATGCTGTCATGTGGCAGCATTTTTAGTGCTTTGGCCCCTCGATTCTCCGCAACCGCCAGAGCACAGGCTACTTGAAGGCAAAGAAGACGGCGCCTATCAGGCAGAGGAAAGCGGCGAGGTGGTTCCAACGTAGGGGCTCCCCGCGGAAGAATAGTATGGAGAAGAGCGTAAAGATGCTGATGGAGATGACTTCTTGGATGATTTTCAGCTGTACGAGCGTGAATTGGCCTCCGTGCCCTATGTAGCCGTAGCGATTGGCAGGCACCTGGAAGCTATATTCGGCAAGCGCTAGCCCCCAGCTCAGTAGTATGATGATGTAGAGCGGTGTGTTGTCGGTAAGCAATTTTACCTGCTGCAGTTTTACGTGTCCGTACCAGGCTAGAGTCATAAAGATGTTTGACACCACTAGCAGCAATATTGTATGTAGGCCCTTCATTGCGTTTTAGGCTTGTTCGTATGGGGATAGGGTAGGCCTCTCCGTAGTCCCGTGTAGGGGGCAGCCGCCTGCTGTGCCTGTGCGTGCATCCATTTAGGGTGCTACTTACGGGCAAGAGATTGGTAAATATAGCGGGGAGGCGCAGTGTTGGTATAAAAAGCCGGGGAGGAACTCTGTAAGGTCCTCCCCGGAAGTTTTTAGAATCCTATTCTTGGCTAGTTGTTGAGCGCATCGAGCTTATCCTTGATCCCTGGCTCCATGCGGAAACGTATGTAGAGCTGCTTGAGCAGGCTTTTCGCATCGGCGTGTTCAGGCTGGATGGAGAGGATTTTCTCTAGGAAGGGGATAGCCTTGTGGAAGTGATCTTTCGATTTCTGCTCGAGGGCTTCAATCTTAGGGGCGTTCTCGGCGTTGTACTTGATTTCAAGCGAGGCATTGTTGGCGTTGACGCCTTCGTTGTAGTGTAGCACGGCGAGATTGTAGTAGGCATCGGTATTCTTGGGGTCGAGTTCGAGGGTTTTCATGTAGGCGGCTTCGGCCTCAGGGTTCTTTCCGAGCTTGTCGAGGATGACGCCTTTGATGAAGAACATGGCGGCGTTGTTGGGGTCGAGTGCTATGGCTTTGTCCACATAGGTCATAGCTTGGCTTGGGTCTTCGCCCTTGGTGATGTAGTAGTCGACTAGGGCGTTGACGAGACATTTTTGATTGGGGAACTTTGCCACCACGGCCTCTATTTTGCCCTTGGCTTTTTCCAGTTTGTTGGCGGCTTTGGCCATTTCGTAGAAGATGCAGTAGAGTTCCCCATCGAGGGTGAAGTTGGCATCGAGAGCTTGCTCAACCAGCGGTACAGCACCCTCGTGGTCGCCCGAGAGGTAAGTGGCCATGCCGGCGTAGTAGTAGAGCGCGGTGTCTTTTAGAGCTAGGTAGGGCGTCTTGCCCAGCTTTATAGCCTCGGTGAACTGATGGGCAGAGACCTTGTATTGCTCGAGCTTGTAGTTGTTGAGCGCTGCATTGACCAAGGCATTGCGTAGGGGCTGCATCTGCTTGGCTATCTTCTTCAGGTTTTTCTGCTCAGGATCGCGCGTCACGGCTTTATAGATGGCCCCGATGGCACTGTCAAGTGCGTTGATCTTCAAGGGTTGCACGACCTTGTAGAACTCCAGCCGGTTTTCGCCCGAGAAGTAGAAGTCGGTCAGGCCCATGTGGTAGACGGTGTAGGGTGCGTTCTTCTCAGTGACTTGCTCGGTGCTTTGGGGCTTCCCAGACAAGAAAGAGAAGGTGGTCTGGTCCATGCCGATGTAGGCGTTCATGAGGAAGGCGTTGTGGAGGTTTAGGTAGCCCTCCGCGCGGCTGAGCCAGGTAGAGTACTTTTCCGCCTTCTTGGGATTGGCGATACTCTTATCGTTTTTTGCAATTTTCGCTTGGAGTTTGGCGATTTCAGTCTCGGAGGTTTGCGCAAAGACAGCCCCCGCACTGAGCAGTAGACTTAGCAACACCGCAACGCCCGTAATACGCTTCATAGTCAGATTGAGTTTAGAGAGTGCCGGGTTAGTCTTTGGAGGAGGCCACGGGTTGATCCTCGAGGGTCTCCCTGTCCGTTTCTTGGTTTTGCTCTGAGGCAGGGAGATTGTCCTCCTCTTCGTGTGGCACTGTGGTGGCTGAGGCGATGGCATCTTTGGCGCCCAGGGCAATGCTACGCACCCCCTTGGTATTGCGGCCTGCCAGGCTCACTTGGGTCACGGGGAAGCGGATGGCAATGCCAGCCTTCGTGATGATCATCAGATCCTCTTCTTGGTTGGCTAGCCCGAAGCCAGCCAGGTAACCAGCTTTGTCCACGTTGAGGGTAATGATCCCCTTGCCGCCGCGGTTGGTGATGCGGTACTCAGCCAGGGCGGTGCGCTTGCAGTACCCTTGCTCTGAGACCACGAGGATCTCCCGGGTGTCCTCGGCCTGGCAGGTTGCCATGCCTACCACTTGGTCGTCCTCAGCCATGCGGATGCCGGTAACACCTTGCGATTTACGCGATAGGGGGCGTACGTTGCTCTCGTGGAAGCGGATGGCTAGGCCCTTTTTGGTAGCTAGAACGATGTCGGAGTCCCCATCGGTCAGGGCAGCGGAGAGCAGGTGGTCGCCCTCACGGATGGTCATGGCGATCAGGCCTACACTGCGTGGACGAGCGTAATCGGCCAGACAGGTTTTTTTCACGATGCCTGCGGTGGTGGCTAGCACCACAAAGTGACTCCTCGTGAAGTCCTCCTGGTCGAGCTGTCGGATGCTTAGCACCGTGCGCACGGTCTCCTCTGGTTGGAGGTTGATGAGGTTTTGGAGTAGCTTGCCTTTGGCGTTGCGTGCGCCTTCCGGGAGCTCGTAGACTCTGAGCCAGTAGCACCTTCCCTGGTTGGTGAAAAAGAGCAGGGTATTGTGCATGGTGGCGTTGTATATTTGCTCAATGAAGTCCTCATCGCGCGTTCCGCCCCCCTGCGAGCCTCTGCCGCCGCGATGCTGAGCGCGGTACTCGGCCAGTTTGGTGCGCTTGGCGTAGCCCTGGTGGGAGATGGTGATGACGACATCGTCATCAGCATAGAAGTCCTCTGGAACGAACTCCTCGGCATTGGGCTCTATGGCTGTGCGCCGGGCATCGCCGTATTGTTTTTTCAGCTCTAGGAGTTCATCCTTGATGACCTGGTACTGCATACGCTCATCGCTGAGTAGCTGCTGCAGGTAGGCGATGCGCTTGGCCAGCTCATCGTGTTCGGCTCGCAGCTTCTCCCGCTCCAGGCCGGTGAGCGCGCGCAGCCGCATTTCCACGATGGCTTGCGCCTGTTTTTCTGAGAGGCTGAACTTGGCGCACAGGTTGGCCGCGGCGTTGGCCACATCGCTTGAGGCCCGGATGGTGTGAACCACCTCGTCGATGTTGTCCACGGCGATGAGCAGCCCCTCCAGGATGTGCATGCGATCCTGGGCCTTGCGCAGTTCGTACTGGCTTCGCCGGATGACCACCTCGTGGCGGTGCTTGACAAAGTAGCCGATCAGGTCTTTGAGGTTGAGCAGGCGTGGGCGGCCATCGACGAGCGCAATGTTGTTGACGGGAAAGACCGCCTGTAGCTGAGACTGCTTGAAGAGATGGTTGAGAACCACGTTGGGCATGGCATCGCGCTTGAGTATGATCACCACGCGGATGCCGCTTCGGCTGGTCTCATCGTTGATGTAGCTGATGCCCTCGATCTTGTGGTCGTTGACCATCTCGGCGATGCGGGCGATCATCTCGGCCTTATTGACCTGGTAGGGTACCTCGGTGATGATGATGCTGGTGCGGCCTGTCTCGGTCTCTTCGATGGAGGTCTTGGCGCGGATCACGATACGTCCCCTGCCAGTGAGGAAGGCATCTCTGACGCCCTGCGTGCCGTAGATAATGCCGCCGGTGGGAAAGTCGGGTGCCTTGATGTAGCGCATGAGCTCCTCGATGGTGATGTCGCGGTTGTCGATGTAGGCACAGATGGCATCTACGGTTTCCGAGAGGTTGTGCGGGGCCATGTTGGTGGCCATCCCAACGGCGATGCCCGAGGCACCGTTCACCAGCAGCTGCGGTATGCGCGTGGGAAGCACCGTGGGTTCTTGGAGGCTGTCATCGAAGTTGGGCATGAAGTCCACCGTCTCCTTGTCAAGATCCTTGAGGACATCCTCGGTGATCTTGGCCAGTCGGGCTTCCGTATAGCGCATGGCCGCGGGGCTGTCGCCATCCATGGAGCCAAAGTTGCCCTGACCGTCTACCAGGGGGTAGCGCAGCGACCAAGGTTGCGCCAAGCGGCACATGGCATCGTAGACCGACGAATCGCCGTGCGGGTGATACTTCCCCATCACCTCTCCCACAATACGAGCCGACTTCTTCGTGGGCTGCCCGTAAGTAAGCCCCAAGCCCTGCATTCCAAACAGTACCCTGCGGTGTACAGGCTTGAAGCCATCGCGCACATCGGGCAGTGCCCTGGCCACGATGACCGACATGGCGTAGTCGATATACGAGGAGCGCATCTGCGTCTCGATATCTACCTTATGTATCTGTTCACCTTCGTGTAACTCCATATAGCCCTCACTTGATCCGCCCCGACGCGGCGCGCAGCCGCTCGTCCGCAGGTTGCTGCAAAGTTATTCTTTTTCCACGTCTTCCCCCCTGCTGCCTGTGGGATCAGGCCACGCCCGTGAAGCGTTCTTTGGCCAGGGCCTGCTTGGCGTAGTCGAGGGTGACGTGGAGCGAGGTTTGGCCTTCGCCAGGCAATTCGAACATGCCGTTGATGAAGATGGCCTCGCAGATGGAGCGTAGTCCGCGCGCCCCGAGCTTATACGCAATGGCGGTTTGGACGATGAAGTCTAGGACTTCATTGTCGATTTCGAGCGTGATCCCATCGATGGCAAACAGGTGTTGATACTGTCGGATGATGGCGTTCTCGGGCTTGGTGAGGATGGCCCGGAGCGTTTCTGGCTCTAGTGGGTCGAGGTGAGAAATCACGGGCAGGCGCCCCACTAGCTCGGGGATGAGTCCAAAGGTGCGCAGGTCCTGGGGGGCAATGTAGGCCATGAGGCTGTTGGACTGGATCTTGGCGCGGATGCGCTGGGCATCGAAGCCCACAACCTGGGTGTTGAGCCGGTGCGCAATGATGCGCTCGATGCCGTCGAAGGCACCACCGCAGATGAAGAGGATGTCGCGCGTGTCTACAGGGATCATCTTCTGCTCGGGGTGCTTGCGGCCACCTTGCGGGGGCACGTTGACGATAGTCCCCTCTAGGATTTTGAGCAGGGCCTGCTGCACGCCCTCCCCCGAGACATCGCGCGTAATGGAGGGATTATCGCCTTTGCGGGCGATCTTATCGATTTCATCGATGAAAATGATGCCCTTTTCGGCTTGGGCCACGTCGTAGTCGGCTACTTGGAGTAGGCGCGTGAGGATGCTCTCCACGTCCTCCCCCACGTAGCCGGCCTCGGTGAGCACCGTGGCATCCACCAGCGCAAAAGGCACCTTGAGCATGCGGGCGATGGTTCGAGCCAGGAGCGTCTTGCCTGTTCCCGTGGGGCCCACGAGTAGCACATTGCTTTTCTCTACCTCCACGGGATGGTCTGTGTCCTGCGTATGGTCGCCCTCTGCGCGGGAAAGGATGCGCTTGTAGTGGTTGTAGACGGCCACGGCCAGGTAGCGCTTGGCCTTATCTTGCCCGACCACGTAGCGATCCAAGAACTCCTTGATTTTCCTTGGGGGCAGCAGATCTCCAGGGCCAATGGCTGCCTCTATGGGTTTCTGCTGGTCGCGTTCCATGGCCAGCATGAAATCGTGGATTTGCTCCACGCACTGGGTGCAGATGTAGCCCTGCGTGCCTTCAAACAGGGTACACTCCTGCTCACTCCGCCCGCAGATAGCGCAAACTTTTGGTTTATTTGCCATAAGATCCTCTTACCGATAACAACGTAAACGCGTGGGGCCTGGTGCTAGTCGCGGGAAGTGTTCATGGAAGCTAGGAATTCCTCGTTGGTTTCGCAGCGCAGGATGCGGTCGCGGATGGCGTTCATGGCCTCCACGGGGTTCATGTCGGTGAGGTAGTTGCGCAGAATCCAGGTCTTATTGAGCACATCCTTCGACACCAGCAGGTCATCGCGCCGGGTGCTGGAGGAGGTGATGTCCACCGCGGGGAAGATGCGGCGATTGGAGAGCTTGCGGTCGAGCTGTAGCTCCATGTTGCCTGTACCCTTAAACTCCTCGAAGATCACCTCATCCATCTTGCTGCCCGTGTCGATGAGGGCCGTGGCCAAGATGGTGAGCGAGCCGCCCTGCTCTATGTTGCGGGCTGCGCCGAAGAACCGCTTGGGCTTCTGGAGTGCGTGGGCATCCACCCCCCCAGTGAGTACCTTGCCCGAAGCGGGCGCCACCGTGTTGTAGGCGCGGGCTAAACGCGTGATGGAATCGAGAAGTATTACCACGTCCTGCCCGCACTCCACCATGCGCTTGGCCTTTTCAATGACCATGTTGGCCACTTTGACGTGGTGGTCGGCTGGCTCATCGAAGGTGGAGCTGATGACCTCAGCCTTGACGCTGCGGGCCATGTCGGTCACCTCCTCGGGACGCTCGTCGATGAGCAGTACTATCATGTACACCTCCGGGTGGTTGGCCGCAATGGCGTTGGCGATGTCCTTCAGAAGAATGGTCTTGCCCGTCTTGGGCTGGGCCACGATGAGCCCACGCTGCCCCTTGCCAATCGGGGTAAAGAGATCCACTATTCGCAGCGAGAGCGAATTGTGCCCAGGGCCAATAAGCTGGAACTTCTCTTGGGGGAAGAGGGGAGTGAGGTAGTCGAAGGGCACCCTATCGCGGATCTCCTCAGGCTTGCGGCCATTGATGGTCTCGAGTGAAACCAGCGGGAAATTGCGCTCATTGTGCTGGGGTGGCCTCACTAGACCGCAGATGGTGTCACCAGTTTTGAGCCCAAACTGCTTGATTTGGCTGGGGGTCACGAAGACATCGTCGGGCGAGGAGAGGTAGTTAAAGCTTGAAGCCCTCAGGAAACCAGACCCATCGCCCATGATCTCTAGCACGCCCGTGCAGCGCACAATGCCCTCAAAGGCGATCGGAGACTGCTTTTCCTGGCGTGGCTGCTGGGATTGGTTCTGCTCTGGCCTGGCAGGCCGTGGGCTATTGTTCGGCTGAGTGGCAGGCCGTGGAAGCCCTGTGTCTTCCTTGGGGACGGGCTGGTTGTTGTTTGGATGCGGTGCCTGCCGCTGGGTGCGCTGGTGAGGCTGGGGCCGCTGCGCCCCTGCAGGCTGCGAGGCTCTTGCGGTGGAGGCTTGGGGCTGTTGTGGCCTCTCTTGCCTCTCTTGCCTCTCTTGCTTGGCGGCCGCAGCCCTTGGTTGCCTTGTAGTAGGACGCGCTGCTGGGGCCTTGGGGGCGGTCGTAGCGGGCGTGGCCTTGCTATTGCGCTCATTGAGCAAGCGGTCACGCAGCTCGTGTACCTGCTTGAGCTCGCCACTACTCATGAGTGACTGGCGATCGAGAATGCTGTAGATGAGTGGCTCCTTATTGAGGCTATTGGCCTCTGGCACCTGCATGGCTCGGGCTATCTCCCGGAGGATAGGCACCACGAGCTGCTTGAGTTCATAGAGATCGAACATAGCGTCTGTTCATTGTGGCGGGCACGTACCCGCATGCTCCACAGGATGCCCCGCTGGGGGCATCTGTGGCTTTCTTCAGTTTGAAGTGAATACTGGCAGCAAGATCCGGAAAGAGATGCAGGCGATACCAAGGCCTAATGACCTCAATGGCCTCGCGGTAGTCGCCCACGGCGCAGCGCAGCAAAGGTAGAGCTTTTTTCCCAGAATGCAGGGAGCAAATGGAGGAACTAAGGCATCGAGACCAGGGGGCTCCCACTCGGTCTTGAACTCCCTGTTGCCACATGCGCTCGGCGCTGTACCTACCGCCCAGCTAGAAAAGTTCGCTAGCTTCGTGACGTAGGGTAGCCTGGGCGAGCGCCCCGGGGTGCGTTTCGAGCTTGAGCAGAGCCGCCAGGATCATTTGCGCCAGCTCCTTGCCAGTAGCTTGGTCGGGGTTATCTTTGTTGCAGAGGTTGATGAACTGGGCGATGTTGCCGCGCGCTTCGCGCACACGCGCCCAGGCCTCCTCCGAGACGTAGATTTGTTGCGAAAGATTATGGTTCCATTCTTCGCGCACCTGCTCCAAAAGCTCGGCCTCATACTCCTTGGCCGATTTGCCGGCCGGTGAGACGCGTAGCAATAGGGCTTCGGGCGCAATTCGCTCAAGCAGCATGGCGAGGCGCTCATAGGCCTGCAGACGTATGGGCAACGCTACCCGACGCTGCTCCAGGGCCAGCCGGACTTTGGCCTCACGCGCCTGCCGCGCATCCAGCTTGTTGAGTACCACCACTACCGCCACCAGCACTATCGCTGCGCTCGTGAGCGAGAGCAACACCACATATATCCCTTCCATCTCCACACGGTCTCTAACACCAGGAACTGCCCCCTGTCTACCACGCGAAGCTAGTGAATTGGCCTGGTATCCCCCAAAGCAAGTTGCGCAGACACAGCGCGCACGTAACGAAGATGCTGTAACATTTTATGCAATTATTCGTTTTCAGGTGTGTCGATTATTAAATTGTAATTTGAGTCAAGATGAGCGGTTTGGCTTTTTTGTCGCTGGTGGTCGTGGTGGTTCTCGTGTTAACCCTACTATGCTTTCGGGTGTGGTTCAAGCATTCGGCCTTTCTGATCCCCGGGATAGCCTGGGTCGCTTCGTTGCTCGTGGTGTATTTTAACACCTCGATCCGTATCCTCTACTTTGACCACAGTAAGCTGGCCTCGGTCGTGGTGCCTGCGCTCAGTATCATCGTCTGCATTGCGGCCTTCAAGGTGGCCATTGCGAGCTTCCTCAACCCACTGCGCACGACCATCAACACGCTCAAGCGCCTAGAGAGGGGCAACCTCGTGGCGGACGAGCGCAACGATGCCTGGAAGGCCTCCGCACGCAATACGGAGCTGGACCTCCTCTACCGCACCACGCAGCAGATCCGGGCACGGTTCAGCCATCTGGTGGCGGGGATCGACCAAGCAGCGTCGACCGTGGAGGACGGCGCAGGCACGTTGACCGATGCCACTAACTCGCTCACGGAGCGAACCAACGTACAGGCCTCGGGCACCGAGCAGATCGCTGAGACGCTCCAGACCATCGCGGCTACCATGGGGCACAATGCCCAACAAGCCAGCTCGGCCAGTCAGAACAACCTGGAAATGCGCAACGCCATGGAGCAGCACACCAGGCAAGTGGACCAGAACCTAGAGGCTATCCGAGGCCTTGAAAGCAAGTCCAAAGCCATCATGGAGATCGCAAACCAAACCAACATCCTAGCACTCAACGCTGCCGTGGAGGCCGCCAGGGCAGGGGAGGCTGGCAGGGGATTTGCCGTCGTGGCCACCGAGGTGCGAAAGTTGGCTGCCATCAGTCGCCAAACGGCCGATGAGATGCGGTCTCTGATTGCTGGCGCCGTCCATACCGCCAGCATGGCCAACGAGTCGCTACAGACAAGTATTGCGCTTCTCGACAAAAACACCGATCTTAAGGCGCCACCCAGTCCAACGAAGCCGTGCAGTCCATCACCGGCACCCTGAAATCACTCAACGTCAGCGCGCAGCAAGTGGCCGGCATCGCCGAGGAACTCCGGGTCCAGTCGACCCAAAACAAAGAGGCCACCACCACCCTCCGGGGCATCGTCGGGCAGTTCGAGCTGAACAACGCGGACGCCCAGAGGGCTAGCGCAATGCCACAAGCGTAGGACTCCACGGGAACACGGGTGGAATACGCACTGCGCTTCGGCGAGTACTGCCTCATCTTGGCCTACGAGCCTATGCGCCGCCTGCTGCACGGCAGCTACTGGGTGCGCAGCGCGCAGGTCGAACGGCCTGCACCTAGCGATGAGGTGTGGGAGTTGATCGCCTGGGCTCTCGTATCCGATGCGCGGTTATGGCTTAGGCTTCCGACTGGCCAAGGTACCCAGAAAGAGCTGCGAACCTGGCAGGCCATATACCAGATCCCCTATGGCCGCACGGCTAGCTACTCGCAGATAGCCCGTGCACTAGGAAATAAGGCGAACCAAGCGGTCGGGCAAGCCTGTAAGCGCAACACCTACCCTTGGCTCATCCCCTGCCATCGGGTGATCTACCAGGATGGACGCATAGGGCACTATAGTGGCGGCGATGCGATGAAGCCTTGGCTGCTGGATCTAGAACGGAATTACACCCCTCAGGAACTGATCTTTTTTCTCCAAAGACAGAACAGATAATGCTGAATCCCAGTGGTTTGTATAAAACTGGAAGTCCTAGAGGGAACGGCAAATTGTTTGGAATTGGAAAAAAGCACTACCTTTGCGGAAGTTTCTGTGGGGTAATTATTGATGCCAATGGCAAGCGTAAAGAGCCTGAAGAAGGAAGTGGGCAAGGCATTTGGAGGCTTTGAGATGGTCTGTAGCGCCGCGGTGGATATGGGGGCAGAGCTGGAGCAGGTTCAAGCTCTCTACGATGGGGTCTACGATGCCGTAGCAAACTTGCTAAAGCAAGTGGGCGAGTGCGATGCCCAAGAGAAACGCGGCTCTAAAGGGAAGAAGATGGCGGAATTGAGCCAGTCGATATACCAGGCGCTCAGCGATGGCGAATCCAAGCTAGAGGCCATGTTGCCCGGCAAGGTGGAGGAGGTGCAGGCCTAGTTCCACCCAGCGAGCAGAGATGTCTAGGTAGCGCAACGCTACCAACTCTGGGGGAGAAGGGGGTCGAGCCTAACGGCAAGATCCGCGGTGGGCCTTCTCCCCCTTTTTCTTTTTCCCTACCTGTCCCAAGCTCTTATCTGGCGTGCAGTAGGGCGTAGCGGCCCTGGCGTGCTGACCGCGCCGCCCGTGCCTGGAGCGCCCCAAGGCGTGCATCCTTGTAGGCATAGGTGTTGTGGAGCAAATCTCCCCCTTTTTCTTTTCCCTACCAGCCCTAAGGTCTTTCCTAGTGCGCAGAGAGCGTCTTGGTCTCGGCGTGCTCACTGCGGCGTCCGTGCCTGGGGGGGGCCGAGGCGGACATCCTTGTTGTCCTTGGGGTTGTGGGTGCTTCCCCTTTTTCTTTTCCCCTACCTGTCCCAAGGTCTTATCTGGCG
>CAMXWF010000015.1 GCA_947252645.1 uncultured Bacteroidia bacterium
CCGCCTGCACGCCGCTCCCATCCTTCGCGGTGGCGGTTATCATCGCCTCGCCAGCCTGCTTCGCGGTGACCTGGCCGCTCGCGTCCACCTCGGCCACCGCGGGCTTGTCGCTAGCCCAGGTCAGGCCTTTGTCCGTCGCTTCCGCTGGCGCCACCGTGGCCACCAACACCGCCGTCTTGCCTTCCTCTAGCTCCAGGGTCGGCCTATCCAGCGTGATTTTTGCTACTAGCACCTTCACCTCCCCCTCAATCGTCAGCTCAAGAGTGCCGCTCGGCAGCTGCTCTACTTTATAATACGCATGAGGTGCACCCTCCGCATGTTGATTCTTCTTGCCCCCTATCGTTAGCGACGCAAACAGAAAACCCTTCTTGAGCCTAATTTTTAGATAATCCCCCTCGTATACTTTAGCCCCATCTTGCAACGTTACTTCATCACGCTCCACTGTCACCTTCCCCTTCAGGCCCACGCCGAACCGTAGGGTGTATTGGGCTGCAGCCTTCACCGCCCCCTCAATCGTCAGCTCATGGGTACCGCTCGGCAGCTGCTCCACGTCATACTCCACATAACCTGCATATTCCGCATTCGGATTCCTCTTTCCCCCTATCGTTAGCGCCGTAAACAGAAAACCCTTCTTGAGCCTAATTACTAGACGATCCTCCTCGTATACTGTAGCCCCATCTTCCAATATTACTCCATCACGATTCACTGTCACCTTCCCCTTCAGCCCACCGCCAACCTTCAGGGTGTATTGGGCTGCAGCCTTCACCTCCCCCTCAATCGTCAGCTCATGGGTGCCGCTCGGCAGCTGCTCTACTTTATAATACGCATGAGGTGCACCCTCCGCACTCTGATCCCTCTCGCCCCCTATCGTTAGCGCCGCAAACAGAAAACCCTTCTTGAGCCTAATTACTAGACCATCCCCCTCGTATACTGTAGCCCCATCTTCCAACGTTACTCCATCACGCTTCACTGTCACCTTCCCCTTCAGCCCCACGCCGAGCCGTAGGGTGTATTGGGCTGCAGCCTTCACCGCCCCCTCAATCGTCAGCTCATGGGTAGCGCCCGGCAGCTGCTCTACTTTATACCACGTATAATCTGCCCCCTCCGCATTTTGTTTCTTCTCTCCCCCTATCGTTAGCGCCGCAAACAGAAAACCCCTCTTGAGCCTAATTTCTAGATCATCCCCCTCGTATACTGTAGCCCCATCTTCCAATATTACTCCATAACGCTTCACTGTCACCTTCCCCTTCAGCCCACCGCCGAGCCGTAGGGTGTATTGGGCTGCAGCCTTCACCTCCCCCTCAATCGTCAGCTCATGGGTGCCGCTCGGCAGCTGCTCCACGGTATACTCCGCATAATCTGTACCCTCCGCACGTCGATACCTCTCTCCCTCTATCGTTAGCGCCGCAAACAGAAAACCCTTCTTGGGCCTAATTACTAGATAATCCCTCTCGTATACTGTAGCCCCATCTTCAAACGTTACTCCATAGCTCTCAACTGTCACCTTCCCCTTCAGCCCCATGCCGAGCCGTAGGGTGTACTGGGCTGCAGCCTCCACCGCCCCATCTATCGTCAGCTCATGGGTGCCGCTCGGCAAGTCATCAAGCATAAATTTGCTTGCCCGTGTATATTCATCCTCACGTATACCGTTAATCACCAACTCCGTGAACATCATGCCCTCGGCAGCTTTCACCACCCCGTAGTCCCCCTCGTAGATCGCCTGGCCTTCAACAATTGGATTGTTCATGTGTCCATTCTCCCAGACGAACACCTTCACACTCCCCTGTATCTCTGGGGCAATCCGTAGGTCAAGACGCTGCGCCGTGCGCAGCGCACCATCAATCACTAGCTCGCTGCCCTTAGCGTACTTGCTGACGTCGATGAGGGCCAGTCCAAAGCTCTCGTAGCTTCCAAGCGCATCACCATTCACTTGGATCGCTTTAAACACCTCTCCCCTAGGAACTTCCACAAGAATATAACTACCCTCAGGCACGTTTCCCCCATCTTCCACCTGTCGCTTGCTGGCAAATTCATTCTCGGCCTCCCACATCTTCACCTTCCCCTTCAGCCCCACGCCGAGCCGTAGGGTGTATTGGGCTGCAGCCCTCACCTCCCCCTCAATCGTCAGCTCAAGGGTACCGCTCGGCTGCTGCTCCACGGTATACCCCACATGATCTGCACCCTCCGCACGTTGATCCCTCTTGCCCCCTATCGTTAGCGACGCAAACAGAAAACCCTTCTCGGGCCTAATTTCTAAATAATTCCCCTCGTATACTGTAGCCCCATCTTCCAACGTTACTCCATCACGCTTCACTGTCACCTTCCCCTTCAGCCCCACGCCGAACCGTAGGGTGTATTGGGCTGCAGCCTTCACCTCCCCCTCAATCGTCAGCTCAAGGGTACCGCTCGGCTGCTGCTCCACGGTATACCCCACATGATCTGCACCCTCCGCACGTTGATCCCTCTTGCCCCCTATCGTTAGCGCCGCAAACAGAAAACCCTTCTCGAGCCTAATTTCTAGATAATCCCCCTCGCATACCGTAGCCCCATCTTGCAACGTTACTCCATCACGCTTCACTGTCACCTTCCCCTTCAGCCCCACGCCGAGCCGTAGGGTGTATTGGGCTGCAGCCTTCGCCTCCCCCTCAATCGTCAGCTCATGGGTGCCACCCGGCAGCTGCTCCACGGTATACCCCACATGATTTTCACCCTCCGCATGTTGATTCCTCTTTCCTCCTATTGTTAGCGTTGTAAACAGAAAACCCTTCTTGAGCCTAATTTCTAGATAATCCCCCTCGCATACCGTAGCCCCATCTTGCAACGTTACTCCATAGCTCTCCACTGTCACCTTCCCCCTCAGCCCCATGCCGAGCCGTAGGGTGTATTGGGCTGCAGCCTTCACCTCCCCCTCAATCGTCAGCTCATGGGTGCCGCTCGGCAGCTGCTCCACGGTATACCCCACATGATATTCCCCCTCCGCATGTTGATTCCTCTTTCCCCCTATCGTTAGCGTTGTAAACAGAAAACCCTTCTTGAGCCTAATGTCTAGATAATCCCCCTCGCATACTGTAGCCCCATCTTCCAACGTTACTCCAGCACGCTTCACTGTCACCTTCTCCTTCAGCCCCACGCCGAGCCGTAGGGTGTATTGGGCTGCAGCCTTCACCTCCCCCTCAATCGTCAGCTCATGGGTGCCGCTCGGCAGCTGCTCCACTTTATACCACGTATGATCTGCCCCCTCCGCATTCTGATCCCTCTTGCCCCCTATCGTTAGCGTCGCAAACAGAAAGCCCTTCTCGGGTCTAATTGCTAGCTGCTCCCCCTCATATACTGTAGCCCCATCTTCCAACGTTACTCCATTATGCTCCACTGTCACCTTCCCCTTCAGCCCACCGCCAACCTTCAGGATGTATTGGGCTGCAACCTTCACCTCCCCCTCAATCGTCAGCTCATGGGTGCCGCTCGGCAGCTGCTCCACGGTATACCCCGCATAATCTGCACCCTCCGCATGTTGATCCCTCTTGCCCCCTATCGTTAGCGCCGTAAACAGAAAACCCTTCTTGGGCCTAATTGCTAGGTAATCCCCCTCGTATACTGTGGTCCCATCTTCAAACGTTACTCCATAGCTCTCCACTGTCACCTTCCCCTTCAGCCCCACGCCGAGCCGTAGGGTGTATTGGGCTGCTGCCTCCACCGCCCCCTCAATCGTCAGCTCAAAGGTGCCGTCATAAACCATGAATGTGCTTGCCCGTGTATTGCCACCCTTACGTTCACCGTCAATCACCAACTCCGTGAACATCTTGCCCTCGGTAGCTTTCACCAACCCGTAGTCCCCCTCGTAGATCGCCTGGCCTTCAGCAATTGGATTATTCATGTGGCCATTCTCCCAGACGAGTACCTTCACACTCCCCTGTAGCCCTTGGGCAATCCGTAGGACACGCCACTGCGCCGTGCGCAGCGCACCATCAATCACTAGCTCGCTGCCCTTAGCGTACCCGCTGACGTTGATGAAGGCCAGCCCAAAGCCCTCGTATCTTTCAACCGCATCACCATTCACTTGGATCGCTTTAAACACCTCTCCCCTGGGAACTTCCACAAAAATATCACTACCCTCAGGCAAGTTTTCCCCATCTTCCACCTGGCGCTTGCTGGTAAATTCTTTCTCGAGTTCCCACACCTTCACCTTCCCCTTCAGCCCCGCGCCGAGCCGTAGGGTATAGACCTTGTTGCCCCGCAGCTTCGCCCCCACGCTTCCCGAGGAGAACCCATTACTATTCTCCGCACCTTGCGCCCCCTCCAAGAAAAGCAGTGCCAGCATTACCAGTGCCACGCATTGGAATAATCGCTTCATCGCCGTACTTCTTTTGATTAGTCTGCCCTGAAACTGCCGTGCAAGGTAACGAAAAGTATTTATTATACATCTTTCAAATACTTGCCGCTAGGCAGTCGTAGCTTTACAGCAAAAGAAGGCTACCGCACGTGCTAATTCTAGGAGGATTAAGCAGAAGGGATGGAATGCAAGGCACTGAGCGCGAGGGTGAAGGGAGCGTAGAGCGCGCCGGGGCTAGCGGCGGGCATCGTGCAGATGGCTGCCGCCAACTGGGGGCGCAACCAATGGCTGCTCGTACTATGGATGCGGGGAGGCGGCAGATTCTGCATAGGCAAAGGATGGCACTAGCACGCAAGCAGGGCTATCAGCACGTTGATCCCTGGGAGTGACCTGCTGGCGACTTGGCGCATGGATAAAGCCACCGCAAAGGAAAAGACACCAGCAAAGTAAAGTGGCGCAGTCCTTGCGCTATCGGAAACAATGCGGATTTGCGCAGTCCAGTAGGCGGCATGCCACCCCAGGGCAACAGTCAGAGGGCAGCCCTAGCTGAAGGGCGGGTAGGAGGTAGCGGCGGCTTGGAGCTCCTGTTGCCGTAACACCGGATTAATCACTAGATACGATCCCTCCGGCACGCTAAGCGCGCTGGCCACCACAGGGCAGGCACAGCGCATGAGGACAAAGAGCCGCGGATCCTCGAGCCGGTAGAGCGACTCTAGGTGCGTGCAACCCTTAGCCACGATGACATCAGCCCACTGAAAGGCCGTGCGGAGCGACTCACTGGCATGATTGAGCAGCACAGCGGGCCCCTTGCAACCATCGGGTAACACCGCGGCGTAGGCCTCCATACGAACGTAATCTGCATCCTCACACGAGACGGAGAACCCCATATCTTGATCCCTAACCACGTAGACCACATGCATTCCCTTGAGAAAGCGGATGAAGAGGCGATCCATCACAATCTCCCCGGCTCTATCGCCGAGGAATAAAACGGTGGCGCCCGGGCGCATCAAAGCCTGTAGCCGCGCAGAGTGGTCAATGGCCAGCTTGGTGCGGAAGCCCTCCTCCATATGCGCCAAGATCTGCTGCGGGGATAGCTGCGCCATGTCGAGCCCCGAGGCCATCAAGGAGACCCTCAGCGCCCTCTGGAAGGGATGGGGCTGCATACGAACACGACCCCGTAGCGCCGTCTGCACCTCTAGGGCCTTGTCGTTGAGCGGCTTCTTCCATGCCCAAAAAGGTGATTGGTCGGGGAATTGATGGTGTAGGTAACCGTAGAGCTCGCGGTTGAACTCCGAGGGGGTCAAGCCATGGCCGTAATCAGCATAGATTTGCGCCACATCCGTAACCACCCTACGCTTCACGGCAGGCGATACCCCGTAGTAGGCCGCGAGCTGTGCTATGCGTTGCCCCAAGCAGAAAAAACAGCGATGATCATCGAGGTTCACGGCGGCCAAATGGTCGTAGGTTAGCTACCATGAGGAACACGCCTGCCCGCCCATTGGTTCACTGCTGCCAAGGGATCACAGGGCTAGAATGATGTAAATAACGCCGCTGGCAATGAATAGCAGCGCAATAGTAAGGTTGAGCCCACGCTGTAGGCGCTGCATGTGTTGGTAGGTAGCTGCGAGGTGGACCATGCTATAGGCCAATATCCACGCTATCAGGAGCGTTGGGGCACAAGTAGCTAGGGCGAAGAAGAGGTGGGCAAGCCAGGGAGACGACGCGGTGAGGGCCAAGGGCATCAGCCCCCCAAAGTAAAGCAAGACCGTAGCGGGACAAAAAGCCAAGGCAAACAGCAGTCCCACCCAGAAGGTTGCCAAGTGACTGCTGAGCCTTACCCTCTCGGCCCAGGCCGACACCGACGGGAGAGAAAAAGGAAGCTTAGGGTCCCAGATCATGAAAATTCCAATGGCAATGAAGAGAGGCGGGAAGATGAAAAGACCATAATCATGGAAGAACTCCTGTATGGCCTCCAGCTGCAATCCGCGCCGCATGACAGGCAGCAGGATGAGGGCCAAGGCCATGTAGGCCACCAGGCGTCCCAGCGCGTAGAAGAGGCCCGCAAGCAGGGTGGCCTTCCGGCTTTGCTGCTCTCGCGCTATGATGCCAATGGCTGCAAAGGTGGTCGACAGAATACACGGATCCAGAGCCATCAGTAGGCCTATGGCTATCGAGCCGAGAAGTGGGGCCCCACTGTAATGGGCCAACACGTAAGTCCAATCGGCGTGCAGGGTGATGATAGAAAGCATACGACGGAATTCAATAAGACCAGGCTACGCCACTGCGCGCCCTAGGGGCCCCGAGGCCCTATTGCTGCACCGCATAGTTCAGCAGGAAGGACGCAGTGCCCGCAGCAATGAGATTAAACTGGTGCGAGCTTTGCTCAAGATGGCCTATGGCAGCAAGCGAGCACGCGGGGAGAGGAAAGCCTGCGCAAGGATTGAGCTGGGCATCAAGCAACCAATAGCGCTGCCTGCGCGGCTCGAACAGCCCCAGTCGCCAGTCTCCCGCGGCGAAGCTAAAGCACTGCACACTGGCCAACGGCTCAGTATCAAAGGTACGGGAGGCCTTGACTCGCCCCGTGGGCGCTAGAAGGTAGAGCTTCTTACCCTTCACCAAAGCCAGCCAAGGCGCACCATTCGCCCCCACGGGCACAACGCACGGCACAGCATCCCTCGACGAGACCTCCAGTGCCGTGCGGGTCACCGCACCATTCGCCATGTTAACCCCACAGAGATTGCCCTCCCCATCAATAGTCATTAGCGTGGCCGGATCGCCCCCCGCCAAGTAAAGTGGCGCATTCGGGCATACAGCAATGGGATCCTGGCAGCGCAGGCGCTCGCGCCCCTGTCTATCGAGCAGGTAGAGGCGCGCGGGATCGGCTAGAACAATGAAATCCTTCCCCGCGGTGCGGACATGGGCTGGCGCCAGGCACGCCGGCTGGTCGAGGGGCATGGGCTTGAAACCAACCACCCGCTTCCCGAGATTGTCGAACATGACCACGGCCCTATTCTCCATGGCCACCGCGAAGCGGTAGTGACGGCTATGGTCGTAGTCAAACACCCCCAGCGGGGCCACGGCCGGGGACGGGAGGGCAATAGGGAAATCGGCCACGTTGTTCCCGTTACGGTCGACCACCCAGAGGCTCTGGGGGGTCAGGAAAGCATACTGGAGCTTGCCATTACGATAGACATCCACCTGCGCTGGCTCGCCGAGAATGGCCCCCGGGAGCTGCTTGCGCCACAGAATGCGCCCTTGCCCGTTGATGAGGTAGAGCGCGTGAAGGGTGTCTTGCACCAAGATCTCCTTACCAGTAGTCAAGTGGCTCTCAACGAATTGTGGCCGCCCGAGCGGCGGAGCCTGCAGCCGAGTTTCCCAGATGGTGTGGGCTTTATCCTGGGCAGAGGCCCCCCCCAAGAGGCAACAATTGTAGAACGCAATGCCCTTGGCCGCGCTCATCTGCAGCACCACGGCCTGCGCTGGGGAGGCAACTGGGGCCTTGGACGACAAGAGCTTTGGTGCTACGACCGTCGGGAGAATGGAATTCGGAGAGGTCAAATCGACATAGAGCATGAAGTTACAATCGCTCTGGATGTCGGACCTCAAGGCAGCCAGGGCACGAGCCCCCGCGAGGGTCTTGTTGCGCACGTTGGCCAAGAGAATCCGCTCCAGGGTAGCAGGGTCATTGGCAAAGACAAGGAAGCCCTCCACTTGGCAGAAGTAGGCGCACACATCAGCGGGGAAAAGGGGCGAGAGCGCATTGTGCAGCCAGTCAGGCTGCGTACTCTTGTAGACCGGGAGGTTGAGCTCGCGGTCGATTTTCCTGACCTCTGGGTCGTGCCCATGGGCTAGGGTCTTGGCGAGCTGCGCAATGGTCAGGCTCGGACTCTTCGTGGCAACAAAGGCCGCCCAATGCAGCTTATCTGCGCGCTCAGGGGTAGCTAGGGCGGCCAAGGCCAACTCCCCACTCCCCACGGTGCGCAGCAGCGCACGGTCGTTGGCCATGGCCCTCTCGGAGTAGCCCTGGGGCCTATAGTCGATGAGTGCAGGCAGGGCCCCCAGATTGGCCTCTGGTGCTACCTCCGCCCAACGCAAGAGAAGTCGGGCGTTGTCGGGCACCACGTGGTGCACTTGCACCGCGCAGGGCTTATTGTTAGCCAACACGGCACTACGGCCCGACAGGGAGTCGGCCAAGGAGGAGTGACCGCTCGCCACCAGCCAAGAAGGGTGGCTCGTGAGGTCCAGAACCAGCCAACGTGCCCACTTCCCGAGCGCCAGCGTGGCCTCGCGGAATGGGGCCCCCAGCTGGTAGCCGAGGAGGGGCGCCAAAGTCCCAGGCTGAAGGAACAGCGTGAGCAACTCAGACGTATTGGCATTGCGGTAGAGGGCACTGAAAGTGGGATTGTCAGCCAGCGTGTAGTTGTCAGTAAGCAAACGCAGGGCCTGCTCTATTAAGATCTGGTCAGAGGCCACGAGGAGAACGCGCTGCTGCTGGGCGCAGAACAGCGGCGCGGTGGCGTGGCCTGCTACCTGCATGCACTTGTGGATGGTGACCCCGTTGTAGGTATAGGGGGCATCCACCACGGTGGAGTCTGGCAAAAGAAAAGGCGCCACCCGGGCCCAAGCCAACGACTGGGCGGGCGCATAGACGGCCAGCAGGTAGTTGGCCGAATGCTGCACCCCCGGGTGCACAGAGAACACCGCCTCGACATCCCTCTGCTCGTCGAAGCCACGGCCCAAGGGGCCCTCAGCGCGCAGGCGCAAGGAGTCGAAGAGCCTACTGAGTAGCGGCCAGTAGCTAGCGCGCTGCAGGATAGCCCACCCAACGGAATCCCGTCTGACCGCCTGGGCCAGCTGGTAGGGACGGTTGACCCTCACCACGAGCGCCGCGTCGAGCGGCACTGCCCGGAGCGCATGCACCCGCGAGGTCCCCTCCAGCCGCAGACGAGGGGCCACCAAGGCTATGCCCAGTAAGCACAGCAGGATGAAAAGGCCAATAAGAAGAAGACGCTTCACGTGCAACGTATTCCACCCGCAAAGTTAAGATTTTCACCCAGTCCACCACCCCCCACCCCACCAACTACCAGGCACCGCTGGAGCAACCACGGGCAGAGTCCCCAGGCAAAAAAAAACAGATTACCGCCCTGCGCCGCCGCAGGTGGCTGCGGCACAGACAAAGAGAAGAAGAGCAGCGCAGAAGTAAACCCTGCGCTGCTCTTCCTGCGGTCCGGACGAGGCTCGAACTCGTGACCTCCGCCGTGACAGGGCGGCATTCTAACCAACTGAACTACCGGACCCTCAAACCCTCACCCCTCTCTTTGCGTTTGCAAAGGTAGAGGATTTGCCCAACATGGCCAAATCCATCGCCTGCAACCTATTGGAGAAATGCGTGGCACATGCCTTCAACAAATTGATAATCAATCTGTTGAAATTCAATCAAGACATGTAGATATGCTGCGTACTCCTGCAATTATGGGCCACAAGTGGCTGGCGAGAAGCGCAGGGTGGGAGTCTCCAGAGTCCCCCACCCTGCCGGCAGAAGCAAAGGGTGTCGTCAGCTCGATCCCCCTGCCCCAGGCAGGGGCCCCGCGGGGCAGGCTGGGAGCAGAGGCCTTCGCGAAGCCTCGTAGGCAACAGACCAAGCTACCGGCGAACAGCCCGCTAGGCTTAATGTCCGTACCAACTCCGCTAACAAAGCGTAAATATGCGGCGTTGGTACGGCGTTGGTACGGTGCAGATAGGGAGGTGATTTCCTCGTAGGCCTCCTATACTCCGCATGTTGTGCGCACAGAAATTGCGACAAACCGGCAGGAATCCAGCGCAGATCGGGCGGGAAGTCAGCCTAGCGCACCTGGTGCCTACCCCAATATTGCGCTGCGGGCAAAGGCGCATGGGAAAAAGGGGCGCCAGTCTCCTATGGCCGCCCCGTTCCAACTTAACCCTCGAGCAATGCTACTTCAGGAGCTTCCTGACCGCTTGGGCTAGGCGCTTGACCCCCTCCTCGTTGAGTTCCTTGGACATGTAGGAGAAGTTGCAGCGCAGGGTGTTCTGGCCCTTGCCATTGCAATAGAAGCTGGTCCCGAGGACGAAAGCCACCTTCTCCTCGATGGCGATCTTAAAGAGGTCCTCGGCGTCCATGTACTCGGGCAGGGTCAAGAAGAGGAAGAGGCCGCCCTCGGGCTCGGTCCACGAGACCCCCTCGGGCATATACTTCTTGAAGGCATTGATCATCACATTGCGCTTCTCCTTGTAGTTCTCCACGATGCGCGAGAGGTTGGCCTCGAAGTAGCCCTTCTCGAGGTAGCGTGCGGCGATGCGCTGCACGAAGGGCGCGGTGCACAGGTCGGTGGACTGCTTCGACATGACCACCTTGTCGATGATGCGGGGCTCGGCGATGATCCAGCCGATGCGGAAGCCCGGGGCAAAGGTCTTGGAGAAGGTACCCAGCAGGACCACGTTACCGGGCTCGGCCAGCTCGTAGAGAGTAGGCTGGGCCTGCCCCATGAAGCGGATCTCGCGGTAGGGGCTATCCTCAATGATGAGCAGGCCATACTTTTTGGCCACGGCGATGATCTCCAGGCGGCGGCTCTTGGGCATGGTGATGCCGGCAGGATTCTGGAAGTCGGGGATGATGTAGACGAACTTGGCGCGCTTGCCCTGTTTTTTCAGGTCGCTCAGGGTCTGCTCGAGCAGGTCGGCGCGCATGCCCTTATCGTCGAGGGGGATGCCCATCATGTGGGCGCCGTAGTTGACGAAGGACTGCAAGGCGCCCAGGTAGGAGGGCAAGCCGCAGAGGACGATGTCGCCTGGGTCGACGAAGATCTTCGGGAGCAGGTCGAGGGCCTGCTGGGAGGCGGTGGTGATGATGAGGTTGTCGAGCTCGACCTTGAGCCCCTGCTGCTGGTAGCGCTTGACCAGCTGCTCGCGCAGCAGCGGGTCGCCCTCGGTGGCCCCATACTGCATGGCCTTGGTGCCCTCCTTGTCCATCATCTCGGCCACGATCTCCTTGATCTGCTGCACGGGGAAGCACTCGGGCGCGGGTAGCCCTCCCGCGAAGGAGATAATATCTGGCTTGTTGGTGAGCTTGAGGAGCTCACGAATGGCAGAGCGCCGCATCCGTCCCGCACTTTGCGAGAACAGAGTATCCAAGTCCTGTATCATGTCTGTAAGCTTTTATTTTCCGTTCTACACACCCCGCGGCCGCCTCGATTCCGCACCCGGGCGCTACCCAAAGATAATCATTTATCCCGCAATTGGCGGCCTGCGCAAGGCCCTTGAGGCTACTTTACTTGCAGGGTGGCCTGTCCGTCGGAGAGCTGGACGCACACGGTGGTGCGCGGCAGGAGCTGCTGGGTACTTGTGACTACCTGCGCGCCCTGGGTCAGCTGGGCATATCCGCGGGCCAGCACGGTGTCGGGAGCCATTTGGCGCACCTGCTCGGCCAGGCGGTCGAGGGGATTAGCTAGTCCGTGGAGCTGGCCCGTAAGCCCCAAGGAGAGCTGTGCGCGCGCAGTATCTAGGTGCTGGGCTTGGCGCCAGAGGTCGTTTTTCAGGGTTTGTGCAGCGGAGTTGCGGCGTTGGGCCAGGGCTAGTTCTTGCTGCTGGAGGGCGCCGCGGAGCAGCAGGGCTACGCGGTCGCGCAGGAGGGCTAGCCCGCGATCCCACTGGCCTAATCCATAGCGTACGGCATCGCGCAGGCGTCGGTAGAGCCTATCGAGCTCTAGGCTCTTATAGCCCAGGTACTCCTCTACGCGCTGCTGGAGCTGGAGCCGGAGCTGCTGGAGCTGGAGGTCGAGGTTGTGGAAGAGGTCATTGAGCGCGTTGGCCACGGCCGTTGGGGTTTTGAGCATGGTGTGGGCCACCATGTCGACCACGCTAGTGTCGCGCTCATGGCCTATCCCGGTGAGGATGGGGAGGGGGAACTGGGCCACGTGGGCGGCCAGCTCGTAGTCATCGAAGCAATGGAGGTCGAGCGTAGAGCCGCCCCCACGGATAATGACCACTGCGTCCCACTGCTCGAGGTGTTCGAAAATGCGGTTGAGCGCCGCGATGATGGATTCAGGGGCGCTGTCGCCCTGCATGAGGGCCTCGAAGAGCTGCACGCAAAGTCCGTAGCGGGCGATGGTATCGGCCAGATGGTTCATGAAGTCCCCATATCCGGCGGCGGTGGGCGAGGAGATGACGGCTATGCGCTTGGGCAGGGGGGGCATGGGGAGCTTGCGGTTGATGTCGTAGATGCCCTCGGCAATAAGCCGTGCGATGGTTTGCTGGCGCTGCTGCGCGAGGGCCCCGAGGGTGAAGCTGGGGTCAACGTCCAGCACCTCCAGGGCCAGCCCATAGACCACGTGGTAGGTGATGCGTACCTGGAGTAGCACCCCCATGCCTTGCTGCATGCGCTGGCCTGTGGCGGCTAGGAATTTCTGGTCGATGCGCCGGAAGCGGGAGACCCAGATGTTGGCCCGCATCTTGGCCACCGGGGTGCGGGAGCCGGGGTTGAGCTCTACGAGGTCCAAGTAGCAATGTCCAGCTGTGGCCACGCTGCAGGAGGATATCTCAGCCCTGACCCAGAGGGGGGTTGGGAATTGGCCTTCAAGGCCCTTTTTGATCGAGGCATTAAGCTGCGCGAGGGAGAGCGACCCCTGGTTGAAAAGCGTTGATTCCATGTGCACGTTATTCTCCTAATGGGCGCGGTAAATGACGTAGAACTCCCGGGCAATGCGCTGCCCAGAGGCGTCGATGGCGGTGATGGTGTGATGCCCTAGGGTGGGCTGGAGGGCTAGTTGGTGGAAGTGGTAGGTTTGGCCGACAAAAGTGCCGTCGAGATGCCAGTAGACGGTGCTTTCGGAGTCGACGTGGGAGACCTCGAAGAGCACCGTGCTCGGTTTCCCGTCCCTGGCCCTTGGCACGGAGAGCTGGGCACGGTCGACCCGGGGGTAGATGAACTGCATGGTGGGTTCTGCAGTGCTGCCGGCGCACCCGGGCATCCAGGGGGGCAACGGGCGGTAGTTGGTACGGTGGCGCTGGCAATACCACGCGGCGGTGGGTGGGAGGACGAACCAGCTCACGGTCTGCATCTCCTGCACGGGGTAGCCAGTGGCATCGACGCGGTAGGTGCCCGTGCGGTCGAGGTGCACTGCGCGGTGGTAGGGGCACGGGGCATGGCTCCCGGCCCGGGCTGGCACTAGCTCGTTGCGCAGCAGAGGGCAGTGCTCGGAAGGCAACATGCCGCTAGCCTCGCACACCTTGACGACCTCCAAGTCGCCCAACGGCTCAGCAAACCAGCCCGCAGGGGGGAGTAGATCCCAGAGTCGAAACATGAGCGGCGCGGCGCTACGGAGTCCGCTGAGGTCGGAGACGCCGTGCCCATCGCTGTTACCCACCCAGACGCCCACCACATAGTGTGGGTTGACCCCCACGGCCCACGCGTCGCGCCCGCCAAAGCTGGTGCCGGTTTTCCAGGCCACGGCCCGGGTGGAGGAGAGGTAGCGCCAGCCGGCCTGCTCCTCGGGCCTATTGACCTCGCGCAGGGCCTGCAGGGTCAGGTAGATGGGCCCTGCCCCCAGTGGTGGGCGGGCGCCCAAGGCGTGGGGTTCCGAAGATGCCGGGGCAAGGCGGTAGTGGAGAGGACGGACACTTTGGGACGGGTAGTGGCCGCTGTCGAGGAAGCCGTTGAGCGTGCGGGCCAACGAGGCGTAAGCCCCTGCCACGTTGTCGAGGGTGATTTCACCGCCCCCCAGGACTAGGGAGAGTCCGTAGTGGCTGGGGGGGTGATTGAGCGTGGAGAAGCCCAACTTGTGGAGGAGTTCCAGGAAGAAGCCGACCCCATAGCGATGTAGCATTCTGACGATGGGCACGTTGAGGGACTGCGCCAGGGCCCTATGGGCCTCTACCACCCCCGAAAAGCTGTGGGAAGCGTTTTGGGGCGAGAAGGCACCGATGGTCAGGGGGGTGTCGAAGACGAGTTCCTTGGGCAGGAGTAGGCCGTCCTCGAGCATGCCCGCGTAGAGGAAGGGCTTAATGACGCTGGCCGAGCTCCGCGGGGCGGTAACCATGTCGACGTGGCCATTGTGCCGGGCTCCTAGGCCTGGCACGTTGCCCACGTAGGCCAACAGGGCGCCCGAGGCCACATCGGCAATGACGACACCGGCATTGTGGGCCGCACCCCCCGCTAAATGCTGTCCCATGTCGGCCACTACCGTCTGGGCCTCTTGCTGGAGTCGGGCATCGATCGTTGTATGCACCATCTGGCCTTTTAAGCCCTCGCGTTGGGCCCTGGTCAGCAGGTGTGGGGCAAGCTGTGGGAGTGGGATAGGCGCGGAGGGCAGGCTCTCCTCGCGAGCCAAGCTCCAGGCGGCCGAGTCGAGTGTCCCGCGCTGCAGGAGCGTATGGAGTATGGCGTCTCGCTTGGCGCGCAGGGCGGTATTGCCTTCGCCGGGGTAGATGGCGCCCGGGGCATTGGGGAGCGCGGCTAGGGCAGCCAGCTGGGCCCAGCTGAGGGCATAGGGCGACTGCGCGTAGTAGCGCCAGGCGGCGGCCGAGAGGCCCACCACGTTGCCCCCAAACGGGGCGTTGTTGGCCCATAGGGCCATGATCTCCTCCTTGCTGTAGGCTAGCTCCAGCCTGAGGGCCCAGAGCATTTCAATGAGCTTATTCGCGAACGTACGGGGGGCGCCAGGGTGCATCATCCGGGCCACTTGCATGGTGAGGGTAGAACCGCCTTGGACCACGGTGCCTGCCCGCAGGTTGGCCATGGCGGCGCGTAGCAGGGCCACGGGGTTGATCCCAGGGTGCCAATAGAAGTAGCGATCCTCGAAGGCAAGCGCGCACTCTTTGAATCGTAGGGGGACGCTGTCGAGCGGGGGAAAGCGGTATTGCCCGTCACGGGCGATGGTGGCCCCGAGCAGCTCGCCGCCCTGCGCCTGGAGCACCGTGCAATAGTCCGCCGGGAACATGGGCTCAGGCAGGCAACGGTAGAAGCCCCAGAGCAGGCTGGCAGAGGCGAGAAACCCCAGCACGCGCCCGCGGTGGCGCAGGAGGTAGAGCCCCAGCCCGTGGGGTAGGAAGCCCTGGACAGCCCGTATGCGGCTACTTAGCCACGAACTGCACCTGGAATAGACGCGGCCAATATTTGCCCGTGAGGTAGATAGCGCCATGCTGCTTATCGTAGGCGATGCCGTTGAGGACCTCGGCCTCCGGGGTGCGGTCGGGGGCCTGGAGTAGGTGGGCCATGTCGATGTCGCGCACTACGGCCCCCGTATTGGGGTCGATGGCCACGATGCGGTCCTCCATGTAGACGTTGGCGTAGAGGAGTCCGTCGATAAACTCCAGCTCATTGAGCATGGGCTGTGGCCCCTGGTCGTTGAAGACTTGTAGGCTGCGCGTTGTGGTGAAGTGATCAGGCTCTACCAGGTAGAGCCATTCGCTACCGTCGGTGCGATAGAGGAAATCGCCGTCGGACTCAAGGCCCCAGCCCTGGCCCGGATAGCTGAGTTGATCCACCTGCTGCAGGGAGGCCAGGGAGTAGACTAGGCACTTCCCGGCGGTCCAGGTGAGCTGGTAGAGCATTCCCTGACGTAGCGCTAGCCCCTCGCCGAAGAGCTGATCGGGCAGGGGGGTGCTTTGCAAGACTTTGCCCGAGGCCAGCTCTACTTTCCTCAGGGAGGAGTGCCCCCGCTGCCCGGTGCTCTCGTAGAGGGCGCCCTCCAAGTAGAGGAGGCCCTGGGTGTAGGCCTTGGGGTCGTGGGGGTAACTGGCTATACGCCGATAGGTATATCTGGCTGGCTTGGGTGGGAAGAGCGTCACCCGCCTACTCCACTCCTGGGCCGACTGTCCGGCATGCGCCACCACACGCAGGTACTGCACGCCTACCGGGAGTCCATCGGGGCGGAGCAGCGTGTCGCCCCTGGTGACCTTGCCCAGCCGCCTGTCGCCCCACCAGAGGAGGCAGGAATCGATGGGGACATTGCCCTCAAGTCTAAAGCGCACGGGCAGTTTTTCCCCGGCGCGCCACTCGGTAGTGGTGGTTGGGGCCTCAAAAGTACACTGCAGCGCAGGCTTGGGTTCCTCTGCAGGAGCCGTTGTTTTCTCCTTGGGCGCGGGGCTAGGTGAGCCGCACCCAAGCAGGGTCGTGGCGAAGATGGCGCACGCCAACAAGCTCAGGCTCTTGGCCCCATGGTGCCCATTGTGTTGATGCATAGCTAAGGGATATTATGGATGAAGGGCCTACCAAACTGGTAGGCGAAGGAGAGCATGTGGCTGAGGCGGTAGCTACCCACTAGGGCAGGGGCGGTGATGGCGTAGTCGAGGGTGCAATTCCAGGCCGAGAAGCCTAGTCCGAGCGAGGGGGTGGCCGAGAGGGCGCGCGAGCCATCGTAGTCCTCATACCACTGCCATTGCCTGGCGCCCGCACGAATATGGACAATGGCGCGATAGCTCCACGAAAAGCCTACGCGCGGCTCGAGGGCTAGGTGCCGGGCATGGAGCAGGGTTTGGGCCCGGCCATCGAAGGTACACACCAGGTTGACCCCGAACCAGAAGCGGTGGTATTGCCCTGCGGCAAAGCGGTAACCTGCAGCCAACTCAACGCTGGGGAGGCGCAACTCTAGGTCTTTCGCGCGGGGTACGTTGAAGACGCTGTCGGGGGTGACGATGCGCAATTGCTCCTGGTCGATAAACCAGCCAGTAAAGGTGGTGGTAACGTCGCGGAGCGCCAGGGCGAGTAAGAGGTCCCGTTGGCTATAGGAGAGCGAGAGGTCAACCCCCACCCCGAAGGCTTGCGCAAAGGGCCCCACGAGTCGATAGAGCAATTTGAGCGCGCCCCCGGCAGCGAGGCCTTGGACAGGGAGCCGGCGTCCGTAGCTGAGGAAGAGCGCGTAGTCGCTGGCCGTAAAGCGGGTGATCCGGGTGTAGTCCTCCTGGCCGTTGGCATCGCGCCAGGCAAGCGTATTCTGGATACCTGGGACGCTGAAGCGCAGTAATCCCCCGGAGAGTCCGTTCAGGGAATCTGCTCGGTAGCTGTACTCTAGGTACTCTAGATTGGCCATTCCCGAGAATTGGAGGGCAAAGCAGCCCAGCAAGCTGTGCTGTGAGGGCATAGTGGGCAAGAGGCTAGGATTGACCCGACCCTGTCCCGGAGCATAGGGCGCGGCCAGCGTGGTGCGCCCTAGGGCCTCGGCCTGGGCCTCCACGCCCAGGTCTAGAAAAGCGTTGCCATAGGCTGGGAGACTCTGCGCACGTAGCCGGGCGAGCCCCGCGGGGAGAAGCAGCGCGAAGAGGAGGCAGAGACCTAGTGTCTTGGGAGACGCAAGAGGGGCAGTATTTGGCATACACAACACAGCGACGGGGAGCTTGACATGCGTGGGGAAGCGGTGGACTAGGGGCAGATGGCCTGTTGGCCCTGGGTCGCTAGCGCAGCCTGCACCACGGGCAATCGGTAGAGCTGTAGGCAGAGCCAAGCATCGGTAGCGGCATACTGCTGCTGGGCTGGGGAGAGGGTGTCTTTTTCCCAGTTGCTAAGCTGCTGCTGCTTGGAGACGCGCGTTCCCAAGAGGGCTAGACTCATTTTTCTCAGGCTTGTGCCTGGTACTCCGAGCACAGGCATGAGGCCCTGCAAATCGAGGTAGGCGTGGGGGGTAAAAGCCCCGTAGCTACGCTGTAGGCGTTGCCAATCATCGTGGAGCGAGGCACCGACTTTCAGTATGGTAGGCGAGCAGAGGATGTCGGAGAGCTCCTTTGGCAGGCCGATGCGCTGCAGGCGGAGCAGCCAGGCCGTGGTGTTGTTGGCGAGCTGTAGCAGGGCCACGGGGTGAGACTCCCCCTTATGGAAGCTGGGGCGGGATTCGGTGTCGATGCCTAACACCTCCTGGAGGCTGATGGTGTCAAGGGCCTGCGCAAGGGCCTGCGGGGTATCTACCACCACGATAGTCCCGGGGAAATGCGCAAGGGGCAGCTGCGACTCGGGCAGCTCTTGGATCGTATCGCCGTTGTCCACTAACACACTAGGGTTTCAGGTGCCTCCAGGGAATCCTCTGGACAGCTGCGCGCAAACTCCCACATGGCAATTCCAGCCGCTACGGCCACGTTGAGGGAATGCTTCTGGCCAAACTGTGGTATTTCGAGGCAATGCTGGCAGAGGGACAAGGTAGACTCCGAGACCCCCTCCACCTCATTGCCTAGCACCAGCACGAAATGCTGCGCCAGGGGGTAGGCCTTCCTGGATTGCTGGGGCCATAGGGCGAGGTTGATGCTGCTAAAGGTCTGCTCTAGCGCCACGGGTATTGCGCCCTTGGCCATGTAGGCTCGCAGTGCCTCCTGGGCGCTGGGGAAGTACTCCCAAGGCACAGACTGCTCAGCCCCTAGGGCCGTGCGGTAGATCTCGCGGTGGGGCGGCCGGCCTGTGATGCCACAAAGTATCAGGCCCTTGGCGCTAAAAGCATCAGCTGTGCGGAAAATAGCCCCGACATTCTGCATGCTTCTGACGTTCTCCAAGAGGAGGTAGAAATTTCGGGCTGGGCGCAGCCTGGCCATGCTGGCATGCTCCTCTTCAAGGTATTGCGTTGGTTTTTTCCTTCCCATGGATGCCCCGTTGCGCCGCTAAGGTAGGGAAAAGTAGCCACAACGCAAGGTCGGCCAGCCCAGCTAGGTGGGCTGGCCGACCGATTCCCGCCAGCCGTCTACGCGGGGCAACGTGCAGTTAGCTTTCAGCTAGAAGATGTTGCCGAAGGTAATTCCAGCATAGAGGGTGCGTGGGGTCATGGGCCCGTAGGTGTAGGAGGAGGCCCTGTCGGGGCCCTGGTCGAAGTCGCGCTGGAAGGTGTTGAAAATGTTTTTTGCGCCCGCAAACACGGTCAGGGCCGTGTGGTGGAAGGGGATTTTATAGCTGACATTCAGCCCCAGATCGGCGAACCAAGGTGTCTTGCGAATGATTTGGGCGTTGGGGTCGGCGTCCAGGAGTGCTTTTTCGGCAGCAGAGATGGACTGTCCTTTGTTGGTGCCATACTCATAGAATATCTTCATGGAGCCCGTGACGCTCAGGGCGGCATCGAGAGTCAGGCCCTTCCAGGCGTTCCACTGCCCCACGAGGTAGCCATAGGCATTGGGGGTTCGTAGGAAGTCCTTTTGACCCTCGTTGAGGTCTGGGTCGACCTTTAGGTACTCGCTCTTCTGGGCCGTGGCCCCGAGACGGAAGGAGAGGCCTCGCAGGGGCACAACGTTGAACTCTAAGTTGGCGCAGTAGACACGGGCCCCCACGGGGCTGTTTTTCCGTGTAAGGGTGACATCGTTGTTCTGGTCGGGTTCGCCCCGATCGGAGATGAAGGCATCGAACAGGTGGGTGTAGAAGCCCTCCACGAGGCAGCCGACGGCCCAGGAGTCGAACTGCTGGTTGTAGTCGAGGGAGAGCATGGCGCCGTGGCTGTATTCGGGCTTGAGTCCCTCGGCGTTACGGATGAAGACCCTGCGTACGCCAGAGGACTCCACGTGGAGTTCTTCATTGTAGACCACTGGGGCTCTGTATCCCATGGAGTAGTTGGCCCTAAGCTGGAGTTCGGGAATAAGGTCGAAGAGGAAAGTAATGCGGGGCACGGGCACATTGCCCACGTAGTCCTTGGTGTTGCCCTGAGCGGACTTGTCCTTATTGAGGACGCTGAAATGGTCGAAGCGGGCGCCGAGGGTGAGGCTTCCTATGGAGAACTTCTGGTTGTATTGCAGGAGTGCGCCCGCAGTGTAGACTCGCTGGTTGGCCACAATGGCGCCATCGACGAGTGAGGGACTGGTAAACTCCTCGGCGGGCGCGCCCATGGTGAGTTCTTTGAGGTGCTTGGCAAGCCATTCGGGGTCGTCGAGATTGAAGTAAGTACACTTGCGGTCGTAGAGGTACTCCGCGTTGAACTCCACGCCGGCCGCTAGGGCGGCATTCCAGCGGAAGTAGGCGGTGTAGTTGATGCCCGCGTTGAGAATCCAGTTGGAGGTGAGGCCGTAGTCGGCGAGGCTGTAGCCGCCATAGTAGGAATCGCGCTGGAGGTGCTGGAATCCGAGGCCTACATTGAGCTGGTCTTGGGTGCGGAGCATTTGGTCGTAGGAGATGGAGAAGTTGTGGATCGAGTGGTTAGGGGCCTCGGCCACGCTGGCCACGTGAACGGGCGCGTTGAACCTGTCGCCGCCGCGCCGCTTCTCGTAGATGTAGAAATAGTTGGCGTTGAGCTTTGCGCGCTGCCCGAGGCGGTGGTAGACGTTCATGCCCACGTTGGCCATGCGGAGCAGGGGGAACTCCGAGATGCCATCGCCGGTGGCATCGAAGGGCTCGCGGTTGCGCACGGCGTCCCAGACGCTCATGCCCGCGCAGGAATCTTGGGTTACCACGGCCCCGTTGAACGAGATGAACATGTCAGGCTTTGCGGTTACGGGCACTTTGTCCACCCCCTCGATGTTGCCCGCGTAGTTGCCCTTGAGCCCCACACCCGTAGCTGCGCCCTGGAAGGTGACCTCGAAGATGTTGTCCTGCGGCTCCTGCAATATGATATTCACGATGCCGCCCACCGCGGAACTCCCGTACAGCGAGCTGCCGCCCCCGCGGAGCACCTCAATGTTCTTGACCATGGCCGTGGGGAGCATCTCCATGCCGTAGACACCCAGCACGGAGCCAAAGAGCGGCCTTCCGTTGATGAGGATCTGCGAATACTCGCCGGGCAAGCCATTCATGCGGACCTGGTTGAAGCCGCAGTTCTGGCAGTTATATTCCATGCGGAGCCCCGAGAGGAAGCTCATGCCGTCGCTGAGAGAGTCGGTGCTCAGGGAGCGCATCAGCTTGGGGGAGACGGTGGAAATGACCACGGGGGTCTCCCATCGGGTGGGGCGTCGGCGGTCACCAGTGACCACGACCTGGTCGACAAGCAGGTAGTCGCGCACGAGGTCCCAATTGACCTCTAGGCTCTCCCCGTGGGGTACTTGGATGGTGCGCCGCTGGGTTTTGAAGCCCATTAGGGTGCACTCCAGGGTGGTTTCCATGTCATGCAGCGGGCCCATGCGGTAGTAGCCTTCCTCATCGCTCACAGCCACTATGGTTGAACCAGCCACACGGATGACGGCTCCGCTAATTGGCCTGCCCTCGGTCTTGACTTGGCCTGTAATCATCGCGGTGGGCTGGTCGAGTCATCGTTGGCCAGCAGGCCCCATGCACCCACGCATACTAGCACCAAGGCTAGCAGAACACCTCGTCTTACGCTCATATGCATCAATGATTTTATTGCATTTACAAGAGTAGGTTTGCCGCAAAGCGATGTGGGATCGCCCAATATGAGTATTCCCATTCGCTTCGGAGAGGGGAACCGGCTGGGCTTGTTGCAACGGAAAGTCAATGCAGCAGGGCGCACGGCTTCCACCGAGGCTTGAATACCAAGTCAGCCATCCGATTCTAAGCATGGTGCGGGGCTTTCGCGGCGCAGGTTTGGACTGTGCATCCACACAATTTGGGCTTGCCATCAGCGCCCTAGCTGGTAACTAGACGGCGGGATAGGCAACGGCAGCATGCACATCGTGCGCAAAAGCACTACATTTGCTCGGTGCAAGCGTTACTCCATGGCTAAGCAACAGGATGCCGCGACGGCGGCCAAGGCGATCATTGCAGACTTTGACAAGGGCAAGGTGAAGCCTCTCTATGTGCTACACGGGAGTGAACCGTTCCTCTGCGATGCCATTACTAACCACATACTCGAGCACTTAGTACCCCAGGAGGCCAAAGGGTTCGACCAGGTTTTGGTGTACGCTTCCGAGGTGACTCCGAGCCAAATCATTGCGCTGGCCACCCGGGCGCCCATGGTCTCCGATAGGATGCTGGTGGTGGTGCGAGAGGCACAAAACATCAAGTCGTTTTCCCAGCTGGCTATTTACGCAGAGCACCCGCTGGAATCCACAGTGCTAGTGCTGAATGCCCGTAGCGAAATCAAGGAGACCAAGGGGGACACGAAGCGCTTGCTCCAGGGGGCCAGAGCCCACGGCGTAGTCTTCAAGTCCACAGCCTACCGGGACTACCAGGTAGCACCCTGGATCGATGCCCGCGCCAAGGAAAAGGGGCTGACTCTAGAAGCTGGCGTGACCACACTACTCAAGGAGAGCCTCGGCACCGATTTGACCACCATTGACAAGGCTCTCGACAAGCTCATCCTGGCCCTCCCGGCGGGCAAGAGCTCTGTGAGCCAGAACGATGTGCTCGACACCATAGGCATAAGCCGCAGCTTCAATGCTTTTGAACTCACCAAGGCGCTAGGGGCCTGCGACCGCCCAAGGGCACTCTTCATTGCGCTGCAAATGGCCAAGGACGAGAAGTCAAACCCCATTCAGGCCGTGCTGCCCCAGATAACCAACTACTTCGTAAGGGTGCTGCGCTACCAAGGGTTGACGGGGCACTACAACGACATCGAGATAGCCAACCGACTCGGTGTCAACCCCTATTTCCTGCGGGAATACAATGCAGCAGCCCGGCGCTTCTCTAGCCGCCAGCTCTCCACCATCTTCACCTGGCTTCGCTACTACGACCTCATGAGCAAGGGCTACTACGGCCCGCCGCCCTCCACGCAAGCCCTCTACGAAGAATTGATTATCCGTCTCCTCCCCTAGTGGGGGTAGGTAGCCAACACGCCCCATGATTGTAGCCATAGTCGCGCTCACGTGCATCATCTCCATCTACGCTTTCAGCCGGCCAGAACTCATCAGCCAGCTAGCCCTGTGGCCCCACCGCATGGCGCAACGCGGCGAGTGGTACAGACTCCTCACGCACATGTTTGTCCACGGTGGGGGCTGGCATCTGGCCATTAACATGCTCGTCTTCTATTCCTTCGGGAGCTACATCTGGGAGATGTTCGGCTGTATGCAGTTCCGCTTCTTCAGCTCGGCCAGCTTCCATCTCCCAATGCTCTATTTCGGGGGGGGCGTGGTGGCAGCGCTGGTCTCCTACCTCACGCGGCGCAGGGATCCAGGCTACATCTCCATAGGGGCCTCGGCTGGGGTCTCGGCCGTCGTCTTTACTAGCATCACCCTCGCGCCGTGGGCGCCCATCTATCTTTTTGGCCTGGTACCCTTGCCAGGCATCCTCATGGGCATAGCCTTCCTCATCTACTCGTGGTATAGCAGCAGGAGAGCCAACCAGCATATCGACCACATGGCCCACTTCTACGGGGCCATCTACGGCTTCCTCTACCCTATGCTCACCGCCGAGGGCACAGCGCAAGACTTCCTCCAACAGCTGCTCCACTTCACTACCTACTAATGGACTTCAAGGCTGGTGACGCCTCCTCCAGCGCACAGATAGCTCCCGTCAGGCATAAGCGCAGGCGCCAGAAATACCCGCCCGACCCCTACCTGTGGAAGGATGGGGAGTTCATCCTGGAAAAGCGCCTACCGCATACGCTGAGCGACTGGCGGCTTGCAACCCAAGCGGGCGTGTACACCTACCTGCTGTCCTACGCCTCGCAACCACGTTTTTTCCATCAGCACTTCCAGCAGCTACTAGAAGATGCCAAAACGGCCATGCTTCCCCTGCTGCACTTCCTGGCGGCAGAGTCCCTACAGACGGCCATAGTTCGATTGCTCAACCGCAACATGTGGTATCGCACCACGCTGCTACGGCTAGTCCTTTTCCCAGAGGCCAACTCCACACTGCTGCCGCTCGACACGCTCACATCGTCCCTACTCATCGAGGGGCAACCCCTACCGCAAAAGGGATTCGTACAGCGGCAACAAGGCCTGCTGCTTAGCTATGCCCAAGGCCTCACAATTGCGCCCTCACGCTATACGACCATCAATTGGCTAGGCGACCCCACGCAGTGGCTCGTACAGCAAGCCCTGCGCAATAAGCCATACAGCGACCTCATCCTCCTCAACACGGCGGGACGTGTGGCACGGGCCTCACAGGGGACTCTCTACATGGTAAGGGAAGGGAAGCTCTTCACGCCACCGTTGACCGAAGGCGCATGCTACGACCCGATCCGTAGCAACATCAACAAGACCGCTAGGATCATCGGGCTGGGAGAGGTGAGCGAGGAGCCACTTCGACCTGAAGACCTAGAAAAGGGCGATGAGCTATTCCTAGCCAGCACGCAGCACGGCGTAGAATGGGTGATGGGGCTCGAGAAGGTCAGGTATCGCACCTTTTCCACCCAGGCCCTCATCCAGCAGCTCAATCTGCTCTACTTCCCCGACCAGCGATTCACGGGCACTGAGTAGAAGACACTGGAAGCTCACCCCCTACCACCGAAAGCACCGTGCGACAGCCCGAGTAGGTGACCCCTTGCGCATCAAGAACCCATTCCCAACATGTGCCATGGGCCAAATGCGGCAAAGGGATAAACACAGTGGGACGCACCTGCGAAGGCTGAGCTTGCGCAGGACTCAGGGGGAAGCGGCTTTCCTCCACGTCAGTGACTAGTAGAGCCGTCGGGAAGTCGCTCAGCCACTCCAGGTGGTGCCTTTGCACTAAAGCGGCCATGCGCTGCCTCTGGGCCACGGTATAGTGCTGGCTGGGACTGTCAATCAGGCGTAGCGGCAGCTGGCTGAGCAAATTGAGCGACACTACCCCATCGACCGCAAGCGCAAGCGCTGGCTTTGGGGAAGCCTCCAAAGCAGCCTCCAAGCTCTCCATGGGCTCGCGGCCATGCATCGAGCGTAATGCCCTATCCACAGCCCCAGCCGTCACATCGAGCGAAATGAAATGGACCTTAGGCTGAGTACTCCAGCGCAACTCCACCTGGCGCGGATGGCTGATGTCAATGAGGGTTATAGACTCCAACTGCGGCAGCAGCTCTTCCATGGGTACGTCGAGAAGCCAGCCACTCCCCACGATTGCTAAACTACGTAGGGCACGTCGGTGGACGTAGTCTACTACCAGGCTGCGAGTATGGCGTAAATGCTCGTCCCAATCAGACCCTAGGGCATATTTATGGATGATGCCCATCTGGTACTGACGCCAATAGGCGCGGCCTCGTCGCGACATAGTCTCAAAAAATAGGGGGCGGGACACAGGTCTGTCCTCGCCCCCTTCATATGCACTGTACGGCCTAGTGCTGCTTGATCACGCGCAGGGTGCGGATACCACCTTCACGATCTTGCAAGCAGAGCAGGTAGAGCCCCTCAGGCAAGCTGCTCGTAGAGATGGTAATATTCTCCACCGCTGGCTGCACACTCCGATAGAGAAGCATGCGACCTACCAAGTCAGTAAACCAATAGGCTTTGAGCTGCTGCACGCCCCAGAGGTTCATCTGGTCAGCAAAGGGACTTTGAACCACCACCGTCTGGAGCAAGCTGGACTCCACGGCATTCGGGTTGGTGCCTGGGGTAGGCTGGCCCTTTTCCGCCGTCACACTAAGCTTCATATCTTGGCTCATGGTCTGCTCAAAGCCCTCTATGGCCTGCCCTTCGGAAGAGCCGCCATCGTTATAGCTCTCGGGGCCCTTGTAGAGTAGGGCAGCCACCACCTTGTAAGGATCCACGGGCAAAAGCGAAACCTTGAGCAGCTGCTGGTCAGGCACGCGCTCATAGTGCTGTTCGCCCACATCGCCCTTACTCTCGTAGGAAGCCTCCACCTCTGCATCAGACACCTTGAAGGTACTCTTTACCTGCACCGAGCCCTCAGGGTTCACCTGCGGGGGATAGAGCCTCCAGTACTTGAAGTAGTTCACAGTGTATTCCTGCGTGCAGAAGTTAGCCTGATCCTCTATAGTCAGCTTAAAATAGGGTGGTTTATCCTTTAGTGTCACATCGCGACTCTCTTGGTTTGGCGAGCCTGGGATAACCCACGTGTACTTGTAATCCGCGCTCTCATCGGGCGATATGGGGTTATAATTCACAATCTGCCCCTTGCCCGCATAGACCCAGTAGGCACCCACGTTCTTTGCACTCATGCCCTCCACGCCCATGAGGCCATTCTTGAGCTGTGGTTTGAGCGCAATGAAGAACTGCATAGAAGGACTGGTGACCGAATTGCCGCTCACTGTAGCTTCGGGCATCTGCTTTTTCGGATCTGGTAGCATGTCCAAGTTCTTATTGGCCACATCTTGGGTCAAGTCGAGCGTGGCCTGGAAAGTAGTCTCCTCATTCTCCTTCACGGCCACCTCATTACCCTCTATGGTTATCACATCGCCTTGCTTATATTCCTTCTCAGTTACAAGCACCACGTCCTGCGTAGGAACAGTCTGCTTAGGCATCCCTGTCGGGGCCGCGGCCACTGCGGTTTTAACTGTGAACTTGGCCCCAGCAGGCAGCATCTCCTCAGCATCGCTAAGCGTTACCTCGTAGCGCGGCATAAGCTTTGCCCCGGCCGCCCCGGCATCCACACAGGTGCGGGCTCCTCCTGCGGCGCTATTGTCCTCCAGGCCCAGTACCTTAAAATCAGAAAACATGTAGCTCAACGTGTAGCGGATGTCCACTGGCTCGCTCTCAGCCACACAACCATACTTGTTCTCTATTTTGACCTTGTACTTACCCGAACTGCTGATCGTGTACGCCCATGTCTTGGCGACTGGCTCGGTCTCCTCACCCTTGTACCACGAATAGGTGTTTGCACCACTCTTATCCGCCTGGAGTACAATCTGTAGGCTGACATTGTCCACCTTCTTGACCATCTGCAAATCCGGACTCTCACTCATGGGCGGATGGGCATTCCGGTAGGCATCGGCCACGAAGTTTGTTGCCATCTGCGACAGATTCTCTGGCTCCGGCGTGGGCGGGGCTATGAAGTAGAAGGGCTGCTGCTGGAGAGCCATTTCTGCCTCCCCTGTCTCCTTCATATCCTTCACGCGGGTATCGGCCGGGACGCTCTCAGCAACGGTCAACTCACCCTGGTACTCCACTATCCTACCTTCTTCGCTCTTGCCAAACTGCTTAATAAGCAGCACCTCGGCCTCCTGCTCCTCTCCAGGGGCAAGTGTAAGAGCCGAGGGGAAGACGTACTCTGGCACCGGGGCAGCTGCTCCTGTCCCCTTGCCATTTAGAATATTCTTATAATCCTTAATTTCAAGCTTCAAGACATCGCCCTGGGCTATATCAAGCGGCTCCTGACCCGCATTCCTGATTTTCACCTTGGCCTTCAGATCTGCAGCACCACTAGTAAAATCCAGGGTCGGCTTGCACTTGTCATCAAGCCCTATACCCACAAACTGCTCCACTGGCACCGCAGAAAGCTCCAAGTATCCTGGCCTACGAACCTTCACCGAGGTGGTGGCTGGGCAGCTGGCCTCAATGGTCTTTCCTTCCAACTTGTAGTCACCAACCTCATCCACTGGGCACTCTGTTTGCTTGAGCGTCTGTCCATTGGGCTTAGTCCACACGAAGTCGCTGTTCTTGAACTGCCCGCTAGACTGCACCTGAAGTGCCGGGGGCTGCTGCGTATACACCTTGAACGCTCCGTCAAGCGGCGTTTTCTTCTCTATGCCCACATACTGCTGTAGGTCGGGCGTGCCGATCAGCTTTACGCCCTGCTGGGTCACGTCATTCTCCGTGGGCTTCTGGTCACAACCCGCAGCCGGCTTCAGCACCGCCACCAAGAGGAACTCCTTGCTAGGCTCCGTAAAGGACGGTGTCACTATACCCTCCAAGCTGAACGGTGGCGTACTCACCACGCCCTGGGGAGCCCAAGACGTACCACCTGTAGCGTAGTGTAAGGTCTTCACCACGGGTGAATCTTTCACCTGATCCAGAGTCCCATCACCGAAGTGCAGCTCCACATTGCCTTCCAGGCAAGGCTTGTGCTTGGGGTCTGAAGCACTTATCTCCTTGGTGCTGACATTCTGTATATCTATCACCACATCGTTGAGCGCACCAATATTGTCCTTGCAGGCCACGAGCGGCTCGCCGCTCGTGCGCTTGACGGCCGAAACCACAAGGTCGGGGTTGGTGCCAAACACCATGATGGAAGCCTGTACTGAACACGTCTGCCCCTCCACCTCCTCGCTATACAGCAACGTCGTCAGACCTGGCCCGTACACCTTGTAGCTCTGCTCATTCGTCGCCGCATTGGGCGAAAACGGAGTAGTGCTGTTTGCCGTCCAAAGATACGTTCCCGGCGCACCGCCCGTCATCAAATTCGCCGAAACGGTATAGCTCATCGTCTCCTTCAGCCTGCTCACGTCTATCTCAGGGTCGGTGGGCTGCCACTCATATTTGTGCGTATAGTGATCGTTTGGCCCCGCAGCCGTGGCGGCTCTTGGACTGCTGCTACCAATAGTAATATTGAAACCTGGCCTTAGGGGATCTTTCAAATCCTTTATCACAACCCCATCCACCTTCTCATCATTGGCGTGGTTCTCATCGTAAATCACCTCGCCGCTTGCAGTCTTCAGCGAAATAATCTTCGCAGAGAACGTGAGCTGCGTATCGTCTAAGCTCTTGGGGTTATCCAGCCCCTGAACATTCTTCTCCACGAGTTTTGTACGCACGTTCTCTAGATCCACCGTGAAGTTAGCCTGCCTGAGCCAGTTCTGCCTCAGCTCGTCATCTAGCGTAACGGTCTTGGTCTGCGGCTCCAAGTCCACCGTAACAGGTGACAAACCGTTATAACCCGCCGCTTGCCCTGTAAGCTGCAACTCCACCTTGGTACCTTTTCCAAAGGTGGAATTCCCATTGTTCTGCAGGTTCACCTTGACGGTTGCCGTACCCTGCGGATACAGGTCGCACAATGCGCCCGGGCCGCTCATGCCCGCTATGGCCATATCGTAGAACGCAGGCTTTACCATGAACTTGAAGCTCTTCACGCACCCCTCCACCGAGGAAACCGTCACATCGTACTGCCCCACTGGCTGCTTAGCCGGCAACCTCATGGCCTCTTCCATCTCCTTAGTCGGCAGGTAGCGCGTGTAGGCGCTCTGGTCGTATTTAGCTCCTGCCCCTGCTTTCCACGCAGCCCACGCCGCATTCAAGCTGGTCTCTTCGCCCTTTATCTCCATGCTTGGGATGTTATAGGGCGACATATTGCTCTCGTACTTCCACTCCACGGTAGGCTGATTGGTCTCCTTGGGGCGAAGAGCCAAGATGAACTTCTGTCGGGTCACATTGGGGTACTGCATCGTGGGGGCATTGGACCCATTGGCCCCCAGCACCTCACGTCCATCATCTATTATGCTCTGCCCAGGCTTACTCACCGGGTCATCCTCCCCCTCGTAGAGCACATAGAGCTCAACCTTAGGATAGCCGTAGCTCGTAACATCGAAGGCCTTCTTGTTGTTCATCTCGTTTACATCCCAGTTCTTCGCAAAGCCTCGCCTCTCGTAGCACGCGGGGTACTCGTAGCTTTGGCGCAACTGATCCATGTCGCGCGGCATGGGCTTAAGCGAGATCTGAATCCTATGGCTGGGGCCAGCCATGGCCTTTTTAAACGCTTGCATGAACTCGGTATCGTTGATCACCAGCATCGCCATCCCCTGGGCCCCAATGGCCGGCAGTGCACAGGTCAATTTCCTAGAGAAATTATTGGAAGTCTTCACCGTGACCTCGGCCTTATCGCCCCAGAGCACAGGCTGATTCCCCCTATTGGCCAGCTGTATCTCCAAGAACTCAGCCTCGCCCACATCGCACATGCTGCCTGGCTTGCTGAGCTTATGCACAACCAAGTCGGTCTGGTTGATGAACACGGTGTCCCAATTCTTACAGCCGTGCGAATCCTTCACCTCCAGCATATACACATCAGCTGGAATGCCACTGATAGTCAACGCACCATTTGTCACCGTCCCCTGCGCAGGCTCAAAAAAGTAGTTCGTCACGTTGCGTGAGCTCCACGTATAGGAGCTTATACTGGCCGTGGTACCCGGCTTCAGGGTCAGCTTGCTATCATTATCAAACACCATTCCCTGGGCCAACACATCGACCGAGCCTATCTTATCGGCCGTGATCTCCACGACCGGCTGGCTATAGAGGGTAAAACTGAGCGTCTCATCTTTCCCCTTAGCGGGCAGCGTGTTGTTGTCCGTCTTGGCATCGGGCTCCAGGGTGCCGCCTGGCCTTATCACCCCCTCAAGCTTTATCTCCAGATCGGCCGTAGTGGCCCCCGAAGGCACCTTGAAGCGTAGGCTCGGCTGGAGGTAACCGTTATGCGTCAAGGAATAACCCTGCAGCTTATGCTTCACCGTCTGAGGCGCTCCGCCGCCCACCTTCACGGCAAACTGAAACTCCGTCCCCGATGGGTAGGAAGCCCATGAGGTGTTCTGCACCGTCACCATGAGCTCGGCCATGTCCTTGTCATCGCGGCACAGCGGCATACCCTCCACGTAGCCCTCCACGCGCAGAAGATCCAGATCATCGTTCTTGATGATGTAGTCCTCCGACGTCTCAGCTCCACAACCGCCCTTAGACTCCAAGCGCACCTTGTAGGTACCCGAGTTCGTGCCCAACGCCAAGCTCATCTCCGAACCTACGGACTGACCATCTTTCATCCACTGGATGCCCACCTGGCCATCGTAGTCGGGCGTATAGAGATTCCAACTCTGCTCCCCTGCGGTCACCGTGGTGCTCCCTGGCACCAGCTTACGTACGTTGTACGGATTATTGGCCGCCTGCAAGAACACCTGGATCGGGTCATCAAACCGGAAGAAGGACTTGGACAGCTGGTAGACATTGTCTGATAAATCCAAATCGCCCCCATCCACAGTAAGCACGAACTCCACCGTACTAAGACCACTCACCAACTTGGAGGAGGGGATCTGCAGCTCATTCTTCCCAGCGGTCGCTGGCCCACTATAGATCTCCTGGCCATTCTGCTTCACCTGGAGCGTCATCGAGGCCGGACTACCCTGCAGCACCTTCACCTCCACATTCACCCCCATCTGCTTATTCTCGGAGGCCTTGCCCAAGCAGCTCTCGGGCACCGCGGCCCCAACGATAGCCGCATTCTGCTCCTCGCCTGTGAGCAGGGTGAACGCCACCTTTTGATCCTTGCACTCCTGGCCTGCGCTGCCATTGGCCTCTGCGCCTACCGCCGTATAGGTCAAAAGAAACTGACCTGTAGTGGCAGCAGAGCTCACCTTGATCTTGTCACCATTGATCGCACCGTTCGCCGAGCCCTGGGGGGCAAGAGTGAAATCCTTGAAGGTATAGTTGCCCCTCTTCGTGATGAGCGCAGCCTCTAGGTTCGTCTTGCTGATATATACCGTGCCACCGGCCTCCATGAGGCCCTTCACGGGGAAGAAAGCCGGCACCACGGCCTTCTTATCCTTCACCACGAGGGTGTTATCCCCCATATCCTCATCGGGATTATACTCCAAATTCAGGGAAGCCGTCAAGTCTATGCGATTGCGCGCATCCTTCCACCACAGCTGCGAAAGCCCTATAGGCACCTCCCGGATAGTACCCGGCTGCATATTGCCCAGGTCAAACCCCGCCAGCACCCGATTAAGCTGATCGGGCTTAGGCAGCGCCGTGGAGGCCTCATTCTCATAGTGCTTCCAAACACCCTTGACGGAAATCGGCACCCGGTAATCGGCTGGCGTAGGCACCATGCCCGCATTCTTCACCACGAGCTTTAGCTCCCCGTTCTCTCCCCGTTCACAGAGCTCCCCGGGCGGCAAAAGACTCACGATCTGCATATTGGGCCGTAGCTTCCTGACCTCCACGCCGCTCACCGCCATGCCCGGGACCGTCTGGAAAGCACGCAGATTAAACACTATCCGGAACTGCACGTACTTCCCCCCTGTCTGCGAGGGGCTCAGCGCCACCTTTGACACCCGGTAATCCTGCGTGGCGCCCCGTAGCGTAGAGGCCACCCACCCAGGGGCAGCCCCCGCGGAATACCAGTTCTGCTGGAATCTCTGCGACTCCGCCGCGGCCGAGGGATCCTGATCCAGACGCGTCCACGGCGATGGATCGCCCGTGCCCTCCTGCGTCCTGTACTCCACGTAGGCCTCGAAATAGCGCCCACCATCGTTGTACTGCGCCAACTGCCTATCCAGCTCTATGGAGTAGGCCACGGAAAACGTCTTCGGCGCCGACCCGGTAATAGTAAACACAGGGCTCAGCAACGCCGACTGCTCATACCTATAGCACTCGCGCACGCCCGTAGTCCACAGGTAGTAGCTCATGGGGGGCTTAGCCCCAAAATGCTCACTCACGGGCGAGAGCAACGCTAGGCGCCAAGAATTGCGTCCGGCCTGCTCTAGGGACTGCGGATACCAATCGTCCATCACATCGCCGCGCACAGCCGGGTAGCCAATATCATCGGTGACGGACACCTGCCCCAGCACTGGCACCACCAACGACAGCTCATTATTAGCCGGATCGTCATCCTGCGCCCGCAGCTTCACCCGCAGATCGAGCAGCTGCGGCTTTTTGGACTGCTGCGGGGGCAAGTCGAGATCAACGCTCACCGTGGCCGTCCCGCCCGCGCCCAACGCTCCAGCCGCATTCTTCGTGTCCTTCAGCTCACCATTGAGCAGCACCTCTACGCTCCCATCACCGTTGACAATGGGATTCTTACCATAGTTGGTCACCTTGATGTCCACATGCAGCTTGCGGTGCCCCGCGCCATCATCGTAGCTAAGCTTCTCCACGGGCCTAACCCACTCGATGCCCAAATCACGCTGCATCTCATCGCCGATGATCTTGAAATTGTCCACGAAGAAATACTGGTCGTTCGCATCCGCGCCCCCCAAGTTCTCCGCCCGGAAGCGCAACTTGAACTTGCGCCGATCCAGCACCTGCGAGAGGTTGAACTGCAGCTTCACCCACCCCGACATCATCGACATCTTCTGGCTATTCCACACCACCGTCCAGAGCGAATTGTCATAGCTCCCCTGCGCATCCGGGTAGGCCACCTCCAAGTAGACCATCGCCCCCGACGTGTTGGAGACGTACATCATATCCATGTGCACATCCTTGTAGTGCCGCGCATCCACCTCCTGGGCCAGCAGCACCACGCTATAATCACTGGCCCAAGCCCCTCCACTAGAGCCCCTAATCCGCCCCAAGAGCTTGCCGCCCGTTAGCTCGGCCGTACCTAGCACCCCACTGCCTGCATAGGCCTTATCCACCTGCGGGGTCGCTGCCTTCGTCTTGGCCCCCGGTGTCCCAATAGCCCATGTGGACGTTCCAGCTGCCCCCTGCGGCAGCCAATCGCTAGCTCCGCCCTCCATCTCCGTGCGCACCAGCTCGGCATACACTGTGCACTCCTTGGTGTGGGCAAACGCTTCCTTGATCCCTGCAAACACCTGCTTGGCCGCATTGGGATAGGGCACGGACACCACCCCACCAGCCTCCTTCTTGGAAATATAGGTGCCGAAGCGCGCGCTGTAGCCGTCCTGCACGGTGCCCTCAAAATAGAGCTTGGCCTTCGTGTCGGCCGCCGCCACATCGGCCGCAATCCACAGGTAGCTCTGCCCGGCGGGGATGGCGGCCTTCTCCGTCACGTCCTTCGGGGCCGTGATGGTATAGGAAGAGCCTGCCCCCGTAAAGGCCAGCTCCGACACCAGCTGCTCCGTGGAGAAGTCTGGCGTGGTGGTGCGGTATAGGTTCATCTTGGTGATCGTGACCGATTTCCCGCCTGCCACAGACACCTGCCCGTTCAGATTATGCAGCCGCAGATGACCAGCACCCGAGCGCTCCTCTAGGAGGATGCAGGCCAAGGGCTGGTCGGTCGTGTTGGGGGTGATCCTCGTGCCAAGCGAGCGATACTCCGCGCTCACCAGCTCCACCGGCGTCCCCTGCGCCTCCAGCACCTGGATCTCATCTATGCAGCAGCCAAAGCCCATATGCTGCTCACCCCAAAAACCCAGCTGCACCATGTTGAGCGAATTGCCCCCTGCTTTGCTGACGATCTCATCCAGCGGCACGGTGAAAAACTGCCAGTTCTCCACCCCACTCACAAACACCCCACCGGGCACATCCTTCCACTGCTTATCCTGCGGCCCCAAGCGGTACTTAATCCGCATGGTATTGACCCCCGAACGATTGGGCGAGCAGTAGTAGAAGCGCAGAATAGGCGAGGCCGCCGCGGAGAGGTCGATGGGCGGGGTGACCATGATAGAAATGGCCGTATTGTCATAGGATTGGTTCGTCGCGCAGCGCTCAGTGCCATTGGCCCCAGAAGTAGGGAAGTGGAGCTTCATGGGGTCGGATATCCAGCCGCCCCCATAGCGCGCCTTCCACCCTATGGCATTGCCCGTTGTCGATGTCTGGACCGTCTCGTTCTTCCAGCCATCGGGTAGCTTGTCGTTCTTGAAATTGTAGTGCGATGCATCCAACAGGGTATTCGTTGCGTCGAACCCCTCGTAGAACAGCACCTTCATCCTGTCGATCTGCGTGAGGTTAGCAATGCTGTCTGTGTACCTGGCCAAGTCACGCGCCTTCGGTATCTTTATCTGGGCCCGGGCAGGCGCTCCCACCGCCAACGCTAGCAGCACACCCAATAGCCCCACCCACTGCACAAGCCCGCTCTCGCGGCGCCTCCCAGCAAAGCCCGTAAGCCCCTTCTCGCTATTCATAAGCCCTCTCCGTGTTTAAGCCTGCACTAGTACTCGCCGCGCACGCCTACTACCCTCCATTTCTACCGCAATGTTACGAAATCTCTTGGTATTTTGTTACACGCGGAAAAGGCCCCACGCGCTGCACACGGGAATACAAGGGCGCAAAACACCCCGATGCTCTTCCTCGCCAAGCCCGTCCGCCTGGCCACTGGCGCCATCGCGCAGCCATACCTCCCCGCGCAGGGAAGGCCACACCGCCTAGCCTTCAGGGCTGCCCCAAAGGCCCTAGGCACCTCCCCCGGCCTCGTGGTCGCCCCGCAGTGGCCAGCCCACCCCACCCATCGCGAAGCCCCGCGCGCCCGACGCGCTGCCCCAGCCCGCCTCGAAAAAACCGCTAACTTTGCCGTACTAACCATGCTGGGGCATGGGCCCTCGCCCCGCAACGTATAGAGCGCGTAGGGTGACCAAACAGAGCAACGACCTCAAGTGGTGGCAACGCCTCCAGCAGCAGTATAGGCGCGCCGCCCGCTTTGCGCGCTACGAGATCTGGACCGTCGACCAAGAGCAGTATGACAACCGCCAATGGTCGCTCATCCGCCTCCTGCGCATCATCCTGCTAGCCTACCGGCGCAGTAGCCAGAACCACGTGCAGATGCGCGCCTCGGCCCTGACCTTCTACATGCTCATGTCCGTCTTGCCCATCGCGGCCCTCATGTTCGCGGTGGCCCGCGGCTTCCTGCTCGACGAGCAACTCAAGCTCAACCTCATGAACCACCTCGGCCACTTCCCCGACGTGGCCAGCTGGCTCATCGACACCATCGACCACCTCACCAACAAACGCGGACGACAAGTCTTCACCTGGCTCGGCGGCCTAGTGCTGCTCTGGTCGGTCATCCGGATGTTTAACCACATCGAGCAGGCCTTCAACACCATCTGGCAGGTGGCGCGCCCCAGGACGTGGTTCCGCAAGCTCTCCGACTACCTGGCCATGGTGCTCATCATCCCCATCGTCATCGTGGCCGCCAGCGCCTCCAACCTCGCCCTCCAAGGCTCCATCCAGCGGATGGTCACCCAGATCGAATTCCTCCACTTCCTCTCCCCGCTCTTCTCCCTGCTCCTGCGGCTAGTCCCCATCCTCCTGGTGAGCCTGATCTTCGCCATGGTCTACATCATGATGCCCAACACCAAAGTGCGCACGGGCGCCGGCCTCCTCGCCGGCCTGGTGGCCGGGGCAGCCTTCGTGGTCGTCCAATGGGTCTATTTCTACTTCCAGATCGGCGTCTCCCGATACAACGCCCTCTACGGCAGCTTTGCCGCCCTACCCCTGCTGCTCGTCTGGATGCGGCTCAGCTGGCTCATCCTCCTGCTCGGGGCAGAGCTCTGCTACGCCATGCAGAATGCACACCTCTACGAAATGGAATCCGAGCAAGAAGACATCCGACCCAACGTACGCAAACAGCTCGCCTTCCTCATCCTGCTCAAGGTGGCCTACCGCTTCAAGCATAGCCTGCCCCCCTGCGACGCCCGGGAAATCGCCGACGAGCTGGGGGTCTCGTTCCGCTTGACCTCCAGACTGCTACGCCTCATGCAGTCCGCGGGGCTAGTCATCCCCGTAGCCACGCAGGATAGCAACACCAACGCCTTCATGCCCGCCAAGCCCCTGGAAAACATCACCGCCCGGCTATTCTTCCAGGCCCTCGACGGCCTCGGCGCCGACTTGAATATCTCCCGGCAGCAAGACATCGAGCAAATGGAGGTGATCTACCAAGCCTACCTGCACGCAGCGCCCCAGGCCGAGGTGTCGGTGGACCAACTGCTCAACCTGCCCGACTACCAACGCGTGGCCATCACCTCCCCCGCAGTCGAACAACCCCTATAGATGCCCACCCCTACCCCAACGCCCAAGACGAGGAACGTGGCCTTGTACACTTTTGGCTGCAAGCTCAACTTCGCCGAAACGGCCACCTACGCTCGGCAATTCGCCGCGCACGGATGGCAGGTGGTGGAGCAGCTACAGCAGGCCCAGGTGGTGGTGGTCAATAGCTGCGCCGTCACAGAGCATGCCCAGCGTAAGTGTCGACAGCTCCTGCAGCGGGCGCAACACCTGGTCCCCGAGGCCCCCCGCGTCGTGGTAGGCTGCTACGCCGACCTGCAGGGCGACCTGCTGCTGGCCCGAGGCCTAGCCTCCCTGGTGGTCAAAAGAACCCAGAAAAACAACCTCCTCGGCCTCCTAATGGCCCACCTGCGCCTATCGCCCCCCATCTCCCTACCGCCCGAATCGCCCGAAGGCCCAGAAGCCACCAACGAACACTTCTTCCCGGCCTTCTCAAGCAGCCTACGCACCCGAGCCTTCCTGAAAATACAAGACGGCTGCAACTACGGCTGTAGCTATTGCACCATCCCCCAGGCCCGGGGCGCCAGCCGTAGCGCCACCATCGCGCAGGTGGTAGCGCAAGCCCAACGCATCGTGGCCGCCGGGCGGCAGGAGATCGTCCTCACAGGCGTCAACACGGGGGAGTTCGGCCGAAGCCACGGCGAATCGCTCCAACAGCTCCTCCAGGCCCTCGACCAGATCCCTGCACTGGCGCGCACCAGGATCTCCTCCATAGAGCCCAACCTACTCAACGACAACCTCCTGGCCTACTGCCAGCAGTCTCGCACCTTCATGCCCCACCTCCACGTGCCCCTACAGTCGGGCAGCCCCCGCATCCTACGCCTTATGCGCCGAAGGTACACCCCCGACACCTATAGAGCCCGCGTGGCCGCCGCCCGTCAATTCCTGCCCGACCCCTTCATCGGCGTAGACGTCATCGTGGGCTTCCCCGGGGAGACCGAAGAGGACTTCCAGGCCACCTACAAGCTCCTCGAAGAGCTGGCCCCAGCCTTCCTGCACATCTTCCCCTACTCCCCCAGGCCCGGCACCCCAGCCGCCACCATGCCAGGGCGGCCTGCCTCTGAGCGCGTCAAGGCCCGTGCGCAGCGCCTGGAAAACCTCTGCCAACAGCTACACCGCAACTACTGCCTACGGGCCGCCCACACCACGCACCCCGTGCTCGTGGAGCAATGCTCCCCCCTCGGCCGCGCAGAAGGATATACTGATAACTATATTCGCGTAGATTTCCCAGCCCCTACGGCCCAGTCGGGCGACATCGCCTACGTCACCCTCTCCACCGACTATCACCAGGGCATCATGGCAGGAAAACAGGAAGGATCGCAGATATGACACTAACAGCCAACGACCTCGAGCAGCTCCTCCAGGCCACCCAGGAGATCGCCCGGGCGGCGGGCAGCTTCATCCGGCATGAACGCGAGCATTTCTCTTTCGACCAGGTAGAGGAAAAGGCGCACAACGACTTCGTCTCCTACGTGGACCGGGGCGCCGAGCAGCTCATCCTCCCCAAGCTCCAAAAGCTCCTGCCCCAAAGCAGCATCCTCTCCGAGGAATCGGGCCAGGTCGGCGGCACGCAGGCCCTCACCTGGATCGTCGACCCCCTCGATGGCACCACCAATTTCATCCACTCCATGCCGCCCTACGCCGTGAGCATAGGGCTAGTAGAGAACGACCGCGAGCTGCTCGGCGTCGTCTATGAGGTCAAGGCCGATGAGATGTTCTCCGCCACCTGCCAGAGTGACGCCCTGTGCAACGGCCAAGTGCTCCAAGCCAGCCCCTGCAACCGCCTAGCCCGCGCGCTCATCGCCACCGGATTCCCCTTCCGCGAATACTCCAAAATGCACCAGTATTTCGCCACGCTCGACTACTTCATGCGCCACTCCCACGGGGTGCGCCGCCTGGGATCGGCCGCCACCGACCTGGCCTACCTGGCCGCCGGGCGCGTCGACGCCTTCTACGAATACGGCCTCAAGCCCTGGGACGTGGCCGCCGGCATCGTGATCGCCAAGCAGGCTGGATGCCAATTCGCCGACTTCCAAGGACAAGCCCACTACCTCCACGGCGGCGAGATCATCGGGACAGCCCCGGGCTGCTTCGCCGAAATCGCCGACTACATCGCCCGCACCATGCAGCCATGAGAAAGCTCCTCGACGCCCTCGCGGCCGCGCTCTTCTTCGGCCTCACCTGGCTGGTGGCCCTGCTGCCCCAACGGATACAATACGCCCTGGCCGACCTGCTGGCCCTGCTGCTCTATTCCGCAGCGCGCTACCGGCGCACCGTGGTCTACACCAACCTGCGCAACTCCTTCCCCGAGAAAAGCCCCCGCGACATCGCCCGCATCGCCCGCGCGTTCTACCGCCACCTGGCCGACCTGATCGTCGAATCGGCCTTCATGACCCACGCCTCCAAGAAGCGAATCCTCGCGCGCTGCACCTTCGACAACATCGACCGCCTGCTCCCCTACTACCACCAGGGGCGCAGCGTTGTGGTGGCCGCCGCGCACTACTGCAACTGGGAAATGCTCACCTGCGCACAGCCCCACATGCGCCACCTCATGCTCAGCATCTACAAGCCCATGAGCAATAAGCGCATCGAGCGCATCATGACCCGCTCCCGCGAGCGCCTCGGCTCGCGCACCGTGCCCATGCGCCGCACCATCCGCGCCGTCGCCCACTACGTCAAAGAACAACACCCCGTCTTAGTAGGCCTGATTGCCGACCAGGTGCCCGTGGGCTCCAACCACTACGGCACCACCTTCCTCCATCAAAGCACCCTGGTGTACCGGGGCATAGAGCACATCGCCAAGCTCTTCGACCTGCCCGTCTTCTACTGCAAGATGACCCAGCCCAAACGCGGCCACTTCCTAGTACACCTAGAACTCATTACCGACGCCCCCAGGCAAACCCCGCCCGACTGGATCACCGAGCAGCACCTGCGCGCCCTGGAGCGCAGCATCCAGGAAGCCCCGCCCTACTGGCTCTGGTCACACCGGCGCTGGAAACGTCAACCCCTCGCCCCGACAAACCATGCGTAACGTCCACTGCGCCATCGTCATCCTCAATTGGAACGGCCGCCAGCTCCTCGAGCGCTTTCTACCCTCGGTCGTGGCCGCCGCCAAGCCCAGCGGGAGCCTGGTCGTGGTGGCCGACAACGGCTCCTCCGACCAATCCCTGCCCTACGTCCAAGCCCAGTGCCCCGAGACCATGGTGATCGCACTGCCTGAAAACTACGGCTTCGCCCTAGGCTACAACCGGGCCCTGGACATCCTACGCCAACGCGTCGAGGCCGACTACTACCTCATCCTCAATAGCGACGTGGAGCTCCCTGGGGGCGTGCTCGAGCCCCTGCTCGACTTCCTCGACCACCACCCCCAGTACGCTGCCCTCATGCCCACCATCCGCAGCGCCCACCAGCGCAACATGTTCGAGTACGCCGGCGCCGCGGGGGGCTTCATCGATCTCCTAGGCTACCCCTTCTGCCGCGGGCGCATCCTCGGCCATCTGGAGGACGACCACGGCCAATACGCCTCCACCCGACAAGTGCACTGGGCCTCCGGGGCCTGCCTGGCCATCCGCGCCAACCTCTTCCACCGCCTCGAGGGCTTCGACCCCGCCTTCTACGCCCACATGGAGGAGATCGACCTCTGCTGGCGGCTACGGCGCGCCGGCTACGCCATCGGCGCCATGGGCCAGGTAGCGGTCTACCACCTCGGCGGCGCCACGCTCCCCTACGGCAACCCAAAAAAGACCTTCCTCAACCATCGGAATTCCCTCCTGATGCTACGCAAAAACCTCCCGCGCTGGCAGCTCCTGCTCCTGCTGACGGCTCGGCTGCCCCTCGATGTCCTAGCCGCAGCCTTCCACCTCGTCGCAGGCCACCCGAAGGATGCCCTAGCCGTCCTCAAGGCCTTTAGCGGACTCACCATGGCCATCCCCAAGGCCCCGCCACATCGCCCGCGCCCCTCCGCCCCCAGGGCCCCCTTCTGCATCCTGCTCCACTACCTGATCGGCCAGCGAACCTTCGACAAGCTCCCCACCATCCCCTGACATCACCGCACCACGCCATGGGTATCCTCCGTCGCATCGCCCCCTTCCTGCTCCTGGCCGTCATCGCCATCGTCCTGGTGATGACCCTGCGCACCTCCTGGCTACAGGCCACCGGGCTGGCCAAGGAAGAACGGGAAAAAGCTGAACTCATCGCCGAGGCCACCCGACGCATGGCCGACCTGAATACCAAGGCCCAGGACTTCGACTTCATCCTCCACATCATCCAGCACAACGAAACCGTCCCCATCATCCTGGTCAACGAGCAACACACCCCCCTCTCCCTACGCAATATCGAGCAGAAATACCTCGACCGCGCCGAGCTGCTCCCCCAGCTGCTGCGCGAAATGGCCCGGGCTCACGACCCCATCCCCATCACGCTCCCCTCGGGCGATAAGTGCTACGTCTACTACGGCAGCAGTGCCACCCTGGGTCGACTGCGCCAATACCCCTACATCCAGCTGGGCTTCATCAGCGTGGTGGTGCTGCTGAGCCTACTCACCATGCGCCAAACCAAGCAAGCCGACCAAAACCGCCTCTGGGTAGGCCTGGCCAAGGAAACCGCCCACCAGCTCGGCACCCCCATCTCCTCCCTGCTAGCCTGGATTCACCTGCTGCGCGACGACAACGCAAGGCCCGAAATCGTCGACTCCCTCTCCACCGATGTCGACCGCCTGCAGCGCATCGCCGACCGCTTCTCCAAAATCGGCACCCTCCCCCAGCTCAACGACACCGACATCAAGCGCACCATTGCCGAAAGCGTCAGCTACATGCGCCCACGCATATCCCAAAAAATCGCGCTGGTATACCTCACCGAGGACATCCCCTACCGCATCCCCCACAACGCCCTCCTGCTCGAATGGGTGCTGGAAAACCTCATCCGCAATGCCGTAGATGCCATCTCGGGTGAGGGCATCATCTCCATCCAGCTGCGCATGGAGCGCAACCGCGCCCTGATCGACTGCTCCGACAGCGGCAAAGGCATGAGCCGAAAAACCCGCATGTGCATCTTCAACCCCGGCTTCACCACCAAAACCCGCGGCTGGGGCCTAGGCCTCTCCCTCGCCCGCCGCATCATCCGCAACTACCACCACGGCCACCTCTTCGTGCTGCGCTCCGAGCCCAACCGCGGCACTACCTTCCGCATCGTCCTGCCCCTCTACCAGGAGAGCCTAGGCCTATGAGGGGCGGCCGCCCCCACCCCTAGGCCTCGCCAGGAGCATCGATGATAATCGTCACCGGGCCATCGTTGGTCAGGTGTACCTGCATGTCGGCCCCAAACTGTCCGTGGGCCACCGCATGCCCCAGGGCCTTCTCGAGCTCCACCAGAAACGCCTCGTAGAGCGGCTCGGCCACCGGGCCCGGCGCGCTGTCAACGTACGCCGGCCGATTGCCCTTCCGCGTCCGGGCGTAGAGGGTGAACTGGCTCACCACCAAAAGCGCCCCCTGCGCCTCCACCACGCTCCAATTCATCACCCCCTGGGCATCGTCGAAAATGCGCAGCCGGCTCAGCTTGCCTGCCATCCAGCTCACATCGGCCAGCGTATCCGACGGCCGAAAGGCCACCAGCACCAGCATGCCCGCGCCTATCTGCCCTATGGTCGTGCCACCCACCTCCACCGAGGCCTCCGTCACCCGCTGTAGTACTACCCGCATAGCTCCTATCCTCCCTATCGCTTCGATCGACCCTTCCGCTTCCCCGCCCGCTCGACCTCTCGCGCCTGCTGGGCCTTGAGGAGCGAACGCCAGTCGGAATCCTGCGCCGCCGAAAAGTCCACGGTATCCGCCCGCTCCTGGCTGTCGAGCCTGACCCGCGGCAGCGGCCCCCCGAGATGCTGCTCTATGCTTTCGAGGAGCGGCCGCTCCTGCTCATCGTAGAAGGAAATAGCCAGCCCCTTGAGGCGGCCGCGCCCCGTGCGCCCTATGCGGTGGATGTAGACTTCAGGCTGCGTGGGCAGGTCGTAGTTGACCACCATGTCGACCCGCGGGATGTCGAGCCCCCGGGCAGAGAGGTCGGTGGCAATGAGCAGCTTGACCTGCCCCTCCGAGAAGGCCGCCAAGGCCGCCTGACGGGCCTGCCGGTCGAGCCCCCCGTGCAGCTGCGCGCTCTCGATCGCCACGCGGGCCATGGCCGCCTGCACCCGCGCCACCCGCACCTTGGTGCGCACGAACACCAGGATCTTCTTCTCGGGATTTTGCCGCACCAGCCGCTCGAGGAAGAAGCGCTTCTCAGCGGCTGGGACGGGCAGCACCGAGTGGGCTATATTGTTGTTGACGGGGTTGTCGGGGGCGATCTCGATGCGAATAGGGTTGCGAACTATCCGGTGGGCCAGGCGTTTGATCTCGGGCGAGATGGTGGCCGAGAAAAAGAGCGTTTGGGGCATAGGGGGGAGGCGGTGGCAGAGCCAGTCGATGTCGGGGCGGAAGCCGTAGTCGAGCATACGATCGGCCTCGTCGAGCACCAGGTAGCGGATGCGCGCCAGCGTGACATAGCCATTGCACGCCAAATCGCGCATACGCCCCGGGGTGGCCACCACGAGGTCCACGTCTTTGGGCAGGGTGTCCATTTGCGCCTCCCGCGTATAGCCCCCCGTCAGGCAGAAGGAGGCCACCTCCAGCCCCTGGGTCATCTGCTTGAGCACCAGGTAGATCTGCTGGGCCAGCTCGTGGGTTGGCACCAAGATAAGCCCTCGGGGGGCGTAGCTCTCCTTGGGCTTGCCGCGCGCGGCCAGCAGCTGGATGAGCGGCAGCGCGAAGGCCAGCGTCTTGCCCGTGCCCGTCTGCGCTATGGCCATCAGGTCGTTGCCCGCCAGCACGGCCGGAATGGCCCGGTACTGGATGTCGGTAGGGCGCGTAAGCCCCGCGCGGGCCAGGTTCTCCGCCAGCCCCGGCACAAATCGATAGCGGCTAAATAGCACTCTGGTAGCCCGCTAGAGATCCTAATAGCTTCCCTTGAAGGACTCCTGAAATGTCTGGAATGGTGTGTCGAGGTACTTCTTCTCGACTACATAGTGCAGGATGGGCTCGAGCTGATGGGGGGGCATGTAGCCGGGCACGGCGGTGATCAGGTTGCTGGCCTCGTCGATGTACACCAGGGTGGGGTAGGAGAGCTTGCCCTGCGTTAGCGCCACGGCCAGCGGGTGGGTGGTGTGGGCGGTTGAGGAGCTCGGCGCGTAGGCCCTGCCCTGGAAGCGCACCGTATCCGACTGCTCCGCGTTGAACTTCACGGCCCAGAAGTTGGCGTTGACGTACTCCACGATGTGCCGATCGGAGAAGGTATAGGCATCGAGCCGCTTGCAGTAGCCACACCAGTCGGTGTATACATCCACCAAGATCGGCCGGGGGTTGGTCTTATTGCGCGCCACAGCCTGCTCAAGCGTCATCCAAGTGATGCCCTGGGCGCCAGCGTCCCCAGCACGCACCACCCACAACAAGGGCAGCAGCACGAATGCAATCCAGAGGGTTCTAGTCATGGGATGTTGATCTCCTATCTTCCAAAACGGTACATAAAGGTAGGCAATTCTGGCCGAATCGTCCCCCTGGGGCGTTCCTCCGCCGGGGCGACTCCCCCACCCCATACACCACAACTCCTGCGCCAAGTCCACGTGACCCCCCCCACTCGTGCGCGCCGAAAGCCCCCCCAAAAAATGAGCACTCTCCCCCGCGCGATACCCGCTCCGCACCCTCGCCGTACCAACTCCGCACATGAACGCCCTGCGAGCGGAGAGGATACGGAGTTTGTGCGCTGCTAATCTGTAATTTACAATTAGCGTGCTATCTGCCAGGAGGCCTCGAAACCCCTGAATTCAGGCACGCTGAGCGAACGATTAACAATAGGGATGAGGAGCATAAAAGAAGCAGAAGTAATTGGGAAACAAGGCATTCGGGGTACTTGTGTTTTTAATCAATATTTTTACGAAGCAATCATGAAATCCACAATACGAGCCCCGGGGTATATTGTTGAGTATACGGTGAAGCCCGAAAAAAGGTTACACGAGGCTGGGGCGCCATCCGCATCGAGGGTGGCGCCCCCCCTGTGTCGATATCCGCCCTGGCGCCGCTAGAGCCGGTCGATGAGGTCTTTCGCGGCGTCGGAGCCCCTGTAGTGCTCCTTGTGCTGGTGGAAGCGCCACCTGACGGTGAAGGAGAAGTTGCGGCGATAGTAGTTGTTGCGCTGCCAGTAGTTCATACCAGTGAAGCGCATGTGGAAGTTGTCGCGCGCGCGGTCGAGCAGGTCGTTGCCATTGAGGCTCACCTCGAGCTGGTCGCCTAGGCCCTTCCAGGAGAGGCTCGCGGTGAGATTGTGCTTGGGGTCGGCTTCGCCGAGCTGGGCAGTGGCATGGCTCTGGAAGCTATAGCCCAGCGTGAGGGTGAAATTGCCGGGGATGGAGAAGGAGTGCTCCGTTTCTAGGAAGGCAAAGGGTTTGGGCTTGATGATGTTCTCATCGGCCCATTGGGTATACTCGTAGAAGCAGCCGACCGTGAGCGTGGGCCTGTAGAAGCCCCATTGGTAGCGCAGGTTGACGAAGCCGGTGAAGCTGTGGCTCCACGGGGCATTTTGGGGCTTGGCCAGCACTTGGCCCAGCGTGGCATCCACGGGGGTTAAGATGATCAGCACGGGCATCGCCGTGGCCTTGTACTGGAGCTGTACGTAGAGGAATTGCCACATGAGGTTGTACTGCAGCTGGTAGACGGTGCTGGGCCGAAGGGCCGGGTTGCCGGTCTGCCGGGTGTAGCTGTTGACGTAGTAGGAGTAGTTGGACAGGTACTGGAAGCCAGGTCGCTTCACCCAGCTACGAAAGCTGAGGGTGTGGTTGGTGTGGCCCCATTGGGTGCTGGCGGAGGCGGTAGCGAGCCAGTTGGGGTAGCGCACCGACTTGCTATCCTGGGGGCGGGCATCGTCGCGCATGCGGGCCAGGGTGTACTCGAAGCGTAGGCCGGCTTGGAGATTCCAGCCCCCTAGCTGCACGCCATAATTCGTGAAGGCCGCAAAGGTCTGCTCGAGGTTCAGGTAGTCGGAGTTGATCTGCCCATCGACCCCCTGCGCGCTCAGGGCCTCCACCCAGCTGTATTCCCCGCCCAGCTCCACCTGGTGGGGGCCGAGGGTCCACTCCATGGAGGGCATCAAGCTGACCATCTGGTTTCGGGAGCTGTTATCGTGGTGTACCTCGGTGACTGGGGCAGGGTCGGTCTGCTCGCGCACGGTCTGCTGGCGCCGGCGGGCCCGGAGGTAGTAGTCCACGTTGAAGGAGAAGTGGCGCCCTTGCTGGTTGTTCCAGTCGAGGTAGCCGTTGACGTGATGCCCATAGGCTGGCTCGTATAGGCGGCTGGCGGCCTTGGTGAAGGTGGTGTCGCCCGTGGCGGGATAAAACACCATGCGGGTGGTGTTGGTGCTGGTGTCGTGCCCCCACTCATACCCCCCATCGTACTTGACCCCCGCGCTCCACTGCTTGCCCAGCTGCTGGTCGAGCCCCGCGAAGTAGTCGAGGGCGTAGGAGTCGTCGTGCACGGGGACGAAATCGGTGTGCTGCTCGAGGGCGAGCTGGCCCCCTTTGAAGAATTGCGCGTGGTTCGTGAATTGCTGGTAATAATGCTCGTTGCCCCCGCTGCACCCGGCGAAGAGACTAGTGCCCCCGAAGCGGTACTGCGCGTTGAGGCGGTGGTAGTGGCTATAGTCGCGGGGCACCTTGCCCCAGGTGCTGGCGAAGAGCGAGAGGCCCTCGAGCAGGCTGGTGGTTTTGATCTCTACCACGGCCTGCACCTGCGCGCCGTAGCGAGTTCCCGGGGAGGTGTTGAGGCGCACGTACTCGATGTTCTTCAGGTCGATGGCCTCGAGCTCCTGATTGCTGCGCACGGGGCGCCCATTGAGGTAGAAGACCGGCTTAGCTCCGCTCACGAGCTTTACGCCCCCGTCGGGATCGCGGATTAAGCCGGGCACATTGCTCAGGACGTCCCAGATGTCCTGCTTATACTGCAGCAGGCTCCCCTTGACGGCCATCTCCAGCCCTCCCCCGTGCATGGCGATCTGCGGGCGCTTGGCACTCACCTCCACGGCCTCTATCGCCTGGCTGCTGTGCGCAAGCACGAAGAGACTATCGTAGGGCTGCCCGAGGGCTATCCGCGCGGTGGTGTAGCCGAGGGCGCGCACCATCAGGTAGCTGGGCTGCTGGGCCAGGGCCACGCGGAAATGGCCCGACTCGTTGCACACGGTGCCGCCAAGCAGGGCGCTGTCGGACGTATAGACCCCGAGGGTGGCGTAGGGGATGCCCGCGCGCAGGGAGTCGACCACCCGCCCCGCCAGGGTAACGCTGTCCTGCCCCAGCACCTGGCCAGAGGTGACCAGGAGCAGGAGGAGCACTGCCAGCCCCGCTGCACGGCGTGATGCCGGCCGCTCCGCCCCGCGGGGGGCAAGGGGGCAATGGCCATTGGGGGTGGGATGGGCGCAAATACTGCGATTTTCCATGGTGTCTTGCTTTTCTCTAGGCGTAGCTTGCGATACATGAAACCTTGGCAAAGGTAGGTATTTCTGTATAATTGGCAACTTGGAGGGGAGGGGAACCAGAGGGAAGGCAGACTCCAGGCCCCCCTCGGCCCCGCCCCGCGGGCTAAGGCACTAGGCCTTGCGGCAGAGATCTCTCAGGCGAGGGACCACGTCCGCCTGGGTTGGGGGGGCGGGCGGTGGCTGGGGCCCGCTAGGGCTTTGCGGGGCGCGCGGGGCCAGGCAGGAGCTGCTGGAGCAGGCCCTGGTAGAGCAGCTGGTAGGCCTGCTGGAGCCGGGCGTAGCGGCCCGAGGCGGCGTGGGCGAGCCCCTCGGCGCGCACGAGCACGTCGGCGATGGCGCGCTGCTCCTGCAGGGTGGGCGGCAGCAGCAGGGGCAGGGCGGAGAGGTAGCGGATATAGTGTCGCTGGTGCTCCCGCGGCTTTAACCGTAGGGATTGGATTAAGTAGTAATAGAACCGGAGGCATGCGCCTTCCCTAGGCGTCAGGATCTTTATGGCGCTCGATTTCACCTTGAAAGGGAAGTCTACGTACTTCACATCCATGGTGAAATCATCCAGGAGGATACACTCCCCCTTGCTGTACACACCTTCCTTCTCATGCGTATAGCCGAGGATGAGGGATTTATTGGCGGTCAGCACGGGGACCAGCGCGGTATCCAGGCTGTAATCTGCACTATGCACGATGTAGGGCCCCGGCTGCTGGTAGTCTAGATTCTCCCCCAGGGTGGTTTTTCGCCAGGGGCCCTGGAAGCCGGGGAGGCGGCGCGAGGGCAGGTGGGTGGGCTGGCTGGGGCTGGGCAGGAGCTGCTGGAGCAGGCCCTGGTAGAGGGCCTGGTGGCGCTGCGCGGCCCGCTGCGCGGCCCGCTGCGCAGCCTCGGCGCGCGCGAGCACGTCGGCGAGGGCGCGCTGCTCCTGGAGGGTGGGCGGCAGCAGCAGGGGCAGGGAGGCGAGATCCGCTACTCGTATTCGGGGGAACGCAGTGCCTGATGCCATTCGCATTAAATCCGCTTTACGCGTTTGCAAAAGGCAGTAAATGAAATCGCTGCAGTTCCTGTTCTGGTCCAGTATTAATGCTGATAGTTGCTGGTTGCAAGCACATGCCTCAGCGGTTATGGCCAGCTCACCAATGGTAGCCGTTGTTGATAGGAGTATAGAGCTTGGGGGGATGAGCTTGGCCTTGGAATGGCTGAGGGCATGCTCGGTAATGGTGCGCTGGCTGGGTCCCACGTAGCGCCCCTGCTTGAAGTCGGCCAGGGTGTACCAAGGGATAGTGCCGCCCCAGTAGTCGGGGTTGGTAGTTGGCGGGGTGCCTCCGCCCTGGATGGTGGCAATCTCCCCCAGGGTGGTTTTTTGCCAGGGGCCGTGGAAGCCGGGGAGGCGGCGCGGGGGCAGGGGGGCGGGCTGGCTGGGGCTCTCGGGCATGGGAGGGGCGCTTGGTTTGCGCCCGCGAAGGTAGGGGGAAATATTCGTAATTTCGTCAGGCATTCAAGCGGGAGGGCGAGCATGGCAAGTGGGACAAGGCAGCGCACAGAGGAAGAGCTGGAGCTGCGATTCGTGCGGCAGCTGGAGGAGCTGGGGTGGGTGTATCGGGAGGACATCAGGGATGGAGAGGGCCTAGAGGAGAACTTTTTTCAGCTTCTCGGGGCCCGGCTGCAGCACCAGCTCACGGCGTCGGAGCGCCAGAGGGTGCTGCAGCAGCTGGTGAGGGCCGATGTGTTCGAGGCCTCAAAACTGCTGCGTAGGCCGCAGGAGCTGGTGCTGGACGATGGTTCGCGGCGCACCTACACTCTTTTCCGCCAGGATAAGTGGTGCGAGAACACCTTCGAGGTGTGCCACCAGGTGCGGCTGAATACGCGCAACAGCCAGGTGCGCTTCGATGTGGTGCTCCTAGTCAATGGCTTGCCCTTGGCGCAGGTGGAGCTCAAGGCGTTTGGCCGGAGTCCGAAGGAGGCCATGAAGCAGATCGTGGGCTACAAGCAGGAGGCGGAATCGCCCTATGGCCGCACGTTGTTCTGCTACGTGCAGCTCTTCATAGTGAGCAATGGGGGCAGCACGTACTACTTTGCGCACAACAACGCGGAGCATTTCCACTTCGATGCGCGGGAGGAGGTGCTACCGTGGTATCAGTTTGCCGATGAGAACAACCAGAAGCTGACGGCCCTCACGGCGTTTACGGATCGTCTGCTACCGCCCTGCATGTTTGGGGAGTTCATGGCGCGCTACGTGGTGCTGGAGGAGGTGGCGCACCGCTTGGTGCTGCTGCGCCCCTACCAGATCTACGCGGTGCGCCGGATCGTGGAGCGTGTGGTAGACAATGCGGGCGGGGGCTACATCTGGCATACCACGGGGAGCGGGAAGACGCTGACCTCCTTCAAGGTCTCCACGCTCATCCGGGAGCTGCCGGAGGTGGCCAAGTGCGTGTTCGTGGTGGACAGGAAGGATCTGGACGTACAGACGCAGCAGGAGTTCAATCGCTTTCAGCAAAACTGCGTGGCGCCCAACGCAAGCACGCAGGAGCTGGTGGCGCGGCTGGCCTCGGAGGATAGGGACAACAAGGTGATCGTGACCACCATCCAGAAGCTGGGCTTGGCGCTCAAGCAGCCAGAGAGCCGGCGCCGGCTTGCCTCGCTGGGGCAGCGGCGGGTGGTGCTGATCTTCGATGAGTGCCACCGGTCGCAGTTCGGCGAGTGGCACGCCTCCATCCGGGAGTTCTTCCCTCGGGCGCAGCTTTTCGGCTTCACGGGGACGCCCATCTTCGCGGAGAACTCCAGCACGCGGGCCGTAGGGCGCGCGAGCCACGTGAAGCCCCTCACCACCGGGGAGCTCTTTGGTGCGCAGCTGCACGCCTACACCATCAAGGATGCCATAGCCGATGGCACGGTGCTTCGCTTCCACATCGACTACACGCGCATGGTGCCTAAGGGCTGGCAGGACGACCAGCCCCAGGCAACGGACGTGGCCGCCCCGCCCAAGCGCAAGCGCGACGTGGTGGATTACATTCTGCGGCACCACGATGCCCTGACCCGCACGCGGCAGTACAATGCCCTGCTGGCCACGGCCTCCATAGACGATGCCCTGGAGTACTACCGTCTGTTCGCCAAGGTGCAAGCCGAGCGGCAGGCGGCCTTGCCTGGCTACCGGCCCCTGCGGGTGGCCTGCCTGTTCACGCCGCCGCCAGGGGTGTCGGAGGTGGCGCGGGAGCTCCAAGAGGACACGGCCCAGGAGCAGGACGACTGGCGCGAGCGGGTGGCGGAGAAGCAGACTGGGCTGGAGCAGGCCATCATGCACTACAACGCGCAGTATGGGTGCCGCTTCACGCTGGGGGAGTTCGAGGGGTACTACTGCGACGTGCAGGCGCGGCTCCGGCTGCAAAGCCGAGCCATGGCGCGGGGGATGCAGGATAAGCTGGTGGACGTGGTCATCGTGGTGGACATGCTGCTCACGGGCTTCAATGCGCCCTACCTCAACACGCTCTACGTAGACAAGCCGCTGCGCTACCATGGGCTTATCCAGGCCTTCTCGCGCACCAATCGGGTGGTGAACGCAACTAAGCCTTTTGGGAATATTGTATGCTTTCGGGCCCTGCGAGCGGGCGTGGACGAGGCGCTGCGCATGTTTGCCGATTCCAACGTTACCCTAGAGCAGCGGATCTGGGTGGTGCCCGACCCGGAGACGAAGCTCATGGAGGCCAAGGAGTCTGTGCAGACCTTGCTCGACGTCCTCGGCATACCAGCTCCCCACGCGGGGCCGCCTGCGTGGGGCATGGTGGCCGACGGGGCGGGTAGGTATACCGTTTCGGAGGGGCGGGCGCAGATGCTTTTGGCCGAGCAGGTGGCACAGCGGGTGCAGAACCTGAAGAGCGAAAAGACCCAAGACGACTTCGTGGCTGCGTTCCGCAAGGTGCAACGCGATAAGATGGAGCTCTCGCAGTACTCCGACCTGACGGAGGCGCAGCGCGCTGAGATGAACAGCCTGTTCCCGCCACGCTGCATGGAGGCCCTCAAGGGCGAATACCTGCGGATATACCATGCGCGGCAACAGCGCAAGAAGCAGGCGGCTACGGCGGTTGGGCCCTCGTGGAAGGATACGCCCGCGGAGGAGGAGATGGCGCAAGAGGATTTTGAGCTGGCGCTCTTCTCGTCGATAGAGACGACCTACGACTACCTCATGGAGCTGCTGGCCACCTGGACGCAAGAAGCGCAGCTGGAGCTCCGCCGTAGCGAGATGATTGCGCGGCTGAAGGAGTCGCCCGACTTTCAGGACGATGCAGACCTCGCGGCGCCCTTTGTGGACGAGCTCATGGAGCAGCACCGCGGCTACACCAAGACCGAGGTGGATGCGGCGTTTGAGGCCTTTCGCCGTCAACGCCGCACGGAGGCCCTGGCGGCGTTTGCCCAAGCCCATGGGCTGGACGCGCAGAAGCTGGCGGCGTTCGTGGAGAGTACGCGTCGCGATGGGCTCATCGACATCAAGACCCTAGAGACCCTGCTGGGCCTAGAGCGTATGTCCATCAAGGAGCGCATGGCGCAGAGCGCCTCGCAGCGGGAGTTCTGCCGCCTATTGTCGCGCGCCATGCCCGAGGTACAGATCCGCAATCTCAAGAATTTTCAGTAACAGGCTATGGGTAAGGAGAAGAAGCAGCAAGAGTTGATAGCGCGGGAGCACGAGAAGCTCGGGCCCGCCCTCTGGCGCGTGGCCGATGCGCTGCGTGGGCAGATGGATGCCGATGCGTTCAAAGACTACATCCTGGGCTTTCTCTTCCTTCGCTACCTATCGGATGTGTTCTTGACCAGCGCGGAGGAATTGCTGCGCAATGAGGAGGGGAGGTCGGCCTGGCAGGAGTGGGCCCACGCGCGCATTGCGCAGCAAGGGCTAGCAGAGCAGGCCTGTAGCTTCTATGCGTGGTGGTATCCGCAGCGTGAGGATACGATGCAGAAGTACTTCAAGGAGGCCATGATCGGGCGGTTGAATTACTTTCTGTCGCCCTGCCACCTCTGGCCTACGCTCCACGAGGTGGCGCAGGGGCGGATGGGCGCTGGGGAGCTTCCCGGGCTGCAGCACGACGATGGTAGCCCCCGGACGCTATTGGATCTAGTAACCAGCACCTTGGAGGAGGTGCAAGAGGGCCCCGAGGGGAAAGGAACCGGTAGGCTCAACGGGGTGTTTGGGAGCCTGGCGCTGGATTCGCCGAAGCTGGGCAGTAGCCTTGATGATCGCAACACGATGGTGAGTCGGATCGTGCGCAGCCTGGAGGCCGGGCTCCAGGGCACCGATTTCAGCACTTCGGGCGACAGTCTGGGGGACGCTTATGAGTACCTCATCGGGGAGTTTGCCAGCAGCTCAGGCCGCAAGGCCGGGGAGTTCTACACGCCGCAAGACGTATCGACGGTGCTCTCGCGCATAGTGACCTATGCCCCTGAGCCCTCGGAGGCGCCACGCAAACGCAGCGGGCTTTGGGTGCTGGACTTTGCCTGCGGCTCGGGTTCGCTGCTGCTCAACGTCTACCGGCACACCAAGCACCACGATGGGGGGAATAGGATCAGCTGCCTGGTTGGGCAAGAGCGCAACTTCACAACGTATAATTTGGCCCGGATGAACCTGGTGCTCCACGGGGTGAAGCTGGACAATATGCGCCCGGAGCTGGGGGATTCCTTGGCCATGAAGAACGACTATCTGCGCCCAGAGGGGGGCGAGCCGCGACGGTTCGACATGGTGGTGGCCAATCCGCCCTTTAGCTTGAAGTGGGAGCCCGAGAGCGGGCTGGAGCACGACCCGCGGTTTGCGCAGTACGGTCTGCCGCCCCGGGGCGCGGCGGACTGGGCTTTTGTACTGCACGGACTCTACCACCTCAAGGACGATGGCACGATGGCCGTGATAGTGCCCCACGGGGCCCTGTTCCGCGAAGGCGTGGAGCGAGGCATACGCTGCAAGCTGCTCGAGCAGAACGTGCTCGATGCGGTCATTGCGCTGCCAGATAAGTTGTTCTACTCCACGGGTATCCCCGTGTGCGTGCTGGTAATGCGCCGTTGCCGTCGGGAGGACTACGTGCGCTTCATCGACGCCAGCCGCGGCTACGTCAAGGTGACCAAGCAGAATAGATTGCGGGCGCAGGACGTGGAGCACATCGTGACGGCCTGGGCGCAGCGTGAGGACGCCGACGGCAAGCCCCTCGAAGAGGAGGGCTACAGCCGCAACGTGCCGCGCAAGGAGCTACTGGAGGCCGAGGGCAACCTGAGTGTCGGCCGGTACATAGGGGCTACCAATGCCGTGCAACCCGTGGACGTGAATGCCGTATTGCGGGACATTGCGCAGCTCGAGGCCGACCGCGCGCGGGAAACGGCAGAGCTCTACCGCATCCTGGCTGACCTCGGCTTCAAAATGCCCCCTAGTGTGTAGGGGGATGCGGGATGCGCGCTATGGCTGCACTAGGATGGTGACCTGACCACACTGCACCGTTTCCCCAGGGCGGATTTTGGCGCGCTTTCGGTACTCAGTGATGCCATCGCGGGTTACCGCCCCCTCCATGACCAGCTCCTGCGCATGGCCACCCGTGGCCGCAAGCCCCGTGGCCTTGAGGAGCTGGATGAGCGGGATGAACTCCTCGTCTTTGAGCTGAAAGGTGATGCTTTTGCCCACTACCCTACCCTCCCATTGGCCTCGCGCAGCAGCGCATTCATGGCCTCGCAAGGGTCGGGCTGCGCAAAGGCCGCACTGCCAGCCACCAGGACGTTGGCCCCCGCCTCTCGCAGTGCCCGGCAATTGCCTAGCCCCACCCCGCCGTCGACTTCTATGCAGGTGGCGAGGCCTTGCTGGTCAATCATGCTGCGCAGCCGACTGATACGCGCTAGGGTTCTGGGGATGAACTGCTGGCCGCCAAAGCCTGGATTGACGCTCATGACCAGCACTTGGTCGGCCTCTGCGAGGATGTCGAGCAACAGCTCTGGCGGGGTGTGGGGGTTGATGGCGATGCCAGCCCGCATCCCGTGGGCCCGGATGAGTTGGAGGGTGCGGTGCAGGTGGTCGCAGGCTTCGTAGTGGACCGTGAGCCGCTGCACGCCGGCCTCGGCAAAGCGCGCCACGTAGCGATCGGGCTGCACGATCATCAGGTGGGCATCGAGAACTTTCCTGGTGAGCCTGGCTACCGCCTCTACCACGGGAAAGCCGTAGGAGATGTTGGGCACGAAGACCCCGTCCATGATGTCGAGGTGGAGCCATTGAGCTTGGCTTAGCTCAAATTGCTCCACGCTGCTGGCCAGATGCGCAAAATCGGCCGAGAGCAGCGAGGGCGCGAGCAGGCATTCATTTTCCATAGCAGTGATTTCCCAGTAGGGGGCTATCCATCGTTGCAATCCATGGGCTCCTCAGGAAGCCCAGTGGGCTCAAATCTCCCGGCTGGCAGCAGGGCTTGGAGTATGCTTTTGACCTCCTGAAAGCCATAGCCTTTCCTAATAGCCATGGCCAGCAGTTTTTGGCGAGCCGCTGGGCGGGCCACCTCATCGCCAAGCTGCTTGATGCGCTTCTGTAGCAGTAGGCGCAGCGTTTCGGCGACCCGTTCGGGCGCTAGGGCGGCCAAGGCCTCCTGGATGTAGGGCTCGTCAATTTTTTTGGCCTTCAGGGCTGCGACAATGCGGTGGGGTCCCCAGCCTTCAAAGCGGTGCTTGTCGGCGGCAAAGGCTAGCGCATAGCGTTGGTCGGAGAGGAAATTCTGCTCGGTGAGGGCCTGGAGGATTTGCTCTATTTGCTGCGACGAGGCCCCAAGCCTCGAGGCCCAAGCCATCACATCGTGCCCGCAGCGCTCGGCCTTGGCGCAGTAGCGCATGGCGCGCTGGAGCAATTGCTCTGGGGAGATGTCGGGCGTTGGCTGCATGGCTACTCACCCTGACCGCTTTGCGGGGTGGCGGGGGATAGATGCCAGAGGCAGAGCAGCGGGGTGTGGGGCTTCACGGCGCCCAATTTCGACTTGGAGAAGGCTAGGTAAGAGGGGATGCCGAGCCAGCCTTCGCCGTTCTGCTGGGCAAAGGCCTGCAGCCCCATCTCTAGACCCTTGAAGGCCTTGGTGTGCCCATAGACATAGCGCAGGGGTCCCTGGTTGCCCGGGAGTACGCGCAGGTTGTAGGCCTTGGCCCAGGCGGTATCGTTGGTCTCCAATGGGGTGGCGGTTTGCCCCTTGAGCATAAACAGCACATAGCGCAGCTGCACCGCTTGGCCCTCTTCTGGGGCCATGGGGCGGCCGGGCTTACTGGGTGCAAAACGCAGGTCACCCTCGTGGTACACCGTGTCGGCCTTGGTTTTTAGGAATTTCTCGAGGTCATCAAGCTGATTTTTGAGTCTTTCGGCCTCCTGTTCCTTGCCGCAACTAGCCGCACCAGCTAGCAGGATGATACACCACGCCCCCAAGACGGTAGCAGTAAAGGGTATACGCACGCCGGTTCTCATGGTTTCACTAGCTCTGATGCATTGGGCTGCCATCCCTGGGGCCATGCGCAACCTTCAGGAGTTCTACCTCGAAGATGACCGTGGTGTAGGGGGGTATGATGCCTGTAGAGCTGCCCTCTTGGCCAAAGGCCATGCTGGAAGGGAGGATGAAGATGGCTTTTTCGCCCTCCCGCATCCAGCGTACAGCCCGCTCTAGGCCATCGATGAGCTGCCACTGCTGGCCTAAGACGAAAACAAAGGGCTCGTAGCGCTTCTTGGTGGAGTCAAAGTAGGAGCCATCGAGGAAGCGTCCCTCAAATTCGAGGGTGAGGGTATCGCCGTTTACCGGTAGAGGCCCCTGGCCCTTCTGGAGGGGCAGATAGTAGATGCTGTCGATGGGCTTGACCTCAATCCTATGTTCTTTGAGGAACTGCTGGAGCAGGGTTTGCTCGTAGGTGTCGAGGTCGGCAATCCAAGAGAGGAAGGCATCGTGCTCCTGGGCGAAAGCCATGGAGTCCTGGACGTCGAGCATGCGGACTGCAACGGCAACGCGGTCGCCCGAGTCCAAGAAGCTGGGCAAGGTGGTCGAGAGTGTCTGGCTGAAAAAGCGTTTGGCGTCAAGGTAGAAGACGGCGCTATCGCCCTTGGACATCGTGGCAAAGCAGGCATCGATAGAGCCCTCATACTGCGAGGGCACGAGCTGGAAGGTGCGCATGCCCCGGAAGAAGACCGAGTCGCCCATGGTGGCGTAGGAGAGCTGGGGGGAGATGTAATCCCCTGGTCGGGCTGGCTGAGCCCTAGGCCCAATGGTGACCAGGCGAACCCAAGTGTCGCCTGCCAGCAGGGAGCAGCCCTCAAGCCCCTTGGGGGGGGTGGGAGCACACGCCGCCAAGGAAAGCACAATGGCCAACGGCCACAAAGCGCGGAAGTAAGAGCCCATCAACCCACGGTCATTTGGTATGCACCAGCACGGCAATTGCGCAAAGGTAGCCATTTTGGCGGAAGGGGAGGAAGGGAACGTGTACGCTCGTGGCAGGGGATACCTTGCGTCCTTTTCACCTACTCCCCCAGGGGCCGAGAGGATGGGGTCTCCCTCTTTCCTGGGGAAGGGCAGAAAAGCCGACACTTCCACACGCTGTAAGCCCGTGGGGACAGTTGCCACCTGCCTAGACATGGCTACCCTGCGCGGGGAGTTCATTACCAAGGATGTACGATGCTATCTGGCGACTGGCCCTGGCCAGGCCTGACCGCCCATAGCCCTAGCTGACGGCGCAGCTTTCTCTACCTTTGCGGGTGGAAAGCAGACTGCACCATGGGCTACTTCTACGTTCCCGACCTCACGGCCTCGCCGCTGCTTCTGCCGGCAGGAGAGGCTCAGCATTGCGTTGGGGTGCTCCGCGCATCCCCAGGGGATCCCATCACGCTCACTGACGGTTGCGGGCAAGTGGCCCAAGGGCGGATTGCGCGCATTGACCGTAAGGAGGTCTCCGTGGACATTTTGGCCCGGGAGACCAGGCCTCGTAGCCTAGCGCAGCAAACCATCCTGGGTGTGGCCCCCACGCGCAATGCCGACCGCATCGAGTGGCTCTTGGAAAAAGCCGTGGAGATCGGTCTCGGGGCTTTTATCCCCATTCTATGCGCCCGAGCGGTGCGTAACACCCTGCGCCACGAGAGGCTCCTGCGAATAGCACTTGCAGCCCTCAAGCAATCGCAGGGGGCCTACCTCCCCACCATCCATGAGCTCACCCCGCTAGCCGCGCTGCCCACCCTGCTACCGCCATCGGCCAGCCTACGGGCAGTGGCCCACTGTATGGACCGCGCATGGCAGTCCCCCGACACCAACGACTCTACCTCCTCTGCCCTTGTGTCCACGCGCCCTCTCACGGAACTACTCCACACCCCTCGCCCCCTCACTATCCTCATAGGCCCCGAGGGAGACTTTACCCCCGGCGAGGTAGAGCAGCTGCTCCAATGGCAATTCCTGCCGGTCAACCTAGGCGGCACGCGGCTGCGCACCGAGACCGCCGCCCTAGTAGCCACCACGCTGGCAGCCTACAGACCATAGCTTACGTGAACAATAGGCTGTCCACAGCGTTGTTACCGGTGAATCCAAATAGGAGGTTTACGATATGTCAGTACTAGTAGGAAAGGCAGCGCCCGACTTCAAGGCTCCAGCCGTAGTTGAGGGCGGAAAAGTGGTCCATGATTTTACACTCAGTCAGTTCAAGGGCAAAAAGTACGTCGTGCTGTTTTTCTACCCGGCCGATTTCACCTTTGTTTGCCCGACGGAGCTCCATGCGTTCCAGCAGCGTCTGAAGGACTTTGAGGCCCTGGATACGCAGCTCATAGCCTGCTCGGTGGACTCGGAGAACTCGCACTGGAAGTGGCTCCAAACGCCCAAGAAGGAGGGCGGCATCCAGGGGGTGACCTACCCCATAGTGGCCGATCAATCGCACGAGATAGCCAATGACTACGATGTGTTCGCCGGCGAGGAGTGCTACAATGAGGAGCTGGATAAGTGGTCGTTTGAGGGTACGCCCCAGAGCTATAGGGGCCTGTTCCTCATCGACAAGGAGGGCATCGTGCGCCACCAAGTGGTCAACGATATGCCCCTGGGTCGTAACGTGGACGAGGCGCTGCGCATGGTAGAGGCCCTGCAGTTCTTCGAGAAGCACGGCGAGGTCTGCCCTGCCAACTGGCACCAAGGCAGCAAGGGCATGAAGCCCACCCACGAGGGCGTGGCCCAATACCTCAGTGAACAGAAGTAAAAAGCCATAATACCACACGCCTAGGCCGTAGCCCCCACAGAGGCTGCGGCCTTTTATTTTGCCGTACGTTGGCCGCGGCGTACGTTTTTGTAGTGCGCGGCGCAGTCTGTACATTTGCACCGAATCACCAGGGCATGGCTGCGTGGCCGAGCGTTCCCCGTGGACGACCTGCGCAAGCCTTTTCCACGACAAAAAGCGGCATATGGAGTCAGGAGTGCTAGCGGGAACCGCCACAGAACAAGAACAGACCATCATTAGAAAGCTCAACACCATCCTGAGCTTAGGACAGATATTGGTGGAGAGCTCAGCCAACACCAATTGCATCATGGCGGAGATGAAGCGCTGTGCTAAGGTGCTGGGGCTACCAGAGGAATACCTCCACATCGACGTGTCGTACACCATGCTGTCAGTAAACCTGAGCGATCGGGGCCACACGTTTTCCAAGTTCCAGCGCTGCGAGAAGCACAGCGTGAACATGGATGCGATCCGCAATGTGTCGCTATTGCTGACCAAGGCCGAGCAGCGGCACTACACGCTCGACCGGCTGGAGCGGGGCCTTGCGTATGTGCGACACAAAAAGAAAAACTACCCTCCCCTCGTGGTGGCCGTGGGGGCCGGCATGGCGTGCGGGGGATTCTGCAAGCTGTTTGGGTGCGACTGGGCGGCCTTCCTGCTGGCCTCCGCGAGTGCATTTGTGGGCTTTTACACGCGGTTACTACTCAACCAGCTGCAGCTCAACCACTACCTAGTGGTGTTCATCGCCTCACTGGTGGCAACGTGCTGTGCCTACTTGACCTACCTGACGGGGTGGTCATCGACCCCCATGCACCCGCTGCTGGCCTGCGCGCTCTTCATCATCCCCGGGGTGCCGATGATCAACTTTGTGGACGACATGGTTGACAATTTCATCGCGGTGGGCATCGTGCGGGCATTGAACACCTGCATCACGGTGGGCATGATGTCGTTTGGGATAGTGGTGGCCCTGCGGCTGATGAGCTTCACTGGCGCGGAGATAGGCAGGGAGTTCAGCGAGCTAAGCACTACGCCGCACGATCCCTACTGGAACTACGCGGTGGCGGCGGCCATCTCGGCCATGGGCTTCTCCATGATCTTCAACGTGCGCAAAGGGCTGCTCTGGATAGTAGCCCTAGGGGGCATGCTGTCGGTGTGTACCCGTAACTTCGTCAACTTCGAGCTGGGCTATGGTCCCTTGATTGGCTCGTTCAGCGGCGCCATTGTGGCTGGCTGTGGGGCCATCGCGCTGTCGCGCCAGCTACGGATTCCCCACAACCTGCTGGCCATTCCCTCTGTGATCCCCATGGTGCCCGGCGTACTGATGTACCGTTCTCTAATAGGACTCTTCAACATGCAGGGCATCGTAGGCGAGGTCACCACGGTAGTCTACACGGGACTCAATGCCTCCCTAATAGTTCTAGCCATCGCCTTTGGGGTCTCCATGCCGGCAATTGTCCTCCGCGATGGGCGGAGGATAGCATCAACGCACTAGCCAAGGCACGTTACGGCAACGGCCTGTGGCGGCTATCGATGAACCGCACCTCTTTCCTAGCCCCATCAGGGTGCTTTAGGTGCTCGAGGCTTTCGGCAGACTCGTAGCGGACTTCAGGCACCACGCGCACGCCCGCCCGAAAACGATCTGCCAGCTCCTTGGTCTTTCGCTCCGAGGCCTCGGCAGTGGCTATCCTGACAATGAGCCCATCGGTGCCTATGTCGTTCGTATAGGCCTCCACCACGTAGTCCTGCACCCAAGGCAGGGCGTCGAGTATGTCGAATAGGGCTGGGGGGTAGAAGGTAGTACCCTTATACTTGATCATCTGCCCCTTGCGGCCAACGACAGTGCCAATGCGTAGGGAGGTGCGCCCACAGCTACAGGGTGCCTGGTAATGCGTGCAGATGTCGCCCGTGCGGAAGCGAACCAACGGCATCCCCTCTACGCCAAGCGTGGTAATCGTGAGCTCACCTGGCTCATCGTCCCCCACCGGGTGGCCCGACTCATCCAAGAACTCACATACTATGAGCTCTGGATGCATATGGCCCCCGCAGTGCGCACTGCACTCGGTAAAGCCCGTCTGCATCTCTGTAGCCGCATAGGTGGAGAGCAACTCCAGCTCTGGCCAGAGGGCATGGAGCTTCTGGCCGAGCATATTGAGCTCTAGGGCCTGATTGCGTATGCTCTCCCCTATGCAAATAGCCCGGCGGAGCGAGAGACGGCCTAGCGGAATGTGGTGCGCTATGGCATACTGCCCCAGGACAATCAGGAAGGATGGCACGGCTATAGCCACCGTGGGCTGAAGCCGTAAAATCGTGTCGAGCTGCAACGAGGGGACCCCCGCGCCCACCCGGATGAGCGGCACGCCCAGCGTGCGCGCCCCTAGCATATAGGCTAGGCCGGCCATGAAGCGCCGGTCAACGGTAGTCATGAGCTGTATGCAATCCCCCGCACGACACCCTGCGGTGTAAAACGAGAGACTCTCATTATAGCCTAGACGCATGAGATCGCCCTCCGTGAGGCCAAAGACCACTGGGCTGCCCGAGGTACCCGAGGTGGTCAAAAGGTCGCGAAAGGCACTGCGCGGCACACAGGCAAAATCCCAATTATAGGCCTGCAACGCCTGCTTGCCCACCGTGGGCAATAGGCGCAAATCCTCTGGGGCTCGAACAGCCTGCAGGTCAACCCCATGGCTGGCATAGAGTCTGCGGTAAAACGGGGATCGCGCAGCCACATAGGCCAGCGTTTCTCGGAGCAAGGGAGCCTGGAATGCCGCCACTTCCGCAGGCGATGCATACTCTATGCCCTCACACCGAGGTCCCCGATAGCTGTCGATATAGTCCATTGAATACCCCCTATTCTTCTGCCCCGTAGCCCCGAGCCATTACCTCAACGAGTTCGCCCGTCCGCACCACCTCCACACCTAGCTGCTGCGCCGCAGCACGTAATCTTCCCTCCACGCGCCCCGCACGGCGAATACTACTAGGGAGGAGGAATAGCAGGCGACTTGCCCTGCGCCCAAGATGCCCCGATAGCCAGGTAAATAGCTCCTCTCCACTCTGCTCCTGACCAAAGCTCAGGTCTACCACCACCGTACTTCCATCCGTACCCCCCGGGGGGATCTCAGGTCGCACAAAGGCAACAGCCTGGGAGAAGGACGTGTGGCTCGCCACCCCATATTCCTCCTCGCGGTAGCACACTGCGGTGATCTGGCGTTTGGGCGATAGCAAGTAGAGCATGATGGCCAGCTCACCGAAGCCTGCATTGTACACCCAAATGTCCCCCTCATGTGGAAGGCTCTGGCTAAGCAACGCCCCATATTGGGTGGTTTTGAGATGATGGCGCACCCCCTGCACCACCCTAGGCCCCCTATAGGCGTAGCACCCTAGGCAACGACGGCGCAAGGCCTTGTTGTCGGCCCGGCGATAGGCCACCTGTAGCTTATCGTACTCCGCCACGAAGGTCTGCTTAGTGGCCTTGGCAAGCATCCTGCTGTCAACCTGTGGGGACAGGCTTGCCGTGTCGATCATCGGCAGCACCTTGACCCTGAGTTCCCCCTCGGCCAAATCGAGCAGGGAGTGCTTCGGCAATATGTCACCAGCCCCCGTCAAGACAACAGGACAAAGGGGCACCCCCATGGCCAATGCCAGCTCAAAACCTCCCTTATGGAACCGCCCTATAGTGCCATCTTCACTCCGTGTACCCTCGGGGAAAATCAGAATGCTAAATCCCTCGCGCAGGCGCACCTGCACCTGCTGAACCATCTGCTCGAATGGAGCATCGCTGTCGATAAATCCACCTGACTTAGGAAACCAACCTAGAAGCCAGCTGCGCCACACCCAACGCTTAGACATCACGATGAGATTTGGTGCCAAGGCCAGCAGGGGCGGCAGCTCGACCATCGACTGGTGGTTCGCCACCCATATACAGGGCCCTGGGGGGGGCCAGCCCTCTGGATGCTCTATTTCAAAACGGTGGTAAGCCGCAAGACGCACGAAGGCACGAGATTGCCTACGTACGGTCAACAGGAATCGTCGATGGCGCTCGCACGCACTAAGTCGCCGCCACCTGAGGTACAATCCCCTGAAGTATATGAAGAAGAAACCCACTAGAAACAGCCCCCACGTGTAGCTCGATACCCACAGCGACCTAAGCGTATAGGGTTCGCGTGCGCGCGCCACCTGCCTATCCACAACGCACCGAAAAAGCAAGGGCGGGAGCGCAAAGGCGCACAGCACCACGGAAAGCATCCCCACAAGGGCTAGCGGCCCAAGAGCATGCATGGCGGGATGGCGTGCAAACACCAGCACCCCTACGCCTATGGTAGCCGTTAGGGCAGAGAGGAATATGGCCACCTTATGGCTAGCCAAGGGCTCACGACCACAGCTATAGCGCATCAGCAAACCATCCATGACGAAAATGCTGAAATCATCCCCCAGGCCGAAGATAAACGTCGTCACCATGATATTCACGATGTTGAAGTCTATCCGCAGCAAGGCCATCAACAGCACTATGATCAGCCAACTGATGCCCATGGGCAAAAAGGTAATCAGTGTCAAAATAAGACTACCGTAGCTGACCAAGAAGGCCAAGAAAATCAGCAAGGACGAGACCAACAGCACAAAGTAAAAATCGCCCGTCAAGGCCTCAAGCCACTGGGCATTAAAGTAGCCCCTATCGAGTATGAGTACTGAGCCACTGCGCCCCAGGGCCTGGTACACGGATGCCTTCTGCTCCGCTCGGAGACTAAGGTAGGCCACGTAGAGGGTAAGGCTATCGGTCGTCTGCTGCCAGAGCGGCAGCGAGGGCCTCTCGGGCAAGGCCATCGACCCATCACTGCGCCCGCACACCTGGGCCATGAAGGGGGCAAAGGCCTCAGGCCTAAACCCCGAAGCCCGCGATGCCTTGGCCATGCGCACCTTGAGCGTGTCCTGCATGGCAGGAGTCCAGAACTGAAACCAGCGAGCATATTGCTCCTCCTGTTGACTTCGGGTGCGCAGGTAGGCAGCCACCGAGGAGACATGTTCCACCTGCCCCGCCGCCCGCATGGCCTCCAGGGCCTGGGTAAGTCGCTGGTATTCAACCAGGGCACTATCCTGCTGGTGCGCCGCCACGATGAGAGGCACCGTAGTTACCTCCTGCGACACCACGCTGGCCAGCATGGCCTCACCACGATCCAATTGCGGGGGCTGGTAATTGAGGTGGGAGAGGTCGCTGTCAAACGCCACATACCTACCCGCAAAAATCCCCCCAATTGCCAAAACAACTATACCCCCGATGAGCCACGGCTTCCGGTCGTAAGCATATCCCGTAAGGCGCACAACGGCCCGGTAAAATGGGTTCTCCGAGGTGGTAAAAGGCCTGCTAGGCAGCATGTGCGGAAGGTAAATAAGGGCAAAAAGCGTAGTGCCTATCAAGGCCAAGGCTGAGAAAAGCCCAAAGTCCTGCAGGATGCGCGAATTGGTGAAAACCAACGCAATGAAAGCCCCTATCGTGGTAAAGCTCCCCACCGAAAGCGGGTAGGCCAGCCCCTTGACGGTTGCCCTAGCCTGCCCCGTGGCATTGAAATCCACCAGCACATGCACTGCGTAGCTGATGGCTATCCCAAGCACTGCGGCCCCCAGCCCCAGCGCTATCAAGGATACATAGCCCCGCAACACGGTCAGCAGGGCTAGCGCAAAACCTCCCCCAAACAGGGCAGGCAGAAGCGTCAATGGCAACACCCTGATACTCCGAAAGCAAAGCAGCGCCACTAGAACAATAAGCCCCAAGGCCAGCACCACCGTGAGCGCAGTGTCAGACTTCACTTGTCGCGCATTGTACACGGCCACCGCAGCGCCCCCAAAGTAATCTACTTGCACACGCGGATGCTTCCTTTGCGTCTGAGCCACGGCATCCTCAATGGCAGAAACCAACGGCCCGTTGCGCGCAATATCCCCAAAGCTAGCACGTGGGGCATACAGCGTGATGAAATGCTGCTCGTCTTCATCGAGATAGCCATCGCCATAGGGCACAAGCCCCGAGGGAGGTGCCAATTGCGCTAAGCGCCCCAGCTGCCCTCCTGCCAGACCAAACGGGTCGGCGGGCAGCACCTGCACCAAGCCTATCCCCAGCGGGGACCGAACCAGTGACGCCCGCTGCTTCAGCAAGGAGTCCGCAAAAGACTGGGAAGCTACAATTTTGGATAGCCGTGCGTAGCCCGCGCTGTCGGTTTCCAAAGGCAATTGCTGACTCAGCAATCCTATCAAACTGGGCAAGCTCTCCAACTGCTCGCCCGTAGCCGGGCGCTCCAGTGCGGTAGCACCCCTCACATCAGCCCGCAGCAAGCTATCAAAGGTCAACGAGGCCGACCATAGGGCCTCTGGGCTCTGCCGGTACAGCATGTCGGCCGAGGAGAATATTACGGTCAACTCCTCCTTCTGCTTGTACGATTCCAAGGCTTGCACTAGGGCCCCACGGGCTTCCACATCGCGGGGGAAAAGCTCTAGCGCATTCTCGCGGTAGCGTAACTGCAAAGCCAACCAAGCTATAGCCGCCGCCACCACCACCAGACTCCCCCACCCCAGCCATGGCCTATGGCGAAAGCCATCGTAGACCCAAACGAAAAAACAGGATATCATATGCCCCGATTGCGGCGATAGAGCCTAACCCCACCATAGACCAACAACCCGCCCAGCGTACCCACCACCAACGCAAAAAACAGACTCCCCACCACGAACTGCACCAGAGAACCCCGGATGTACTCCACGTCCACCTCGCCCAGGGACGGCACGGCAAGGCCGCGACCCAAAAGCAACGCCCCAACGAGAAACTCCGCGTAGAGCAAAAAAGGTATCACTGGGGGAATGCTAGCATTGGAAGCCAAAAAGGCCGTATACGGATTGACGCGACAAAGCTTAGCCACTACGAAGGCCAACAACCACTGAAAACCCCAAAATGGGCTACAGCTGAAAAAGAGCCCTATGCCCACCGACAGGGCGATCACGCGCGCTGGAGCACTGGTCCCCAGCACATCCTCGCGCACAAAGGCCTTAAACCCTTTCCGATGGACGCTCTGCAGTATCCGGCGAGGTAGGTAGTAGACCAAGGCCTGCGGCACCAACGTGCAGTTGAGCGCCGCTATGCGCATGGAGTCCATGAAAGGCCTAAAATGCGACACCCGCGTGGCCTTGGGCTCGTAGTGTACGCGCACTGGCACGCTGCACACCTCTACACCCCGCCAACAGGCCTTCACCAGCACCTCAAGCTCCCCCTCGTAGCGCGGCCAACGTATATAGGGCCTCCGGAGCTGCGCAAGCGGATAGACTCGCAGGCCAGTCTGCGTGTCGGGCAGACGACACCCCGTACTGGCCAACACCCAGAAATTGGAAAAACGATTGCCAAAGCTATTGCGCGCAGGCATGCCCTCGTCACGCAAATCGCGACTCCCCAAAATCAACGCCGCCGGGTGCGCCACCGCTGCCCGGAAAAGCTCTTGCAAATCCTCCACGTGGTGCTGCCCATCCGCATCAAAGGTCAAAGCATGCGTGTAGCCCCTCTCGACCGCAAGCCCAAATGCCCGATTGAGCGCATACCCCTTGCCACGATTGCGCCTATAGGAAATAAGCTCCTCCACGTGCAGCTCAGCCAACAGGCCCTCTGTACCATCCGTGCTCCCATCGTTGACCAACAGCACAGGCAAGCCCTGCGCCTGCACCGCACGCACCACCCCACACAACGTCCCGGCGTTGTTATACGTCGGTATTACTACTACAAGCCGCACTCCTGGTAGTCTATCTTCATGCTCGCCACCACCGACCCCGCGCATAGCATCCTCGCCTGCACGCGCCCTGCGCGGGGCAAAGAAAAGTAGAGATCCAGAGGCCCTGATGTCTCGGGTAGCACAGGCGCCGTGAATTTGCAGTTCGGAATACTCACCCACTCTACTGGCCTACCCAGATGGTCCGAAAGGCAACATGCCAACATCTGCAGCAAACACACTCCTGGTACAATCTTGAAGCCCGGGAAATGACCCCGAAACACCCCATGCGCACCATCAACCTCCAGCCGATAGTGACTCTCGGCGCCCTCCTGCCCCACCACACTATAGGAAAATAGCCCCGCCAACCCATAGGCACTCTGCCTGGGCGCTTGTAGGGTGTCTGCTGTCTTGCTCTTCTCCATCATCCATCTAATCTACCCCCCCCACCCGCATCACTGCGGCCAGGCCGAGAGCGGAAGGTTAAAACGCTGATTCGTAAACTCATAGCTGATAGTATTGTCCCCTGGCATCAGCAGCTCCAAACGGCTCACCGCCAAATCGCCTGCCCGCAGGTAGATCGCTATCCGCGCTATCTGCTTAGCTACCCAAGCCCGCCGAGGCCTAAGCTCAAGAAGATACTCAGCTGTTCCCCTAAACAACGTAAGCGCGTATTGACTCCTAAGATTACCCAGACTGCGCAGCAAGGCCAACTCCAGCATTTGACCCAAGGGATTACCTCTTCCCCTACCGCCAAACTTAGTCACCTCGCGCGTACCGCCCTCCTCCACAACCAAAGAGTCACGATACACCGCAAGCTTACGCCGGGCGGGACGTTGATAATCAAAACAGACCCCCCGCCCCACCTCAAGGTAAAAACGCCCTTCCGACCGTCCTGGTGCGGCCAACAAAGGGGTGTGATGCTCCTCTACAAAATCTGCTGCCACGCTCCGCAGCTGACCATTGCGCACCTGCAAGGCCTGGGCCAGAGAATCCAGCGCAGGGCAGGGGCTATAGCCTGCTGGCTGCCCCCAGGAGACCTCCCGCAAGGCCAATAGTACGAGTAACCATACAACTCCTCTTCCCATCGCTGCACCCATCAATCCACGGGGAGCTGCACCGCCCTATAGCCCCGCGCATGCAAGGCTTCTATCAGCAGCTCCGTGGTCTCTGCTGCCTGGGGAAGCCTATCGTGTAGGAGAATAATGGCCCCCGGGCACAGCCGCTTTACTATCCTATCCACTACCCGAGCCGGCGACCGATACATCGTGTCGAAGCTCCGGATCGTCCAACCTATAGGCCGAAGCCCCACACGCCGCACTGCCCGCGCTATCGGCGGATTGCTCACCCCGAAGGGCGGGCGAAAGCTCGTGCTATGCTGGCCACATACCGCCTCCAGCGCCCGCTGCGTCGCCCTAAGCTCTGCCGCAATCCTACTGCTCGACTGCAAGGGGAAATACCACTTATGGCCAAACGAATGGCTCCCCACAGCGTGACCATCGCGCACCATGGCCTGCAGCTGATCCCGGTGGAGCAACGCCTGCGCACCGATGCAGAAAAAGGTGGCGCGCACACCATGATTTCGTAGCACTCTGAGTACTCGAGCCGTACTTACACCACTCGGGCCATCATCGTAGGTCAGGCAAACTACAGGCTCCTGGGTGGCTAACCGCGTCTGGCACGGCATGTACACCTGCGCGCTCAGGGTCGAGCTGGCGTAGACCAGCCAACCCACCAAGCCCAATAGTACGGTGCCCCCCAACAACCAAAAAAAACACATGCTAATCCAACAGTATGTAGGAATAGTGCCCCTGATCGTATGTACCAATAGCCACCCCATGCAGGGCCTCACGCAAGGCCGAGGCCACTAGATATCCGCTTGACGTGAAAAACTCACCCGTCGCCTCAAAAACTCCCTGCGCCCCATAGCTGCTATAGCCCAACGGGCATGGCGGCCTCCCAGGCCCACCCGCAGCGCAACGCCCTATCTGCACCTCCCGCAAGCTGAAAGGGACACTCCCCACTGGACGGTCGGTAAGCATAAACGCCCCACTCCCCTCTCCTAGGCCATACGCACTCCCTAGGCCATAGGTGGGCAATATACGTTCCAACTGAGGGGTAAGCTCATCGTAGAAGACCACTAGTACACGGTGAATTGCCCCGTCGCCAAGAAGCACCTGCGCTAGCTGCAACGCATAGGGCACACTCTGAAAACCCTCCACCAGCGTGTAGTTAGGCCCACGATGCCCCAGCGTGAGCGCCAGCTGCCCCCCAAGCATATTGAAAGTCGACTGAATGAACGGGGTGGGCGACACTAGCTGCTCATTCTGCTGCAAATAGCTATCGGCAAAGCGCGAGGTGGCCTCTATAAACCCTAACCCGGTGGCTACCACGATGGCATCCGGAATCCCCGTCTGCTCTATACACGCCTGGGCGTTGGCCAGCGCGCAGCGCATGATGCGCCCCAACCTACGACGCTGCACAGCACTCACCTGCAGCCCCTGCGGCTCTGGTTGCACCACCCGTGCGGGCCCTAGCTGCCCACGTGCATCCCGTGCGCGCGCCGCATGGCCCGTGGTGGCATACGCCTCAAAGCACACTGGACACTCTCCCATTCCTACCCCAGCCTTTCAAAAATTAGCGAGGTGCAGTTGCCACCAAAGCCAAAGCTATTGGTCATGGCGTAGGGCCGAGAACCTAATGCCGTGAGACCTACGGCTGGAGGGTGCGCCAACCCATCAAAGGGATGCGCAAAGCCCACGTTGGGCCACGCGGTCTGCTCCTCTAGAGCAAGGATAGCCAACACGCTACCCAGTGCCCCTGCAGCCCCCAGCGTATGGCCCGTGTAGCCCTTTGTGCTGCTGTAGGCGGGCACCAACTCACCAAAAACATTCCGCATGGCCCTGTACTCGGCACTGTCGTTAGTCGGGGTAGCCGTACCATGCGCATGGATATAGGCTATCGCGCCGGGGGCGACCCCAGCCTGCTGCAACGCACCCCGCATGGCCTCCGCCGGGCCACGCCCCTCGGGTGAAGAACCCGTCTGGTGATAGGCATCGTTGGCGTTGGCCCCACCAACATACCTATACCGACTCCGCGTCACTTCGCGGGAACTCGCCAGCAGCAGAAACGCCGCGCCTTCCCCGAGATTAAGCCCATCGCGCGCCCGGTCGAATGGCCTACAGCGCCGCGCGGAAGTCAGCCCCAACGAGCAGAATCCGTTGAGCGTGTACTGCGTTAAGGCCTCCACGCCCCCCACCAGCGCGTAGTCTAGCCGCCCACTCGCCACCAGCTGCGCACCCAGCAGAATGGCATTGGCCCCAGACGAACAGGCGGTCGAAACCCCTAACGTATAGCACAGGCCCCCAAGCTGCTCTGCCAGCCAATCTACCAGCGACCCAATCGGGTGGTAGCAAAAAGCAGACGCACGCACCGCACGGTGCTCCAAGTAAGCCCCACGATATTCCCGCTCCGAGCAGTCCATACCGCCCGCCGTACTGCCACACAGCAAGCCCACACGCTTCGTGGATAAGCAGCCTGGCGCTACCGCCCCCATGGCTTCTCGACAAGCCCACAGCGCCAACAGCGCTGCCCGTGGCACTCGATGCGTACTCACCACACCCAACCGATCCGCAAGCTCCGCATCAGCCATCTCCACACCAAACACCGGCAGAGTCAACGCGGTGGGTAACACTTCGGAAGCCAGCTCGGGCTGCGGGAAAAAGTCAGTCTGCGCACCCGCGCGCGCGCAGCCCAGCGCATGCAACTGCGCACGCATGGCCGCCACGCTTGCGCCCAGCGCGCTCACGCCCCCAAGCCCAACAACTGGAACTCCCGTCATGGTCCTACTTTCGCTCAGCCTCTATATAGGAGGCCATGCTCTCCACTGAGCGCAGCACCAGCTTACCCTGCTCCGCATCGCGGATCTTACAGGCATACTCCCGCTCGAGTAGCAAAGTCAACTCCAAGGCATCGATGGAGTCTAGCCCAAGCCCTCCATCTCCAAAAAGTGCCGCCGTGTCCTCTATGTCACCAGGCTGCACCCCCTCTAGATTCAGTGCCGCTACGATCTGCGCCTTGAGCTGCTGGCGCAGCTGTGCTTTCTCGTCCATTATCTGCTCCCCTCCCGAATATTAAATAGCATCATATGCGCACGGTAACCCTGCAGCGTGTAGTCGCACCAGCCCGCAATCGCAAGGGACGCATCACGAGGCCTAAGCAGCTGCATGAGCTGACAAAAGCGCACAACGCTGGGCTCCTCTGCTGCCATCAAAAACAGCGTCTCGCCCTGCAAACCATGACGGATGCATACCTCCCCGAGTGCCGTGCTAGGTAGCGTGTAGAGAAAAATAGAGGGGCTTCCCTGACCAGCCCGGGCCAACTGGGCCAAATGCTCCTGGTCGCGCGCCATGCAGCCATTGTGGTTAGCAAAAAGCACCGGGCTATGGCGCATCGCGGCACGCGCCACCCCATCCAGCAAGTAGCGCATGCCCACCGCGGCCAGCTGACTCTGCCCGTCCAAACGGGCAAACTTGTTGTCCACCTCCTCGTAGCGGCCGTAGGCCTCGCGAATGAATTGACCAAACCCGCGCTCCCCTCCATCTAGCACCACCCGCCCATCCACTAGCAAACGCCCCGACTCCAACTCCACCTCCCGCACAAGGCTACAGCGAAAGGGCTGGCCTCCAACTACATCCGATGCCCGATGCGCCCCGCGCGTAGCTAGGCCACAGACCAACGCCACATTGCAACCACCAAAGCCTGAAGCTGTCTTGAGCAAATAGCGCGCATCCCGAAGAGGGTGCGGAACCCTAGAAACCGCCACAGAATGACCCGTGCCGCAGGCTGAAAAACCGGGCGTACCACACACCTGCTGCCGCCTGAGAAATTCACTGTCGAGCAGCAGCTCGCTCAATCCACTCGCGCCCAACGTATGCCCCAGCGCGCCCTTAAGAGCCACTGCCGGCGTTTGGCTGAGGCCACTGAGGGCCAAGGCCTGGCTCTCCATCTCATCGTTGTAGCGCGTGGCCGTGCCATGCGGAGAAACCAAACCCACCTCCGCGCCCCCCACGCCCGCCTCGCGCAGGGCTTCCTCTATGGCCTCATGCAGGGGCATCCCGTCCGCAGAGGGCGCAGACAGATGGTACGCATCGTCGCTAAAGCCTCCCCCGCAAATTTCCATGGGCTGCTCCTCGCGCACTAACGCCGCATCGCTCGTCACCAGCACTGACGCCGCGGACTCGCCCAAATTCAGCCCACTGCGTGCGCTGTCGAAAGGCCGAGCCGGCGCATACGACAGCGCCCTAAGCGCCGCAAAGCCCTCCACCACGAAGGGCGTTAGCTCATCGCCCGTGCAGACCAAAACGTTATCCACCTCGCCCCCACGCACCAACCGCTGGGCCAACACCACCGCGGCCAAGCTCGACACGCACGCCTGCGAAACCACCAAGGGCTCGCGGCGCAAGCCCAAGGCCTCGTTGATACGCTGCGCCTGCTCCACAAGCCCCGTCTGTCCGTAATCCACTGCCCCAGTAGTCAAGTAGGCAATGTTCCCCTTCGAGGAAGCATAGATGAGCTGTGTACGCGCCGGCAGCAACTGGCTAGGCAGCTGGCCGAGCGTCTCTAAGCAGGCGCCCAGCAAAAGCTGGTCGAGCCTACTAGCCACCCCGTGCGCTGCCGCAGGAAGCATCGAAAAAACCTCCTCCGTAATCCGCCCAACTGGAGTCCTACGCCCCGACTGGAGCGTAAACTCAGATTGTCCCATCGACACCTGGCTCGTCAGCAAAGCCGACGCGCAGGCCTCCACCCCGTGTCCCAGCGCGCAGTAAAGCGCACCAGCCGTCAAATAGGCTACACGCCCCTCTGCCTTCGCCACGCCCGTATGCATTCCGGCTCGGTGAGCAATAGCCCCCGTGACCCCATATCGTAGAACACCTGTACCGTATAGGCCCGCAGGGCCACCCGGCTACTCTTGGCCAGCACAAGCTCGTAGGAATAGATATGCTTGGCACTCGACGCCAATCGATAGGTCACCTCAACATACGCCTCCTCGTGATAGTGGAGCGCATGCAGATAGTTGATCTCCAAGCCCACCACGGGCAACGCCAACCCATGCTCCGCAAAAAACTCCACCCCAAGCCCATACCGCTTCCCAAAACCCTCGCGGGCATCCGCAAGGTAATCCAAATACCGGCCATGCCACACGATGCCCAGCTGATCCACATCGCTAAAGCGCACCCGCACCGGCTCACGATGGGTAAGCGAAGTAGCTGTCCCCGGACATTTTAGCTTCATAACGGTCTAGCGTAAAGTTTCATGCGTCCTGCAAACACCGTGTCCCCCGCAGCCCGCGTTACCGCCTCGGCCACCTGGTACCCCTCAAAATCCAGCACTATGCGCAGTTGCGTCTCCAGGCTCACCCCCACACGGGGCACCGTGGGCAGCTGCACTTTGTCCAACGACACCAAGAACCCCGGCCGTACGGGCTGCCTATTCAGCAAGGTCAAATAGCCCGCGCGCGCCGCCGCGCACTGCGCCACATGCTCTATCACCCCCTCGCGACTCAAGCACCCCCGAAGCACAAAATAGGTCTGCGCAGTCACCTCCAATCCAAACCTCCACCACCCCGCATGCTCACCATACAAAGCATCCACCAAGATCATCGGGTAGTCGTGCGGCATCACCGCCACCACCCCCGCCCCATAGAGCGGCAAGGTAAGGTTAATATCCGTTCGACTCCGCTGACTCCCCGACATGACCCTAGCTCCTCTCGCATAGCAGCAGCGTATGCCCCATCCCCAAGCCATCATGCTGCGCACGCACCCTCAGCCCCGCCTGCTCCACGAGCCCCTGGAGCTCCGCAAGGCCGAAAAACTTGCTACATCCATTGGCCAACGCTGCAAAATACGGCGAGATCTGCGTCAGGCTAAACGCACTCGTCTCAAAGCGCTGACGATCCCAGAGCGGCTCCAGGATGGCAACCCTACCCGTTGGCCCAAGCGTTGCCTGAGCCCGCTGCAGGATACGCAGCACATCCGCAGGCGAAAAACAATCCAAGAATTGGCTCATCCACACCAGCTCCACGGGGGGCAAGGCCTGCTCGGCGGCTGAAAGCACCTCCGCGGGGCGCAACGTACCCGCGCCCGCCAGCACATCGCCGCCCACCAGGTGAATCCGCCCCACCGACGGATGCCCCCTACTCGACTCCCGCAGCATCTCCAGCTGCGGGGGCAAATCAAACACCGTCACCTCCACCTGCGCATCGTACTCCACGCACTGCCGCGCAAACAACCCCGTATTGCCCCCCACGTCCAAGATGTGCCGCAAGGGCTGCGCAAACAGCAACGGCAACACCTCCTGGTAGGTAACATCAGAATAGAAGTGGTCAAAGGCAAACCAGCTACGCCTGGCGGGCTCAGGCAGACTCGATAGCCCCTCGTAGATGGTTGCCCAAGGCCCCAACGTCGACAAGCCCTCCGGGCGACCCGTCTCGCAGGACGCCTCTAGCTCATGAAGCCCCCTATAGCACACATCCTGCATAAAATCCATGTCCACCTGCAGCTGCGGACTACGGAGCAAAAACCACCCGATTTTACCCAGCAGCCACCTACCATCCCGGAAAAGCACCACGCCCGCCGTAAGCCCCGACTCCAGCAGCAGCCGCAAAGCATAGCCCGAAAGGTGCGTCGAGGCCTCCAAGGCCTCGGTGGTAAGCCCGGCGGGTTGCCCGGCTAGGGCTTCCAGCACACCCCGCTTGACCAGCAGACGGCTCGTCTGAAACACCACTGGCCCATACACTATTGCCGCGGCCGCCCGTTGGGCCTCCAGCGCCGTATGGTGATCCCGACCGTAGTACCCCAAGCCCTCAAACGGCTCGCTATCCCTCTGCCCCATCGCTACCCCAAAAATCGTAGTAGTTGAACCATTGCCGCGGATACGCCCGCACCCCACGCTCTAGCCAGCGCGCATAGCTCTCCATATACCGCTGGGACACTTGGCCCATAGGCAGCCCCGATGGGTAGGGCAAAAAGTGAAACTCAAAGCGGTAGTGAAGTGCCCTGGTGCGCACCGCGTAGTAAGCAGTCAATGGCAAGTGCTCCAAGGCCGCCAAGCGGAAAACCCCCGTGGGGAACGATGCCGACGCCCCAAGGAAAGACGTCCGCCCCGTGGTGGTGCCCGGCAGATAGCGGTCGCCCTGTATGCACACTATGGCCCCTTGCGCCAGCAACTCATGCGCCCGAAGCATCGAGGCGTAGCTCTCGGCCCCCAAGGAAAGCTGCTGCTGCGCCCCTACTACGCGCGAACGCGCCAGCTCACGCTGCATCGTGGGCCTATCCCCCTCGTAGCGCGTCACGTAAACCTGACGGGCCGTGCCGTCACCAAGCTGCGTGAACCCAACCTCCGGATTACCAAAGTGCGCCCCTACCATCACCATCCCCCGCCCCGTGGACAAATGCTCCTGCACGGCCGAATAATCCCCGGCATACTCAAACGAAAACCGACCCGCATACCGCGTACGCAGCGCCCACCGGTCAAGCATGGCAACCCCAAACTCCCGAAAATGGCCAAACACAAAGCATCTCGCGCGACCCCGAGATAGACCAAGGCGCCTACGGGCATAGTCATACGATGCCCTCCGCGGCCCCGAAGCAAACAGCACAAAATACGGCACAACCAGGTAGAGAAATAGGTATACGAACCCCAGTCCAAACAGACGGAGACCATAGTAAAAAAAACGATGCCCCCACCGACCCCCTAAACTCCGCCCTGACCACCTAGCGGTGGCGCGAGGCCTCCTGCTGCTCAAGCTTACCATAGAGCATGTGGAAGAAATCCCCAAACGTCTGCACCCCCTGGAAATCCTCCGCCCGCAGGACGATGCCCAGTTTGTTGTCGACCAGCGCCACCACATCCACCATGTCCAAGCTATCCAAATCCAACGTGGCTACAAGCTGCGCCTCGCTCGTGATCTTCTCTGGCGACACCTCGTACTCCTCAGCCATCACCCCACGCATCTGCTCGAAAAAGTCCTCGTAGCTCTTCATCGCTCACCCCTTTTTACCCACACGGCCCCAACACCGCGCAAGACGCCCAAAACCCATCCGAAACACCAAACCCTTGCGCAGCTGGCTCGCAGGGCGACTACACAACAGCCATGCGGCAAATCCCCTCTCCACAAGCGTACACACTCTACACGCAACGGCACAAAAAGGGGGAGCAAAACCACGTCCTGCCCCCCCCCTCCCGTGGGCCTACTCGGGCTTGAACCAAGGACTCCCTGATTATGAGTCAGGTGCTCTAACC
>CAMXWF010000016.1 GCA_947252645.1 uncultured Bacteroidia bacterium
AACCCTGGCCGCCCCCGCGGACAGCTAGGCGACTTACTTCTGCACAAGGACACGCGGTACACCCACCACGGCAGGCGGGCACCCTGCTTCCCCCACGCTAGTCGGGCACCCTGCCCACCAGGGGGAGCGGCCACTTGTCAACCCGCACGATAGGCACAACAACCACGTTGCAACCCCGGGAGTCCTGGCTGCCCCCGCGGGCAGCTAGGCAACCTACTTCTGCACAAGGACCTGAGGTACACCCACCACGCTAGACGGGAGTCCTGCCCACCAGGAGGAGCGGCTACTTGTCAACCCGCACGATAGGCACAACAACCACGTTACGACCCCGGGAGCACTGGCCGCCCAGACAGCTAGGCGACCTGCTTCTGCGCCAGGACACGCGGTGCGCAACCCCCAGGGCAGGCGTTGAGTGCCCTGCTGCCCCCACGGCAGGCGGGCGCCCACCACCAGGGGGAGCGGCTACTTGTCAACCCGCACGATAGGCTTAATGAGGTCGGCTGGCTTCTCGCGCATGAGGTTGAGGGCCTTTTCCATCTCACCCCAGCCCTCGAACACATGCGTGCAGAGCGGCTTGAGATCCAGACGCCCGTAGGTCACCAGCTTGCTGAGCTTCTCCATGCGCAGCCGACCACCCGGCATCAGACCGCCCACAATGTGCTTGTGTCCCATGCCCACGCCCCACTCTACACGCGGAATCTTGATATAGTCACCGCTACCCAAGTAGTTTACGCTCCCGATCCTCCCCCCAGGCTTGAGGCAGCGGACAGCCGTGTCGAAGGTATCCACCGTGCCACCCGCTATGCACACGCAATCAACGCCGCGCCCATGGGTCATCTCGAGCACCTGTTCGTGGATAGGGCCCGCCTTGTAGCTAATGATATCCGTAGCGCCATAGCCCTTGGCCGCCTTCACGCATACGGGGCGCGTACCCACAGCCACCAGGCGCGCCGCGCCGCGCAGCGTAGCACCGGCCACACTCATCAGCCCCACAGGCCCTATGCCGATGACCAGCACATCATCGCCAAACTGCACATCGGCCAGCTCCACCGCGTGGAACCCAGTAGGCACCATATCGCTCATCATCGTGGCCTCCACCACGTCCATCGACTCCGGGAGGTGCGCCAAATTGCCATCGGCATCGTTCACGTGGAAAAACTCAGCAAACACCCCATCCTTGAAGTTGGAGAATTTCCAGCCTGCCAGCATGCCCCCGCTGTGCATGGAATAGCCATCCTGAGCCTCCTCAGAATTCCAGTCGGGGGTAATGGCGGGCACTATCACCCGGTCGCCCGGCTTGAAATCTTTCACCAAGGCACCCACTTTCACCACCTCGGCACTACACTCATGCCCCAGGATCATGTCATGCCTATCCCCTATGGCCCCCTCCCAGAGCGTATGGACATCGCTCGTGCAGATTGCTACAGCCAATGGCCTGCATATGGCATCCAGCGGCCCACACTCGGGCACAGGCTTCTCAATCCACCCAGCCTGCCCAATCTTCTTCATTGCATAACCTCGCATAGCCGTAGAAATTAATTACCACGTATCTAATCCAACCGTCCCTGCCCTTTGTCGCCAAGCGGCTTCTCGCTCCTACCCCAGTGCGCACTAGCGCCGCTGCGCGGGCGCTGGCTGAGGCTGTCACGCTGCGCATCGCGCTGTGAACGCGGACTCTGCGTACGGATAAGCGTGAGAAGCAGTGCACATCGCCCCTCCATGGGCTGCGCATCGAATGTGCCGGCGTAAGTAGCTAAAAACCTGAAGGAAAGCCTCTCCTCATGCAATTCGCCCAGAGCCGAGGCCTCCCCGGCCCCCTTCGAGCCGGTATAGGGCCAACTGGGGAGCGGTTGCTGCAACCTAAAGGTAAGCTTCAGACGTTCATCGGCCGTTAGGAGCTCCAGCTCATGGCTGCCCAGCGTATCGCCGGCAAACTCGTAAAACAGGCTGGTTGAACGCGTTTGGGCAGCATAGTGCGTGTAGAAGTGCTTCAGGCAGTAGCGCACTGCGAGCGAGTCGAAAGTCAGAGCCAGCGTATCCCCTGGCAAAGCCAACACCTCAGCATACTGCGGCAGCACTAGAACAACCTTTTTACGATACTGGGGAAAGCCCATAGGGCCCCCATCCAGACCCTCAAAAGTCCACTGGCCAGAGTAACTGCCCTGAAGCTGCTCTTGCAATACGCCCTGACCATGCAGCTGCACGCCAGTCAGGCTGCCAACCAGCAGTAGCAATAGCGAAAGAACCCAGGCTTTAGATAGAACTGACATAGTGTTCTCCGAGTGCCACATACCAACATCGAGATGTTTAGACCTAACCGCCAGGGGCCCACGAATGCACCCGCCCCTATAGCAAAGGTACAAAATTAATCAGAAAAAACGGAGGCCGGGCAAGCACTTGCTCGGCCTCCGTGGAAGAGATAACGACCAGCCTCTACGCGCCCCTATGGGCTGCGTAAACGATCTTCAAGGCCGAGGCCTTGCGTAGCTCCTGCTTGACATCGGAGACAATCCCCATGCGGGTGTCCTTATCGACCTTGAGCGAGGTGGTGAGCTGATTGGCCTGGGCCTCGCCGATAGCATCGCGCTCGGAGGTAATGAAGTCGCGAATATCGTCCAGCGTGCGGAAGGCATCGTTGAGCTGAATACGCGACTCATTGCCGAAGAGGCGTTGGAACTGCTGGGTAGGCGTGCCGATGTAGATGTAGGAGACCAGCGATTTCTTCTCCAGCTTCTGCACCTGGGAGGCCTCGGGGAGGTTGACGCGTACGCGCAGCTCCACCTCACGCATCGAGGTGCTGACCATGAAGAAGAATAGCAACATGAAGACGATATCGGGCAATGAGGCGGTGGAGATCGCCTGCATTGTGTGCTTACCTTTTCTTGAGAACTTTGCCATGTGTCTGTCCCCTCCTATTTGACGGCTGGCCCCACGGGCTCGGCCTCTGAGATCCGCTGCGGGATGGCCGTCTGGATGGCCGACTGCTGCTCCTCGGTCAATCGGTCGAACACCTTGCCGAACCTAGCCCGGGCCAGCTCATCACGCAGCTCGTTGTACGCCGCCACCAGCTCATCCTGCACCTTGATGTACATGGCGTAGGAGGTGGAGCGGGAATTCTGTAGCGATATCACACCCTCTGATACTGGGTAATCGCCCAGGCCAGGGATGTTCTTCACCTTCTTCTGCGGCAGGGTCGGATCGTTATCGGGGTTGGCCAAGAAGAGCTTGGTTTTCTCCCGCAGCTGGCTGATATCCAAGGGCTCACCTGCCACCAAGAGCCTATCGCTCTGATTGATACGAACCAAGAACACATTCCGCTTGTTGACATCCTCGGTGGTCTCATGCTTCTCATCCTGAGGCATCGGGGGCAACATGCGCGGAAGGCCTGTATCGACGTTCATCGTTGTAGTCACGAGAAAGAAGATCAACAGCAGAAAGGCTATGTCGGCCATTGAGCTCGCATTGATCTCGCCTACGCTTCTTTTACTCATAAGTCTTGCTCCCTCTCTGTGGTTAGCGCCCATTCCTCGGCTCGGGCACCGAAGCGGTGCCTAGAGCCAAGGGCGTGGGCCATGTTACCTCGACCCCCTGATGGTAGCGCGAATGCCCGTTGCGGCCAAAAGCACAATTGCGATGCCCAACAGGATGTACGTGGCGATGAGCCCCATATCGGTGAAGCTCAGCACCTTGGGGTCGGAAAAGTCCATATTCGTACCCGAGGTGGCCGTCACAATCGGGGTGCTATCCGCCAGGGCATAGCTGATGGCGAAGATGATCGCCAAGATCACCAACGAGCCCCCTAGCTTGATGGCCTTTTTCGGATAGCGGAATAGGAAGAACAGCGGGAACAGCAGTGCGGTCACAACGGCGATGGCCAGCAGCACGTAGGTCCAATTGAGGACGGGTGCACAGGCCGCCAGTTCGGCCTCACGGCCCTCGGCGCTCAGGATCTGCACTGCGAACACCGCGAAGAACACCACGGAGACCGCAAGCAGAACCCACTTCCCGATGACCAGTACTTTGTGTAACAGCTTATCTGACATGGATACCTCCCTCCTGCGTTAGCGGCTGCGCTGGCGGCGCACGAGCATGTCGATAAGCGATATGGTCGCATCCTCCATCGACATGGTGATGCCATCGATCTTGTTGAGGATATAGTTGTAGAACACCTGCAGCGTGGCCGCCACGATAAGGCCAAACACCGTGGTAATAAGGGCGATCTTGATACCCCCAGCAACCAACGAAGGCGCAATGTCCCCGGCGATCTCGATGGCATCAAAGGCCCCGATCATACCAATAACCGTACCCATAAACCCGAACATAGGCGCCAGGGCAATAAACAGGCTGATCCACGTCAGCCCACTCTCGAGCTGCTGCAACTGCACCGAGCCATAGGAGGTAATGGACTTCTCCACCACCTCAGGGCCATCGTCAATACGGCTCAAGCCCTGGTAGAAGATGCTCGCCAGCGGCCCACGGGTCTTACGGCAAATATCCTTGGCTCCCTCTACGCCACTCTCCCCATCGAGTGCCCCCTCGATACGACGGAGCAGCTTATCGGTGTTGGTCGTCGCCAGGTTCAGGTAGATGATGCGCTCTATCACAAGAGCCAAGCCCAGCACCAAAAGCACCAGGATAACGCCCATGAAGAGCGGACCGCCCTCGATGAACTTAATCTTGATCTGCTCATGCAGCGGGATGTCCTGCTGGATGCCCGCCATCGGGTTGTTCTGATCCACTACGGGTGCTGCAGGCTTTGCCGCCGCGCTATCGGGCGCTGCCACCTCCTCGGTCTGCGCATTGGCCTCGGGCGCTGCATTCGTCGCACCTTCCTGCGCCTTCACGAGCGTTGCTGCCGCAAACAGCATCGCCACCGTCATAAAGAATACTAGTAACCTCTTCATATCCTGTTCTTGTAGTTAAGTTGCTCGGTTTCGCATCCACAGGAGTCGCTCTACGTACCCCCGTACTTACTTAGCAAAAATACTGTCTTTGAGGCAATCTACCAAATATCACCCCTCCGACCCGCCCTCAGTGTTTCTTCCTACTAGGCCAGACAACCGCTGCTATCTCTTTAGGAAGACAAAACATTACACCGAATTTCTCTGTACCAATGCCCGCTGAACTACGTGGTAGTTTCATCAAATAGTAACGATGCGGGAGGGTGGCACGGCAACATCGTCCCCACCTGGCACGTATTACAGCGCAGAGTATGGCCGACTAGGCGGCGTTGGGTCAATGAACGGGTAATGAACCACTACGCAGAATCCGCAAGTCCCTGGCTCGGGAGCGCGCTAGCCCAACGTGCGCTGCCTGGAACACAAGAAGCCCCATATGGCGCATGCACCCTGGAACACCACGAAATCCTGTGGCCTAGAAGCACTAGACTTCACAATGCCCCCATGCGAGCAACGGGGCCTTGCGTCTCGGGTACTGTAGCCTCTCCGCCCCAACAGCTCTGCGCCCCCACGCCTGGGGTGGCCTATGGGCCTATCCGCTGGGGCATCTCCGCACCATGTTCGCTAGAGCTTCGCTAAAATATCGAAAAAGAGCGGAGTTGATGCGGCGTTAGTACGGCGTTGGTATAGGGGCAAAATGCCAAAAAACCGTCCCGGCGACGAAAGGGGAAGAGAACCTAGTAGCACCCGTGAAGGCCTCCCAGCACGCGACACCTGGTAAGCTAATGCACACGGCCCTGTAGGCTAGATGGGCTGCCTCCGGGGAGAGTTTCCGAGGGTTGATCTTCTGCCCGCCTTCAATGGGACGCTGCGCCCCAACCGATGCCCGCATTGTGGCCTGCTGATGCTGCCGCACACCGCGGAATTCCCCCCTGCGTTCGAACTGCGCAGGGCAATAGATGGGCGCGGGGGGTAGCAAGGCCCGGAGATGCTGCTGGGCGGCGCCAGCGAAAGACAAAGAGCCCCGGGGGCTTTCGCCGCCGGGGCTCAGGGATAGAGCTATGCCCATCGGGCTAGCAGGACTCGACAATCTCCATGCCACGCTGGACGGCCTGCAGATTGAGCGGGATAAGCTTATGATGGCGCTCCGGCAGGGAGTGCTGTAGGCCTTTCTCCATGCTGTCCATGGAGATCACCGGTTTGACCTTGAGGAACCCGCCCAGGACGAGCATGTTGAACGTTTTGGAGTTCTTCATGCGCACGGCCTCCTCGGTGGCATCCACCTTGTAGATTTTGATGTCTTTTCGGGTAGGCTCGTGCGTTATCCCGTTCGGGTCGTAGAGCAGGAGTCCCCCGGGCTTGACGCGGGGCTCGAACTTATCGAGCGACTGCTGGTTGAGGGCAATCACCGTGTCGTATTGGTGGACGATGGGGGAGCTGATGCGGCTATCGCTCAGGATGACCGTGACATTGGCCGTTCCTCCACGCATCTCGGGCCCGTAGGAGGGCATCCAGCTGACCTCCTTGCCCTGCATAATGCCCGAGTAGGCCAATATCTTCCCCATGGAGAGCACGCCCTGGCCGCCAAAGCCCGCTATGATGATCTCTTCAGTCATTGCTTGTTTCCTTCCTCATTTTGGGTCTGCAGGGGCTACTCGTCCTTGAGCACACCGGGCTTATAGAGCGCAAACATGTTCTGCACCATCCACTCGTTGGCCTTCTCCGGGGTCATCTTCCAGCCGGAGTTGCACGTGGAGACCACCTCGATAAACGAGGTGCCCTTTTTGGCCTTGGTGTTCTCAAAGCCCTTACGAATGGCGCGGCGCAGCTTGTTGATGGCCGCCGGGGTGTGGGCGGACTCACGGGTGACAAAGCAGGTGCCCGGCAGCTGCGCGATGAGCTCCGTGATGACCAGGGGCTCACCCATGACCTCGGGGTCGCGGCCATAGGGACAGGTGGCGGTCTTCATGCCGTCGAGGGTGGTGGGGGCCATCTGGCCGCCCGTCATGCCGTAGATTGCGTTGTTGATGAAGACGACCAACATGTCCTCGCCCCGGTTGCAGGCATGGATGATCTCGGCGGCCCCGATGGAGGCCAAGTCGCCATCGCCCTGGTAGGTGAAGACGATTTTGTCTCGGCGCAGCCTACTGACGGCTGTGGCCAGGGCAGGCGCCCGGCCGTGGGCGGCCTCCTGCCAGTCGATGTCGAGGTAGTTGTAGGCCAGAACCGCGCAGCCCACGGGGCTGATGGCGATGACATCCTGCTGGATGCCCATGGCCTCTATCTCCTCGGCCAGTAGCTTATGCACCACCCCGTGCGTGCAGCCCGGGCAGTAGTGCATGATGTTGTCGGTCAGAACCTTTGAGCGACTGTATACTTTTTCTCCGCGGAGCTTGATATCAGCCGCAGAAATCTTCTCTGTGGTTGGCATAGTAGTGTATCCTCTTAAATCTTAGCGATGAATTTCTCCAGGGCATCGAGTACCTCATCGGGGCTCGGGATCATGCCCCCCATGCGTCCGAAGAACCCCACGGGCACCGCCCCATTGACGGCCAGCCTGACATCTTCGACCATTTGGCCCGCGCTCATCTCTACCGCCATGAAGCCCTTGGTGTGCGCAAGCAAGGCCTGGATGTTTTTGGTGGGATAGGGGAACAGGGTGATGGGGCGCAGCAGCCCTAGCTTAATGCCCTTCTGTCGCGCCAGCTCCACGGTTTTTTGGCAGATCCGGCTGCACGAGCCATAGGCCACCAGGATGTAGTCGGCATCGTCGGTTTGGACCTCTTCGCAGCGCACCTCGTTATCCGTCATGGCCTTGTACTTGGCCTGGAGCTTTTTGTTGAACTCTTCCTGCCGCCCGGAGTCGAGCTCGAGGCTGGTGATGACGTGACGCTGGCGGTTTGGGGTCTTGCCGCAGGTAATCCAGTCGCCGTAGCGCGCCTCGAGTTCCTGGTCGGTCAGGCGTGGCGTGTAGTCCATGAGCTTGACCTTTTCCATCATCTGGCCGATGACCCCGTCGGAGAGGATCATGGCCGGGTTGCGGTACTTGAAGGCCAGCTCGAAGGCCAACGGCACGAAGTCATGCATCTCCTGGACAGAGGCCGGCGCCAGGACGATCAGGCGGTAGTCGCCGTGCCCGCCGCCCTTGGTAGTCTGGAAGTAGTCGCTCTGGGAGGGCTGGATGGTGCCCAGCCCGGGGCCGCCCCGCATGACGTTGATCAGCAGGCAGGGCAGCTCGGCGCCCGCAATGTAGGTGATGCCTTCCTGCATTAGGCTCACGCCGGGGCTACTGGAGGAGGTCATGACCTTTTTGCCGCAACCTGCCCCCCCGTAGACCATGTTGATCGAGGCCACCTCGCTCTCCGCCTGCAGCACCACCATGCCAGTGGTCTCCCAGGGCTTACGGAGGGCTAGGGTCTCGAGGATCTCACTCTGAGGCGTGATCGGATAGCCGAAATAGCCATCGCAGCCGCAACGGATAGCCGCCTCTGCTATCGCCTCGTTGCCTTTCAACAACACATACTCACCCATACCCCGCTCCTCTCTTCTTTATGCCACCTTCATTCGCCAGACCTCGATGACGCTGTCTGGGCAGACGGTTGCGCAGTTCTTACATCCTATGCAATCGTCGGGGTGCACCATCTCGGAGTAGTGATAGCCTCGGCCATTCACCTCCTCCGCTAGCTTTAGCACCTTCTGTGGACAGGCCACCACGCACAGGTTGCAGCCCTTACAGCGCTCCCTGTTTACCTCTACGGTCCCAATTACTTTTGCCATAGCAGTAGTTGTTAGAGACTTATTGTCTATTGCTTGCCGTTGTGGGGTGATCGGCATGAAAAGCCTTCATTCGGCGGGCCAACTCGTCGTATTGCGCGGGGTGCACGTGCGACACGCAGGTCCGCAGGCCGCTGCCTTGTTGGCTTCCCATCGACTCCAGCGCGATGGCGCTCACCCCGTAGCAGAGCAGCTCCTCTAGGAGCACCCCGCCGGCCAGGCCGGGGTAGCACAGCGTGAAGTAAAAGCCATCGGCCAGGGGGCGCGCCCCGTCGTGCGAATAGACGAGCTGAAAGCCGTTGCCGAGGAATATCTCCTTGAGCCTTTTGGCCCTGTCGCCGTAGGCCCGCAGGTCGGCCACAAAGTTGTAGGTGCCCGCATTGGCCGCCTGGAGCAGGGCGGTGAAGCCATGCTGCACGGAGCTGGCCACGCCCGATGAGAGGCCGTAGAGCGCCCCGTAGAGCAGGGCCTTGCCCAGCTGGACGTTGGGGAAATAGTTGCCGAGATTGTCGTAGCGCCGCTCGAAGAGCGCGGGGCCCACGGCCAGGGCCCCGATGCGTTGCCCGGCGTAGCTAAAGATCTTCGACCCGGAGAGCAATAGGCACCAGCTATCGCAGTAGCGGGCCACGGTGGGCTGGTAGGGCGGCTGCCCTGGGTGCGACATGTCCTCTCGGAAATCCATCCCCAGGTAGGCCAAGTCTTCCAGCACGGGCACATCGAACTCCCGGGAGAGTCCGCCTATGATGGCCAACTCCTCCTCCGTGAAGCAGGACCACGAGGGGTTGTTGGGGTTGGAATAGACCATGCAGCTGGTGTGGCCCTTTTCGAGCACGGCCCGGATGGGCTGCGCGAGGGATGCCCCGCGGTAATCGTAGAAGTCGAAGGTGTCGTAGTCGAAGCCCAGCATTTTGACCTGTGACTTCTGGACAGGGAATCCAGGGTCGATAAATAGCACGCGTTGGCGGTCTTTCTGGCAGCGATTGAGTACCATGAATGCCGCAAAGGCCCCCTGCATGGAGCCCGCGGTGGGGAAGCAGGCCTGGGCGTCCACCTCCACGCCGATGAAGTTTTTGACGAATTGGCGCACGGCCTCCTTGAGCTCGGGATAGCCGCCCACCGGCGGGTAGGCCTGCGCACAGCCCTCGGCCAGGGCCTTCTGCTCGGCCTCCACGCCGATGCGGCTTGGCACTAGGCCAGGGACTCCCATCTCCATATGCACGAGGGATACCCCGCTAGCCCGCTCTACCCGCTGCGCAAGCTGCGCAAGCTCGCGTATGGTGGCCTTCGCGAGATCGTGCAAGCCCAACTCGGCCTTTTCCCTCGCCACTATCTCTGCCCGTACTACCTGCATGCCGTGCCTGTTCCCTTCACCTTGGGGATATCCCCTCTTTACCTGTAGCAAAGTTATACTTTTCGCCCAATTGCGCAAGACCTCTTTCGGGCAAAAAGGTTATGCAATATGATTCTAGATTGTAATTCTCGGTGCATTGGATTGTATGTCAGAGGAATAGGGCCATCTTTTTTGGGGGCAAGGGGCGCAGAGGGCTTGCCAATCCGTAGTGGGACTAAACTATCTGCCCCACGCCGTAGGCGGGGCAGAACTATTCGTTTATCGGCGCGCATTGGATGGCGACGGCCATCGTGGAGTCGAGCCGTAGGGCGTGGTCGGCCTCCTGGCGATAGCCCACCACCCAAACGGGCAGCGCGCCGCAGACCACTACAGGCCACCCCGTGCGCCTATCGGCGCGGAGCTTCCCATCGGTCAAGATATCGCTCACCAGCTTGAGGCCATGCATGCCCAGGGGGCGCAACCGATCGCCCGCGTGCCAACGGCGGATTGCCAGCGGCTCCTGACAGCTATCGGCATCGAGGAGTACGCACCAGCGCCCCCTACTCGCCCAGCGCTTGAGGGCCACTGCATCGGCAAACGGTGGGCAAGCCTCTGTGTGGGCGGTGAAGCGCAGGCCGTGCGCCTCCGCGCACCCCGGCACGGGGAGGGGGACCTGGTCAGGCCTTGGGACCTCGGGGGGCACTAGGGAGAGCCCTTCCTGGGTGAAGCAAGCCGTAGCGCGGGGCCCCTCTACCCGCCGCCCCACCCGGGGGTGCTCCATGCCGTGGATAAGGGCTGCGCCCACGGAAGCGGGAAAGCCAAGACTAGCAAGACGTTGGCGCAGCCACACGCGGTAGAGGGGCAAACGGTCATCGGCCACGGTGTAGGGCCATGGGCCCTCGGTGCCGAGCAGCGGCCTATCCCACTGGCCGAACTGCGCCCTGGCCATGTGGTCAACAATGTCGAGCAGGTCCATGAGGTGTTCGCTGGCCAGCGCCATATGCTTCACGGCCTGCGGATTGATCTGCTGAAGTGGGGGCAACACCTGGTGGCGCACGAGGTTTCGGCGGATGGCTACGTCGCCGTTTGTGGCATCTTCCACCCAGTGCAGCCCCTGGGCCCTGGCCCAAGCCTCCACATCGTGGCGTGTCAGGCATAGCAGGGGGCGCACCATACGCCCGCGCGCTCTCGGCATGCCGCGCATGCCCAAGGGGCCCGCGCCGCGGGCCAGGTTCAAGAGCATGGTCTCGGCTTGGTCGGTGGCCTGGTGCGCCACGGCCAGGTGGGTAAAGCCGTGTGCGTCCAATAGCTGCTCAAACCACGCATAGCGGAGTGCCCGGGCGCCCTCCTCCAGCGAGAGGCCGTGTTCGTGGCAGTAGTGCCTGGTGTCCCATTCCTGGAGGAAGAGCGGCAGACGATCCGCGTGGGCCAGCTGCTGGACAAAGGCCGCATCCCGATCGGAGGCAGGGCCCCGGAGGTGGAAGTTGCAGTGGGCTATGGCCAAAGGCCAATGCCCCATTCGGCGCAGCATTTCCAGCAGCACCACGGAGTCCACGCCGCCGCTTACGGCCACCAGGATGCGTGCGGTAGCGGGCAACAGGCGGTGTCGGTGGATATAGGCTTCCACCTGGTGTAGTGCGGCATCGCCGCAAGCCGTGCGGCTCCCCTGCTCAACGGCCACAATGCGAGGCGCCCAGGCTCCCGGGCGATCGCCAGGAGGCCCGAGGGCGCGTTGCCGAATTAGGGGCGGATGACGTCGAAGCCCCGGCCATAGACCCCCTGCACGTTGGCCATCGACATGAAGGCCTCAGGGTCTTCTTGCTTGACGATCCGGCTGAGTGCTGAGACCTGGGTTTTACGCAAGAGGACTAGGAGGAAGGCACCTTCCTGCTTGCTAAACCATCCGGTGCCGTGCACCAAGGTGACCCCTCGCCCGAGTTCCTGGGTGATCCGGTCGGCAATGGGCTCATAGTGCCTGGTAAAGATGAAGACCTGTAGCGACTGCTTGAGGCCCGAGAGATAGACATCGATGACGTATGCCGTGGCAACCATGAGGATGTAACCATACATGACCGTACGTAGGCGGTCTAGCCACGAGAGGTCGGTGAGTACAAAAAAGCCCGCCGTGATGATGAATACATCTGTACAGAGGACGACCCGCCCGGGGCTGACATTGCGGTACTTAGTGACAATGATAGCCACGATATCCGTGCCGCCCGTGCTTCCGCCGCGGCTAAGGGCGATGGCGATCCCTAGGCCCGACATCACGCCGCCGATGATGGCCGAGAGCAGCTTATCGTCGGGCAATATGCTCACGGTGATGAAGCGCTGCTCGATGGCCAGCATAATGGAGGCCAACACCACGCCGTAGATCGTTTTGAAGCCGAAGCTGGCGCCGACCGTCTTAATTGCAATGAATATCAAAATTGCATTGACCGCCAAGAAGGTCACCCCCACGGGGATACCCGTGACGAAGTAAACCAGCGTGCCAATGCCCGAGGCACCTCCGCCCGAAATCCCCTCGGGGATCAGAAAGCAGGTCCATCCCAGGGTGTAGACGAGCAGCCCCACGGTGATCACCAGCAGGTCCCTGGTGGTAGACCACGTCTTGCTCTTCCAGAAGCTCGGGGCGGTGCTCCCCGAGGTTGAATGTGGCTTTTCCATCTTCGTACGCAACTCCTTAGCGCTGCTTTTAACAGACAATGTTGACGATTCTCCCTTTGACAACAATAACCTTCTTGATGGGCTTCCCGGCGAGGTAATCCTTGACCTGTTGGTGTTCCCTGACGGCCAGCGCTATGGCCTCCACCGAGGCCTGGGCGGGGAACTGCAGGCTGAAGCGCCGCTTGCCGTTGAACGATATGGGGTACTCCACCTCTTGGGGGTGCAGGTAGTGGGGGTCGGCCTTGGGCCATGGGGCGTTCACCACGGAGTAGCTGTGGCCCATGCGCATCCAGAGTTCCTCGGCCATGTGCGGGGCGAACGGGCACAAGATGCGCACCAGCTGCCCTAGCACGGTCTTGTTGGTGCACCCCACCCGCTGGAGTTCATTGGCGCAGATCATCATTTTGGAGACGCAGGTATTGAAGCTCAGCCGCTCGATATCTGCGCTCACCCCGTCGATAGCCTGGTTGATGGCGGCGAGGGCCTCTTGGCTGGCAGGGGCATCGTCGAGGGGGGCCGCCAGGCAGAGTCGCCACACCTTGCGCAGGAATTTATGCACTCCGCCGATGCTCTGCGTGTCCCAGGGCTTGGACATCTCCAGGGGGCCAAGGAACATCTCGTAGAGGCGCAGGGTGTCGGCGCCATACTGCTCAACGATGGTGTCGGGGTTGACCACGTTGAACATGGACTTGCTCATCTTCTCCACAGCCCAGCCGCAGCGGTACTGACCGTTCTCGAGTTCGAATTGGGCGTCCTTGTACTCGGGGAGCGCGGCGCGCAGGGCCTCAACGTCGAGGATATCGTTGTGGACGTAGCGGATGTCAACGTGGATGGGGGTGGTGTCGTAGCGGTCGAGCTGCGTGACCGGCACATAGCGGCGAGTGCCCTTGACCCGATAGACGAAGCTCGAGCGCCCCTGGATCATGCCCTGGTTGACGAGCTTTTTGAAGGGTTCCTCGACGGGCACATAGCCGAGGTCGAAGAGGAACTTGGTCCAGAAGCGCGAATAGATCAGGTGGCCGGTGGCGTGCTCGGTGCCGCCAACGTAGAGGTCAACGTCGTGCCAATAGTTGCCAGCTTCCTTCTCGAGCAACCCTTGGTCGTAGTGTGGCGACATGTAGCGGAAGAAGTAGGCCGAGGAGCCCGCAAAGCCGGGCATGGTCATGGTTTCTAGTGGGTAGCCCTCTGGGGTGGTCCAGTTTTTGACGCGGGCCAGCGGGGGCTGTCCATCAGGCGTGGGGCGGTAGTCGTCCACCGGGGGCAGCTCGAGCGGCAGCTGGTTGGCAGGCAAGGGCTGGGGGACTCCATCCTTGTAGTAAATGGGTATGGGTTCGCCCCAGTAGCGCTGTCGGCTAAAGATGGCATCGCGGATCCGGTAGGAGACCTTGGCATAGCCGATGCCCTTTTTCTCTAGCACTTGGCAGGCCTTGTCGATAGCCTCGTTGGTGGGCAGGCCGTCCCAGAGGGGGCTATTGACGGCCAGGCCATCTTTGGCCTCGTAGGCGTTCTCCCAGGTGTCCACGGGGCCCTCGGGGGCCTCTGGGCCTTGGACGACCTGGACTATGGGCAGGTGGAAGTGGCGGGCAAAGGCAAAGTCTCTGCTATCGTGGGCGGCCACGGCCATGATGGCCCCGCTGCCATAGCCCATGAGCACATATTCCCCCACCCAGATGGGGATCTTGGCCCCGGTGAGGGGGTGGATGGCGTAGCTGCCGGTGAACTCGCCGCGTACCTGGTCGACTTCCTTGAGTCGGTCGCGCTCACTGCGGTGGGCCACCGCGTCGAGGTAGCGCTCGATGGCGGGCTGCTGGGCGGGCGCGGTGAGGTCTTTGACGCGGGCATGCTCGGGGGCCAGGACGAGGAAGGTGACCCCGTAGAGGGTGTCGGGCCGCGTGGTGAAGACCCACAGCGGCTCACCGCTTCCCTGCGGGCACTGGAACTCGACCATGGCGCCCTGGGAGCGCCCGATCCAGTTGCGCTGGATTTCCTTGAGGGAGTCTGACCACTCGAGCCTGTCCAAGCCTTCGAGCAAGCGCTCGGCGTAGGCGCTCACGCGTAGACACCACTGCGTCATCTGTCGCTGCTCCACAGGGTAGCCCCCACGGACCGAGAGCCCCTCTTTGACCTCATCGTTAGCCAGGACAGTGCCCAATTCTGGGCACCAATTCACCAACTTCTCGGCCCTGTATGCCAGGCGGTAGCACTCCAGGACGGCATCGCGGGCTGGGGGATCCATTTTTTTCCAGTCGTTGGCCGTGAAGTGGAAGCTTGCGCTTCCGTAGGCCGGGGCGTTGGCGGCGCCGTACTGGTCGAAATAGGCCTCTAGGGCAGCGATGGGTCGGGCTTTGCGCAGCTGGGTGTCGTAGTAGGCTTCAAACATCTGGAGGAAGGCCCACTGCGTCCAGTGGTAGTAACTTGGTTCGCTGGTGCATACCATGCGATTCCAGTCGTAGTCCATGCCTAGTCGGGCCTGCTGGGCGCGGTATCGTGCGATGTTGTTGCGGGTGGTGATGGCTGGGTGCTGGCCCGTCATGAGGGCGTATTGCTCGGCGGGCAGGCCGAAGGCATCGTAGCCCATAGGGTGGAGGACGTTGTAGCCCTGCATGCGCTTATAGCGGCTGACGATGTCGGTGGCGATATAGCCCAGTGGGTGGCCAACATGAAGCCCAGCCCCAGAGGGGTAAGGGAACATGTCGAGTACATAGTACTTGGGTTTTCCTGGCTGTTCCTCTACCCGATAGATGTCATCATCGTGCCAGCGCTGCTGCCAGCGTGACTCAATCTCCCGAAAATCGTAGTCCTGTTCCATGGTTGCTAGCCCCTTAGCCACGCGCATGGGCCCTGGGCGGCGCGAAGTTATGAATATCTTAGTACTAGCGCCGTGGCTACTGCGCTTAGTGCCCGCCGCGCTTAGCGCCTGCTGCGCGTTGGCGGGCGAGCCCCCTAGCATATGCACGTAAGGCGGTCTTAGGGCAAGGCGTTACCGCTCGACTCGGTCGCTGGGCCATGCGCCCTAGGGGCCAGCCGCGGGGTGAGGAGCAAGAAGTGCCAGGTTTCTTGCTCCCCTACCCCATGGCTTTATCCTAAGATGCGTGCTCGCATCCCACAACGCCCCCACCCTACTCCCTGCACAGCAGCAAGATGTGGCTACTAGTCACCATCCTTGGGCAGGTCCACGGTGAGGTTTTTGCCGTCTGTAAAACTGGCCACCAACTGCAGCTGCGCGTAGGATGCTAGCAATGCGCTATCCTCATTTCGGCACCAGAGCAAGAGACCAAAGGGCGGATATGGCATATCGAGATAAGAATAGACCACCCAGCGCAGCTCTCTAAAGGTGATGTCGCTCAGGCAGGCGTCGATGTCGCTGGATTGCTGGCGGTGGGTTTTCTGCTCAAGCCAGTCGTTGCGAGAGGAGAGCTGGAAGCATCGACTAAGGGATACCGGCCTGCTGCCGCCATTCACGCCAAAGACCTCTAAGCGCTCAATGCCCACCAAGCCCACCACGGAGGAGTAGGCAGGTTGGTCTTGGAATTCGTAAATATCGTGGCCATCATCGCCCCTTAGGTGCGCTTGGGCCTGGAAATCGGCCGAGAGGGTATCGTCGAGCGGGGGGCCCCACTGGAAGACGAGGCTCCACGCCATGGCGTTCTTGGGGAACTCGGGGTGCTCAAAGCTGATGGATTCCCGGTATTTTACGTACTCAGCCTTCAAGCCAGTTGGGCGGCTGTAGAGGTTTGCGTAATAGGTTCGATATATCGATCCACCTATGAGTGGGATTTCCTCACGGTTACAAGCCACAGTGCCGAGTACCGGGAGGAGTGCGGAAAAGAGTAGCAGCCATCGAGAGACAGAAAATGGGTGGCGCATGATTTTCCCTCCTAATATTATTGGCGCAGCAGGTTCTGCAGCAGATACTGGTAATAATAGGGTATATTCCCATCAAAGGAATCGCGGACAATTGGGCTATTGCTATCGAAGACGTCGGCCAGGAAGTAGCCGTTGAAGAGGCCGGACCACCGTAGGGTAGCAGCCTACCGACGCAAGCTGTCGCCCGTTGCCCGTTTTGCTGTGGTTGGACTCACCTCTCTTCGCCTACACCCAAGGCCACAGGCCAGGGGCAGCAAAAGGAGGATGAGCAGAACGCAGGACTTTAGATGTTGCAAGATTTCAAGGTGTTTGATATCCTGCTTGCAGGTTACAAAATTCCCGGGACAAACAAAATATCGCCCTTTCGCCTACGCGCTGGGCAGCGAGCATGCGCATTCGCCTGGATTTAGGTAAAGCGTCCCCCGAGGAATCCAGAGCCATGGGGTGCAGATGCGGGCTAGGGACGCGGGGAGGGCATGCTTTCAGCATCCTCGACTGGGTTGCACAGCGCGATGAGCTTTGGTTCCCTCTACTACGCACCAATGTAGCATGGCGGGCGCAGGGGGTGCGTGATGCAACCCCCTGCGCCCGCCACACGGACTACTGCGGGACTGAAGGCAGCCCCTGGCGCCGCTACTTGCGGCTCTCCCTGGACTGGAGGGTGTGGTAGAGCAGCATCATGTTGGTCACGGGGCCCACTCCCCCAGGTACAGGCGAGATGTACTGGCAGCGCGGCGCCACGCGCTCAAAGTCGACATCGCCGACGATCTTGTGGCCGTTTGGACTTTCGGGGTCGGGCACGCTGTTGATGCCCACATCGATGACCGTGGCCCCTTCCTTCACCATGTCCTCCTTGACGAAGAGCGGCTTTCCCATGGCGACCACGAGGATGTCGGCCGAGCGTAGCACGGCGGGCAGATCGTTGGTGCGGCTGTGGCAGACGGTGACGGTGCAATCGCCGGGGTCCTGCTTCTGGATGAGCATATTGGCCAAGGGGAGACCCACGATGCGGCTACGGCCCAGGATGACGGCATGCTTGCCCTGGGTGGGGATTTTGTAGTAGCGCAGGAGCTCGATGACGGCGTGCGGCGTGGCGGGGAAGATGTTGGCCGTTCCCATCATGATTTTGCCCAGGTTGGCGGGGTGGAAGACATCCACGTCCTTGGCGGGGTCGAGGGCCGCGGTGAGGGCGTCTTGGCTAATGCCCTTGGGCAGGGGCATTTGGATGATGATGCCGTCGACGGCCTCGTCGTGGTTGAGCAGGTCGATGGAGTAGAGCAGCTGCTGCTCCTGTACGTCGTCTTGGAAATGGTGGACTTTATTGTCAAAGCCATACTTATCGCAGGCGCGCTGGATACGACCCACATAGGCCATGCTGGCGGGGTTGTGACCCACGACCACCACATCGAGGCGCGGCATGCGCTGGTGTGCCTCGTTCAACTCGTTCAGGCGTGCCCTGAGCTGGCCAGAGAGGGCCTCGGCCACCGGCTTTCCTAGTAATTCCTTCATGACATTGCATCCTTTCGCCCCCTAACGCCGCTTGCCGTGCTTTTGCTTGGGCTTGGGCTGCCGGGAGGCCTTTGACATTCTCTGCATCAGGGCGCGCATCTGCTCAAATTGCTTCACGAACTGATTCACCTGGGCAATGCCCTGTCCGCTCCCGAGGGCGATGCGCTGCTTGCGCTTGGTGTTCATGAGCTTTGGCGCGCGTCGCTCGGCTGGGGTCATGGACTGGATGATGGCCTCTGCGCGGACAAAGACGCTGTCGTCGAGCTCTACGCCCTTGAGGGCCTTGCCCATGCCGGGAATCATCTCCATGAGGCTACGCAGATTGCCCATTTTCTTGAGCTGGTGTAGCTGGCGGAGGAAGTCATCGTAGTCGAATTCATTCTTGGCCAGCTTTCGCTCCAGCTTCTGGGCCTGCTCCTCGTCGAACTGTTCCTGGGCTTTTTCCACGAGGGTCACGATATCGCCCATGCCCAAGATGCGATCGGCCATACGCTCGGGGTGGAAGACATCGAGGGCCTCCATCTTCTCGCCCGTCCCCACGAACTTGATGGGCTTATTGACCACGGCCTTAATGGAGAGCGCGGCGCCCCCGCGGGTGTCGCCGTCGAGCTTCGTGAGGACGACCCCATCGAAGTTGAGCCTGTCGTTAAAGGCCTTGGCGGTGTTGACCGCATCCTGGCCGGTCATGGCGTCCACCACGAAGAGCGTTTCGTTGGGCTCGAGGGCTTTTTTGAGGCTCTCGACCTCCGCCATCATCGCCTCGTCGACAGCTAGGCGCCCGGCGGTATCCACGATCACTACCGTTTTCCCCAGCTTCTTAGCGGCCTCCACGCCCGCGCGGGCCACCTGGAGGACATCCTTGTTTCCTTCCTCTGCGTAGACGGGCACATCAACCGAGGCGCCGACCACCCGCAGCTGCTCTATGGCTGCCGGGCGGTACACGTCGCACGCCACCAAGTAGGGCTGATGCCCCTGCTTGCTCTTGAGACGAAGGGCTAACTTGCCGCAGAAAGTGGTTTTTCCCGAGCCCTGTAGGCCGGCCACCAGCACCACCGAGGGCTTGCCCGACAGGTTGAGCCCGGAGGCCTGGCTGCCCATGAGCTCCGTGAGCTCATCCTTGACGATTTTGACCATCAGCTGCCCGGGCTCGAGCGAGGTCAAGACCGCAGAGCCGAGAGCCTTGGCCTGGACCTTATCGGTGAAATCTTTGGCTACCTGCAGGTTCACATCGGCCTCTATGAGCGCCCGACGCACATCGCGCAGCGTTTCGGCCACGTTCAGCTCGGTAATGCGCCCCTTCCCCTTGAGTAGCTGAAACGACTTCTCCAGCCGCTCGGTCAAATTGTCAAACATACCTTTCCCCTATATCTGCACCTAGCCCTCGTGCGCTAGATGCCCACAAAGGTAACACATTCACGCCACACGCCCGGGCAGGGAATGGCTGGAAAGCGCGCTGCCACGGCCTTTGTCCATAGCAGGCCGGAAGTCATTGCCACGCGTCCCATCGGCACGAGCGAGCATGCCTATGGGGGAAACGGAGAAAATGGCTACCTTTGCCGAGTGTCCATTGGACACTTGCTCTTTGACAACTGGGGCTGACATTGGTTTTGACAGCAGGCAGAATGGGTGAGTAAGCATGCCGAGCAGCGTGTAGGAGTCTCGTGAATCCTTATACACGAACAAGTAAACGGCAACGACAATTCGTTCGCTCTCGCTGCGTAGTAATTGCTCAGCAATACTACCTTAATCGGGCTGCGGAATGCGGCTCGACGGGATGTTCCGCAGTGCGTGCCACCTTGTAGCGCATTGCAATGGGGCACCAAGCATACAGGGTTAGTGCCGGGGAGGTCTCGCCCCTGGTGCGAACACAAAGAGACTACGGTAGGAGATTGGCGTCTGCGCTCCAGCTTCTACCCGACAATCCAGCGTGGATAAGCATGTAGAAAGCTTGCTGGTTCCCTGTTTGGACGCGGGTTCGACTCCCGCCAGCTCCACACGCTTCGCCCCGCCCTGCGCGCACAGTGCGCAGGGCGGGGCGAGTTGTTCATGCCAATGTGCACCGCATCCCAAGCATCCGAACACGCCCCGTATATTTGGAGGAGGCCCCATGGGTGGTCCCCCTCCAGGCTCTCATCGTGAAGAACCGCCCCGTCGGTGTGCTCTAGGAAGGGGTTTTGGTCAGCCGTGGTGCGGGGCTGGTGAGTCTGATCGTCTGGACTGCCGCGAATTGGCGCTAGTGCGCGGTGGGCAACAATGCTGCTTGGGTGGACTAATAAAGGTAGACCGGAGGCTGTGGCGTTATGGCACGGAGCGAGGTTAAGACTGACCTTTGGGTTGCAAGGCAGCTCGATGAGTGCGGTATCAAGTTTGATGCACAAGGGAGCAGTACGCGGGAAATAGATGAGGCGCTGAAAACCGCCTCGAAGCGTGGGACAGGCCGGGCAGGCTATCCGGAGTATGTGGCCGTGATTGGCGATTTTGTGCTGGTGATTGAGGATAAAGCCGCCCTAGACAAGCATGTCCACCTGACCGCCCAAGGCGTGGTAGACACTGAGGTGAAGTCTGTGACGGACTACGCCGTGAACGGGGCCTACTTTTACGGGAAGCATATTGCGCAGCACAGCACCTTCAGGAAGGTGTTTGCTGTGGGCGTATCTGGTGATGAGAAGCATCACAAGATTACGCCGCTCTGGGTCGATGACCGCGAGGGCTACAAGCAGTTGCCGGATGTTGAATCGTTCGTTTGGTTCTCGCCCGCAAACATCAAGGAGTACTACACGCGGTATGTGCTGGAAGAGGCTACCGATGTTGAGAAGACGACGGAGCAGATACTGCGAGACGCAGCCGAACTCCACGAGTAATTACGAACCTACGGGACGCTGAAAGACCAAGACAAGCCCTTGGTAGTAGCGGGCATTTTGCTAGCGCTCGATGAAATCGAGTCTGGCGGGTTCAGCATTGATATGTTGACAGGCGACCAGGTAGTAAGCAATCGCGATGGCGACAAGCTGATGCATGCCATTAAGACCCGCCTGACGCGTTCCAATGTGGGTCTAGATGCCAAAAAGGACAAGCTACTATCGGAGTTTTCCATCTTGCAGAACAGCTTCCGGGTGAACGAGAAGAACGAGACGCTGGGGAAGACCCCGCTCAAGTACTATACGGAGTTTCTGTACGAGCATGTGTTCAAGAACATCAAGTACCTAAAGACTTCGGAGGACTTCATCGGTCGCTTCTACGGAGAATACATGAGCTATTCGGGCGGCGATGGGCAGACGCTGGGTATTATCCTTACCCCCCGCCATATCACCGACCTTATGTGCGATTAGGTGGAGGTTGAGCCGGAGGATGTGGTGCTGGATCCGACGTGCGGCACGGCAGGCTTTTTGATTTCTGCGATGCACCAGATGCTTTCCATGGCTGGTAGTGAGCAGCAGCGCACGAGCATCAAGAAGAAGCAGCTTCACGGCTTTGAACTCCAGAGCAATATGTTTGCCGTGGCGACAGCCAACATGATTCTTCGCCGTGATGGCAACAGCAACCTTGAGTGCAGCGATTTTTTGGCCAAGAACGCAGCCCAGGTGCAGATGAAGGGCGCGACGGTAGGGCTGATGAATCCCCCGTACTCGCAGGGCACGAAGGCAGACCCACGGCAGTACGAGCTTTCGTTCATTGAGCACATGCTGGACTCACTGACGCTAGGTGCACGAGCCGCGGTGATTGTGCCGCAGTCGTCGATGACAGGCAAGTCAAAGGCCGAGCAGGCATTCAAAGAGTCCATCCTGCGGCACCATACGCTCAAGGGGGTTGTGACGTGCAACACCGAAACGTTTTATGGAGTGGGTACCAACCCGGTGATTGCGGTATTTCGGGCGCACGAGCCGCACCCGAAGGCGAAGGTCTGCAAGTTTGTTGATTTCCGGGACGATGGTTACGAGGTCAGAGCCCATATTGGCCTGGTTGAGGGTGATTCGGCCAAGGACAAGCGCCAGCACCTGCTGGACGTGTGGTTTGGGCGGGTAGAGGCACCGTCTAAGTTCTGCGTTGCGTCAACAGTAGAGGCCAGCGATGAGTGGCTGCATAGCTTTTACTACTTCAACGATGAGATTCCAACCGATGCGGACTTCGAGAAGTCGATTGGGGACTATCTGACGTTCGAGTTCTCCATGGTCATGCAGAATCGCGAGTACCTGTTCGAGAAAGGCGCCGAGGACGGAAAGAGGCATAAGGACTACGTTGCACGGCAGGTCTCCAAGCTGGAATACAGGGAGATTCCCCCGCTGGACGAGAAGGAATGGGGTCATTTCCTCATCCCTGATATCTTCCCGAAGATTCAGCGAGGCAAGAGATTGAAAAAAGCGGACCATACTCCGGGGGCGATTCCCTATGTTTCATCAACGGCAAGCAATAATGGCGTTGACGGCTACATCGAGGCATCTCGCGGGGCAAGAGTGTTCAAGGACTGCATCAGTCTTGCAAATAGCGGGAGTGTTGGGAAGGCATTTTATGAGCCCTTCCCATTCGTAGCAAGCGACCACGTGACAAGCCTCAGGAGGGAGAGGACATCAAAGTTTGTCTATTTGTTTCTAGCGTCTGCCATTGAAAAACAAGGGGCGAACTTCAACTTTAATCGAGAGATTAACGATTTACGAATTAGAATGATGCAGGTCATGCTCCCCATTGACGACAAGGGCGAGCCCGACTATGCCTACATGGAGCAGTACGCCCAGAACATGATGCGGAGGAAATACGAGCAATACCTTGCGTTCGTTGGCAGCCAGCGTGCCCACGAGGAGGTAATTGGCTAGGGGGGGCTAAGAGAGCCCCCGCCTAGTCGGTGCGTTGCTGCTCAAGGATCAACGCCAGCATGCGCGCCAGCTCCTGCTGCTCTATAGGCGAGAGCTTGGCCAGGATATGCCCGTAGAGGAGCTGCAGGCGCCCCTGGGCCTCCTGGAGCGCGGTAGCCGCCAGCTCGGTAAGTCGTACGTAGCGTACGCGCCTGTCGTGCGGATCGACCCGTTTGATGAGCCAGCCACGGGCGGTCAGCGATGCCACGTGGCGCGATGTGGTGGTAATGTCGCGATTGAGCGCGGAGGCCAGCTGCTGAATTCTCATCTCCTCTCCACTGGAGAGCGCCGCGAGTAGCAAGAGGCCATCAAAGTCTAAGCCGCGTGTGGCCCCCTGGGCCAGGGAGCAATCTGCGGCGCTTTTGACCGCTGCGGTGCAGGCAGACAGGAGACTGTAGAGCCGTTCGTAGTCGTTCATCGGCCGTGCAATTGAGGAAGCCAAGGGCTAGGCACAGAAAAAAGCTGCGCAGGCGGATGCGCCAGCGCAGCTATACATGCTCGATGAGGCTATCGTTGGTGGGCAGTCAGGCCTCCTCGAGGCTTTAGGGCAGGAGCCGCACTACTTGGCAGGCTCTGCGGGCTGCTCTGCAGCTGGCGCCTGCTCCGCCGGGGCTTCCTGCTGGGTAGCAGTGCTGTCGTTGGGGCAAGCCTCAGGAGACTCACAGGGCTTCCCTGTCTCGGGGCAGACCTTTTCCGTGGACTCGCTGGGGGTGTTGGACTGCGTGGACGAACCGGCGCAGCTAGCGAAGAATAGCGAGGCCACCATCAGGGCCCCTGCCGCTACAAGACCTAAACGCTTCATTTCCTTCTCCCTTTTAAGTGGTAGAGTATACTAATTGTTCGCGAAGGTAGGGATTATTTCTGAGTTTTGCGCCGTGTGGTTGGCAACGAGGGGTGTAGGGATTAGGAGCTTCAATGTGGTTAGCAAGCCATTGCCAGAGGTAGAGCGCGAAGGCCGAGACAGAAGAAGGGGGCACTGCGTAGGCCGCAATGCCCCCTTGGAGTTGGTTTGCAATGTGCTAGAGGCTCATGGCCTTGACGCAGATATCGATCACGCGGTTAGAGTAGCCCCACTCGTTGTCGTACCAAGAGAGGACCTTGACCAGGTTGCCTATGACCTTGGTGCTGAGTGCATCGAAGATGGAGCTGTGTGAGTCGTGCACGATGTCGGCGGAGACGATGGGGTCTTCGGTGTAGGCGAGGATGGCCTTCATCTCGGGCTTGTTGGCCTCGGCCTTGATCATGGCATTGATGTCGGCGATGGTGGCCGATTTTTTCACGTTGCACACTAGGTCAACTAGCGAGCCCGTGGGGGTTGGTACGCGGATGGAGACGCCATCGAGCTTTCCGTTGAGCTCAGGGATAATCTTGCCGATGGCCTTGGCAGCGCCGGTGGTGGTGGGGATCTGGGATACCGCGGCGGCGCGCGCCCGGCGCAGGTCGGAGTGTCCTCCGTCGAGCACCCGCTGGTCGTTGGTATAGGAGTGGACGGTGGTCATGAAGCCCGAATCAATGCCCAGCTCACGGTGGAGGACCTTGACCACGGGGGCTAGGCAGTTGGTTGTGCAGCTTGCATTGGAGATGAAGTGGGCCTTGGGTGAGAGGACGTTGTCGTTGACACCGAGAACCACCATGGTGTCGATGGCGTCTTTGGCCGGGGCGGTGAGGACAACGAACTTGACGCCGCCCTTGAGGTGATCGCCGTAGCCGCCCTTAGGGCTTTCCTTTTGGGTGAAGACCCCTGTGGACTCGATGACCACATCGGGTTCCTCGGGCCATTGGCTTTCCTTCGGGTTGAGGAAGCGTGTGATGGGGATTTTGACCCCATCGACGATAAGGTGGTTCTCATCGTGCTCGACCAGCCCAGGGTAGCGCCCCTGTGTGGAATCGTAGCGTAGCAGGTAGGCCATGGCCTCCACGGGCATCATGTCGTTGATACCCACCACCTGGACATCCTTACGTCCCTGAGCTGCCCGAAAAACGTTGCGCCCGATACGGCCGAAGCCATTGATGGCAATCTTAACCCTTTGCATTGCTAAAAGTGCTTTTTATGAGTGAGAGCTTTTGGCCCCGCCCCCGCGAGACCTTTGGCAAATATAGGAAAAATCCCGCGGAGTTTGGGTGTGGCTAATAGTTTTCCTTCATGGGGGCGAACCAGGCCTGTGGGTGCTGACAGGCAGGGCACTTCATTGGTGCGGTGGCAGAGTAGACGATGTAGCCGCAGTTCATGCACTGCCATTTGATTTTTTCCTCCCGCTTGAAGAAGTCGCCGGCCTCGATACGGGAGAGCAGGAGTCGGTAGCGTCGTTCGTGCTCGGCCTCGACGGAGGCAATGCGTTCGAAGGCATCGGCAATTTCGTCAAAGCCCTCCTCACGGGCGATCTTGGCGGCGTTGGGATAGAGGACGGTGTGTTCTTCATTCTCGCCCTCGGCGGCAGCCTTGAGGTTTTGCTGGGTGGTGCCAATCACGCCGGCGGGGTAGGTGGAGGTGATCTCTACAGCGCCCCCCTCAAGGAACTTGAAGAAGCGCTCAGCGTGTTCCCGCTCTTGGGAGGCCGTTTCAGCAAACACAGCGGCGATCTGTCGAAAGCCCTCTTTCTCGGCCCGCTTGGAGAAAAACGTGTAGCGGCTAACCGCTTGGGACTCCCCGGCAAATGAGGCCAATAGATTCTTCTCGGTGCGTGATCCCTTCAATGCGACCATAAATAAATACCTTTCTCTTATTACAGGAACGATGGCAAAGGTAGCCAGAAATTGGGATAGCGCATCCGATGGCAGCTATATAGAAGGTTTTTGACGTACGCCCTGCTCTGTGGCCAGGGTGAGGAAGAGCCCGACGAAGATGGCGCCGCCGACCATGTTGCCCAGGGTGGCAGGTATCAGGTTGTCCATGAGGGCCTCCCAGGGGGAGATGTTGGCCCCGGCGAGGATACCCAGGGGCAGGTAGTACATATTGGCCACGCTGTGCTCAAAGCCCATGACCACGAAGGCCATAATGGGCCACCAGAGGGCAATGACCTTGCCCACCAGGGAGTCGGTGTAGAAGGAGAGCCATACCGCTAGACAGACCAGCCAGTTGGCCCCGATGCCCTTGAGGAAGATAGTCCAGAAGGGCTGCTCCACCTTGTGGTAGGCGATCTGGCAGGCCGCCCGGCCTAGGTAGGTGCCATCGAGCAAGCCAGTGAGATAGACAAAGAAGTAGACAAAGAACAGGGCCCCGAGCAGGTTTAGAGCCCAGATGGCTGCCCAGTGCGTGAGCGTGAAGCCCCAGGAGTTACGTCCACGCAGGGCAGCAGTCATCAGGTGGGCATTGTTGCCGGTGAAGAGCTCGGCCCCGAACATGACAACGAGGATAATGCCTAGGGGGAAGACCGCCCCGGCGAGGATTGAGGAGATGGACGGATAACGCTGCAAGAGTTCAGGGGGAAAGCCCCGGCTAACCAACATGGAGAGTAGCCCGCCCATAGCGATAAAGACACCAGCCATGAGCCCCATGATAATGGTGGCACGCCATCCCTTGTTTCTTTTTTTGGCAGCCATTTCCTCTATGAGGGAGACCACTTGAGACAAATTGCGCATCGTTGTAGAGTATTTTCTTGGTGCTATTACAAAGCGTAAGCCCACCGGTGGGCTACGGTCGGTCGATTCCTATTCCTGTGTGCTGGGGGCCTGCCCGAGGGGCAGGAGGCGTGTCGTGGCATTGGGGATTTCAAGGTCGTGGGTTGGCCTGGGGCCTCGGAACAAGGCGTAGAGGGTGGACCCCGAGCCCGAGAGGGAGAGCTGTGCAGGGCTCAAGGCCTTTAGGGCCTGGTAGAGCTGTAGGATGGACGGGCAAAGACGCAGGACGGCGGGCCAGAAATCGTTTTTGGGGTTCAGGGGGTATTGGGCATCCTGCACTAGCTCCTGCGTTGTATCTTCAGGCGGTAGGATGCGTAGGTGGTCGAGTGTAGCAAAGGCTTGCGCCGTGCTGATGCGCTGGTTTGGTGTGGCCACCAGCACCCACTGGAATTGGAGGTCAAGCTGGATGGGTTGGCAGAGCTCGCCGCGCCCAGAGGCCTGGCAGGGGCGGTTGATGAGGAAGAAGGGGACGTCGCTGCCGAGCGTAAGGGCCAGTTTGGGCAGCAAGTCGTGGGGTACGTGCTTGGAGCACCTTAGGGCCATGTGCTGGAGCATGAAGGCGGCATCGGCCGAGCCTCCGCCTAGGCCGGCCCCGATGGGGATATGCTTTACGAGTGTAGCCTCAACCCGCGGTGGTTCGAACGGGAGGAGGAGACGATAGGCCTTCGCGACGAGGTTGTCGGCCTGGGGTCCCAGGTTGTAGCTCTGGTGCGCATGGAGGGCGATGACGGGGGGGCCGGGGAGTTCGTGGATACGGAGTTCGTCGCAGTAGCCATAGAGGGGAAGAAAGATGGTGTGTAGCCGGTGGAAGCCATCGGGCCGGCGTGGGCCGACAGTGAGCCCGTAGTTGAGCTTGGCATTAGGGAAGAGTACGGTGTCCACAGGTGGGCGTAACTAGCTTCTAGGCGCAATGATGAGGACGCACTCGCCCTTGATGGTTTCTTGTCCGAGGGTATTGATGAGGGAGTCGACCGAGCCGCGATAGAAGGACTCGTGGAGCTTTGAGAGTTCACGGGCTAGGCAGAGCAGCTGGTCGGGGCCAAAGACCGTTTGGATTTCCTGGAGGAGGCGTGGTAGCCGGTAGGGGGATTCGTAGAGGACGGCCGTCAGCGGCTGTTCACGGAGCGCAAGGAGTCGCTTTTGTCGTCCTTTCTTGGGGGGTAGGAAGCCCTCGAAGAGGAATTTTTCGCAGGGGAATCCGCTGGCGACTAGGGCCGGGATCAAGGCCGTGGGGCCTGGTAGACAGGTGACGGGGATCTGTTGGGCCAAGGCGGCTCGCACCAGGAGGAAGCCGGGGTCGGAGATGGCGGGTGTACCTGCGTCGGACACTAGGGCCAACTGCTGATCGTGGAGAAGCAGGTCGACAAAATGGTTGACTCTATCGTGCTCGTTATGCAGATGGTAGGACTGTGTGGGGGTGTGGATGTCGTAGTGGCGGAGGAGAATAGCCGTGGTGCGGGTGTCCTCCGCGAGGATGAGGTTGACTGAGGCCAGAATCCTCACCGCGCGGTAGGTGATGTCTTCCAGGTTGCCGATCGGGGTGGGGACCACGTAGAGCGTACCAGGCATAGCTAGCTTTGGGCTTGGTATTGCGGGTAGAGGTTGGTGAGAGGGGTGTAGCCTAGCTAAAGCGTCGAGATAGGCAAGTAGAGAGGAGCTGTACGGCCTCGTTGTCGGCCTGCTCTGGGAAGTGCTTCTGTAGGAGCTCGAGGGCACTGGCCAGCGAGGTCTGGCGGTCGAGCTGATGGAGGAGTTCATCGGGCGAGACGCTGGCCCCAGCAGGCAGGAAACGTCGTAGGATGAGGCGGTCGTTGCGCGAGAGCATGGAGGCCAAGTCAGGACGCTTGGGTTGGCGTGGTGCTGAGTCCGTGTTCCCCTGGGAGGCTGGCCTGGGGGGCTCTTTGATCACTTGGGGCATAAGATTCACTGGGACAGGCACTGCCACGTGACTGGGCTCAGGGCTTTTCGATGCGATGCGCTCTGCAGACTTTGGAAGCTGCGTGCGGGGTGCGTTGGTGCTGTAGTCGCCTAGCGTGGTGATGGGGCCTGGTGAGTCTGGGGGGAGTTGTGCCCCAGAAACGTTTGGAGCGCAGCTCCCCTTGATGGCCCTGTCCACGATGGTCAGCATGGCATGGAGCGGTGCGGTGTCTAGAGGCAGACCCTTTTCCTCCTGTTCGCATAGCTGTTCAACCACGCTGCGCATGGAGTGCAGCAGGTCGGAAAGAGGCATCTCCGCCAACACCTGGAGAAAGGCATCAAATGCAGCTGGAGTCATCATGGCCTAGTCGATTCCTTTGAGACGTTCGTTAGCTTTACAGAGGTCGTCCCATCCCTTGCTATGCTGGCGTGGAGCGGTGTCGGGTTGTTCGGCATCGTCCTGGAAGTTTTTCAGGAGTTCCTCTGTGACCTCAACCACCGACATGGCGCCCTTGGTGTCTTTGGTCTGGGCATCATCGTGACCGTTCGGCTGGGTGATAGCCTTTTGCTCAGTCGGCGGCATCAGGTTGGAGAAGAGGGTGTTCTGGGTTGTGAGCGGCACTGAGCATTCCACCTTGGGGGCTGCTGAGGCCGCGGCATTAGCCAGCGTGCCCACAGTGGTTTGAGGGGATACTTTCGTGGAGCTACCACCTAGGGTAAAGGTGAGCAGCGTGCCAGGTTTTATGGTCTTGGACGTGCGGGACTTTTGGGCATCGGTAGTAGCTTCCTGGGAAGTGGGCAGCTTGGGCTGTGTCGGCTGTGTATCCTGAGGCCTGTTTTCGCTGGGGTACTTGGGCCACGTGGCGGATTTTTCTTGCAGGTTTTTTTCTTGCGCTTGCCGCCACATATCCTTGCATGCGTTGGCGTAGTCGGAAGGTTTTTGGCTACCAACGAATTGGGCCAGCAAGAGCGTCATGCTGTAGGTGCCTTCTGGTATGGAGTTGTCGAAGCCTTGGCTCGGCTTAATGGAGTAATCGCCCTTAGGCTCGAGGCACTTGGCCTGTAGGAAGCCCATCCATTCGTTTTGGTCTCGCTGGAGTACAGGAGCTTTATCGTTGTACTTGAGCTGATAGGAGCAGGATTTTGCCCCTACGGGGTACTGGGGGACGCAGTAGTTAGAGTTGAACTCCTTGAGCATATCGTTCAGGAGGTCGTAGGTATTGACGGGCTTGGTGTCGTTGTTAGCGTCCTTGTCCTTTTGGTCTTGGTTTTTGCGTTTTCCCTGATAGTGGTGGACCACGGCCACCCCGCCGGCGGTATAAGAGATCTCAGAGCCGAGGACGTAGCCAAGTCGGGTGAGGATATCGTTTATATCGGCGTTACGGTTCAAGACATCCAGGCTTATGTCGAGGAAGCCTTTGACGGTAGCAGACATTTTTTCCCGGATGCTTTCGGTGGCCTTCTCGAAGGGGATGTCGGGGTTGGCGGTTATGGCGAGGTTGTTGTCGTAGAGCGCCGTGGATGGCACGTGTTCTTCAATCTCTTTGATAGCCTTGAGCGCGTGGTTCCATATGGAGTTTCCCTCTCGCAGGAGCGGTAGGAGCAAGGAGGGAAAACAGGGGATTTTGAGTTCATCACAGAGCTTGACGAAGCCAGGTGTAGCCCCTGTGCCGGTGCCCCCGCCCACGCCGGCCACCACCACGACAAGCTGGAGAGGGCTCTGTGGGTCGTTTTTACAGGCTTCTAGGAATTGCTTGACTTCTTCGCAGCTTTCGGTGAAGGCGGCCTGTCCGAGTTCTGGGTCTCCGCCAGCCCCGATGCCCTTGGTGCTAGTTTTTCCAATGAGGAAAGGCTTGAAATCCAGGCCTTTATTCGTATCATCGGCATCGGTATTGAGGGCCACAAGGGTCAGGGGGGACTCTTCGCACTTGGTGTATTTATTGAATATACCTCGCACGAAGCCGCAGCCCATGCCCCCGATGCCCACAACCATGATGGCCCCTCGATGCTTGGTCAAATTAGTCTTGACCTCCTTGAGCTGGAAGGCCGTTTGGAGTTCGGGCGCTGGATTCGCGATAGGCGTAGTAATATCCATGATAGGAGTCTTTGGGATGATAATGAATCTGGGTGCGAATTGTTGTATGTAGTAGACTGGGGCTAGTCCTCGTTGTTGTAGGTGCCGAGAACTTGGTTGACCCCGTCGACAGCGTTGGAGAGGAGTTTTGAGAAGAAGCTCTTTGGTTGTTTTTTGCTGGCAGCTGGCTGTTCAGGTGGAGTGCTAGAAGACTCAGGGGGTTGTGCGGTTGTTTGGATGGGCTGAGCCTGGGCGAAGAGCGACTCCTGTCGAGCCAGGTCGATGGTGCCGTAGAGTGCAGCCTGCGAGGGGACGCCGTGGGGCATGTCGGGTAGGAGATCGTGGAAGTCGATACTTCCTGGTAGCCCCACAGTGCGCACGGCCCGGAAGGGGAAACTACCCCAGAGGTTGAGGAGGCATGTAAAGAGCCTGTCAATTTGAGGCACCGCGGCCAGCCCGCCGCCGAGGTAGACGGTAAAAAAGCGTGGAGCTCTGTTGATATCGGGATACCACTCCATATAGAGCTTCTTGAGCCTCAGGGTGATTTCGCCACAGTGGCGCACAAGCACCCAGAGGAGGAAATCGGCCTGGGAGTTTGGTTTGATGCTCTCCTGGGGGAAGAGGTCGGCAGGGTGTTGGGCCTTGAAGTTGCAGCGTGAGAGGTCGATGAGTTTAATGAGATCCCGTCGTAGCTGCAAGGGGTCGAGGTTTCGTTCCTTGCAGGTGGTGTCCACCACGTATTTTACGCCCTTAGGCTCCCAGTGGTAGTGATTGATCTTGCCGTTATGGGTAGAGAAGAGCTCGGTTTTGCTGTAGCCGAGATTAATCAGGAGTGCATCGCCATTTTCATTCTGGATGATTTGTTGGCACTGCTGCAGGGCATCAGGCTCGAGGTAGAGCTTCGTGAGGCTGAGCCCGGCATCGCGGATGCACTTACGGAGGCGGTTGATGGCTTTTTCGTTGGCCAGGAAGAAGATGTAGCGGAGGGTGACGTTGTTGGAGACGCTGCCGATGGCTTGGTCTTCGGAGAGGAGGAGGGAGTCGCTGGCATCGGTGAGGAAGCCGAGCTTGATGGTATGGAGGAGGGCGCGGCGCTGTCCTTGGGCATCGGTGAGGAACTCAGCTTTTATTTTTTGGCTATCGCGCTGCATTTCGTCCACGTCGTCCTTGGCCACAACGGTATCATCGCCATTGCGTTGCTGGCAGACACGCTCTATTTGACCAGGCTTGGCCTCGATGGGCCCCACGGCGGCCAGGGCGCAGACTTGGTCGATGGGGTGCTTGAGGACATCGTGCGCCAAGTTGAGCAACTGGACGATGGCATCCACGGTTTTGCGTGGGTTTTGGATGATCACGTCGCCTATATCGCTACTGTAGGTATGGAAAACGTGGAAGTGTCCCACGGGCTTACGCTGGGAATCGAACTCTTGGACTCCCAGTCGGAGCCAGTAGGAGCCGATGTCGAGAGCTGCGATGTATTGATTTTCCATGGTTGTGTATCTATTTTTGGCTTGGGGTTCTACAAATCACCTGGTCACCGTAGCGCAGATCAATCTCGCTGTAGGCATTGAGTCCGTTAGCAGGTAGGCTGGCGGCATAGAGTGCTCGCAGCTTTTTGAGCTTGTACTGGTAGTCGTCGAGGGAGCCGAGCTGGACGATCTGTCCGCCAACGCGCGGTACAAGTTCGACATTCTGGTTGGAAGTCACATAGAGCTGGGTGAGCTGGGCGCGCCAGAAGGAGTGCTTGTAAACGTAGCGAGCCAGCTCTAGAAGCTGGGTGAAGAGGTGGCTTTGGGCGCCCTGTAGTGGGTCTTGTAGGGCCAGGGAATCGAGGGGAGGCTCAATGTAGCCGTTCGCCACGAGGGTATGGGCAGCATAGTCGAGAGCTGCCGGGTAGAGTGTGCCCTCCCAGGTGACGTAGTATGAGGAGCCGTCACGGGCGATGATGCGCAGAATAGGGATGCGCTGCTGGATGCTAACGCAGAGCAGACCCGAGGCCAACGGGTAGGCCTGCGCTTTTTTGACCACGGGCAAGTTGTCGACCATGGTTTCTATTGCGTGGGCATTGATGGCGTAGAGGGGCTTACCTACCAAGTCGCCCACTTCTTGAGTGATGAGGTTTTCCACTGCGCGCGCAGTGACCAGGGACGTCTGGGCCGAGGAGGCCATAGAGACCCTCAGAGCCCTGCATTGGATCTCGCCCCGCCGGGTGGCGACATAGCGCAGGGCATAGCCCACCGCGGCCAGGAAGCAGAGCCCCAGCAAGTAGGAGAGAATCCGTTTAACTGGCACTGCTGGCCTCCCTTTCTTTCAGTAGGTTGACGATGCTGCCCACGTGTTCGCCGATAGAGCCCGCCCCCATGGAGAGGAGCAGGTCGAGGGGCAGTCCTTGCAGGGTAGAGAGCAAGTCGTCCTCGCCCACGAGCATTTTGCGCATGTTCTGGGGCATGTGCTGTAGGATGAGGGAGGAATCGACTCCCGGGATGGGGCGCTCACGGGCAGGGTAGATAGGCAGGAGGATAGCGCAATCGAGCTTGGAGAGTGCGTGGGCAAAGTCGATGGCCAGAGCCTGCGTGCGGGAGTAGAGGTGCGGTTGGAAGATGCCCGTGATCTCACGTCCGGGGAAGGTTTCGCGGAGCGCATCGACGGTAGCCCTGATCTCGTCGGGGTGGTGTGCGTAGTCGTCGAAGTAGACGTAGCGGCTACCCTGATAGGCCTTGAAGAGACGTCTGGCCACGCCGTGGAAGGCTTCCAGGTGGTGCGCGGCGACTTCTAGGTCGATGCCCAGGCTATGGCAGACGGCTAGGACAGCCAGCGCATTTTCCACATTGTGTCGCCCAGGCACCGAGAGCGCCATGTGGAGGGAGAGGCCATCGTAGGTGGTAAGGTCGAAGTGGTGCTTCCCGTCAATATACTTAAGGTTGCTCGCGCGGTAGTGGGCATCGGGCGAGAGGCCGTAGGTGACCAGCTCGAGGCCAGAGGCCGTGAGGTAGTGCTGGATAGCCTCGGAACAGACGATTTTCCGCTCGGAGTTTTGGAGACAGAATTGAATAAAGGCCTCCTGGAGGTTCTGGAAGGAGCCGTAGTAGTCGAGGTGGTCAGGGGCCATGGTGGTGACGATGGTACGGTAGGGATGGAGCTGTAGGAAGCTGCGGTCGTATTCATCGGCCTCAACGACCATGAAGTGCTGCCCTTTATCGTTGTTGAACCAATTGGTGTTGGTCTCAACATCGAGCCCGCCAAGGAAGGCCTGGCAGCCCACGGTGGCACGGAGCACACGGGCCAGCATGGTGCTTGTGGTTGTTTTGCCGTGCGAGCCCGCTACGGCCAGCGTGCGCCAGCCCTGGGTGAGCAAGCCGAGTATCTCAGCGCGCTTGTGGAGCGTGTGGCCCTGCTGCTCAAAGTAGCAGCGCAGGGCCGAGGTGACGGGGATGGCAGGGGTATAGACGATGAGTGTCTCAGGCCTAGGGTAGGCGAACTGCGGGGGCACGAGGGCGGAGTCGTCGCGATAGCACACAGGCATGCCTTCCTGCTCTAGCTGCGCAGTCAGAGCACTACGATGGGCATCGTAGCCGCGGACCTCTAGCCCTTTAGCCTTGCAGGCCCTAGCCAAGGCACTCATACCTATGCCACCAATGCCCAGAAAGAAAACGCGCTGGACCCCCGGGAGAAAATTGTTGGTACTCATGCTAGCTATTTTTTGAATTGGCGGCCGCTAGTACTTTGTCGGCAATGTGGCGGGCGGCTTCGGGCTTGGCGTAGGCCTTCAGGGCCTGGCCTAATGCCGTGGACCTGTCAGGGTGCTCGAGTAGCATTTCGATCTGGGCGGTCAATTGGTCTTTTACCTGGGCATCGGGAAGCCAGAGCACAGCGTCTGTTTCGGCCAAGGCCTTAGCATTTTTTGTCTGGTGATCATCGGCCACGTTGGGCGAGGGTACCAGGATAACCGGCTTTCCCACCAGGGCCAGCTCCGAGATGGCGATAGCCCCTGCCCGGGAAACAATGATGTCGGCCGCCGCGTAGGCCATGGGCATATCCACGATGAACTCGCGGACTACCAGCCAATCGCTATGGGGTAGCGCACGGGCTTTTAGATTGGTGTCCTGGTAGTTGGTCTTACCCGTTTGGAGCATCACGGCCACGTTGTGGCTGGCCACGAGCGCCGGGAAAGCTTCCAGGGTTGCCCGGCAGAGGGATTGGGCCCCCAGGCTGCCCCCCACCACGAAGATGACCTTGGCCTCGCTCGGTAGACCAAAATGGCGGCGGGCCTCCTGCTGGTCAGGCAGGGGGGAGAGGAAAGTGCTGCGAACCGGGTTTCCCGTCATGGCCAGCTTGTTGGCGGGGAAATAGCGATCCATATGGGGGTAGGCCACGCAGACGTAAGCGGCCCGCTTGCTGAGCAGTCGGTTGGCCTTGCCTGCATAGCCGTTTTGTTCCTGTAGCACCACGGGGATGTGGCACTTCATGGCCGCCTGGCAGGCCGGCACGCTTGCGTAGCCCCCAACGCCGACCACGACATCCGGCCTGAACTTCCGGACGAGCTCTAGGGCCAGACGGTTGCAGCGATGCCACTGGCGTAGGAACCTCCACAGGGCTACCGGCGTTTTCCTACGCGGCACGCCCACCATCGGTAAGCCCTCAATGCGGTATCCCGCGGCAGGTACGCGCTCCATTTCCATGCGTCCTTGGGCCCCCACGAAGAGGAGCTCCGCCTCGGGCCGCTGGGCCCGCAGGGCCTCCGCAATCGCAATGGCCGGAAAAACGTGGCCCCCAGTGCCTCCACCTGCAATCAGCACTCTCATGATTTACCCCTCCTGTTCACGGACATCGTGGCTTACGCGCAGCACCAAGCCGAGGGCTGCGCCCGTTGCAATGATAGAAGTGCCGCCCAAGCTCACCAGGGGCAGCGGCACGCCGGTGACCGGCAAAAGCCCCACGGTAATAAGCATGTGGAAAAAGGCTTGAAGGCCTATGCTGAGCGCTACGCCCGCGCAGAGGAGCTGGTCGAAGAGGTTGGAACTCTGGATGGCGATCTGGTAGATGGCCAGGACGAGCAGGAAGTAGAGGGTGGGTATGGCAACCATGCCCAGCAGTCCGCTCTCCTCTATGATGACCGCATAGATGAAGTCGTTGTGCGATTCGGGGAGCGTGGAGCGGAGTTTGCTGTCGCCGACCCCCTGCCCCAGGAATGTGCCATTGGCCACGGCCATTTTGGCCTTCAGGGCCTGGTCGCCCGTGCCAGCCCAGAAATTCTCGAGGCGCGACCTATGGGTGCCGCTACGATCCTCTAGGCCTGTACTCTGCTTGAGCATCATGCCCAGTGCGAGAGCCAGCACGCCCACAACCCCAACGCATAGAATGTGGACGAAGCGGACGCGCCCCATGAGAAGCATGGCGGCCCCGGTGAGGGCAAAGATGAGACTTGTGAGCAGGCTACTAGAGACCAGGAAGCAAATGGCCCCGAGGATTAGCGCAACCTTGAGCACCCCCTTGGAGAAGCTTCCGATGACGTCCTGCTTAGCCGCAATATAGGCCGCAAGGTAGACCAGGACGGGCACCCGGACGATGTCGGCCGTGGTAAGCCGCGTACCCATGATGCTGATCCAGCGACGAGCACTGTTGGCCTCTGCGCCCGTGAAGAGCGTGAGTAGCAGGAGAACGAAGGAAAAAATAAGGCCAAAGGCCGCCAGGCCGCGAAGGAGCTCCCGGGGAAGAAGCTGGACAAAAAGCATCGCACCCACGGACAATAGGAGCATGGAGAGCTGTGTACGCAGGTAGTAGAAGGTGTTGCCACCACGGATGCGGTAGGCCAACCCCTCGGTGGCACTGTAAACGGCCACCAGGGAGATGGCTGCTAGGATGGCAAAAATAATGAGTATCCACCACGAGTAGCGCGTCCCGCGGAATACTCCCAGTAGATCGGCCCTGGCTGGTTGTGTTACCTGTCCTTCTTGCATGGTGCTAGCTTTCTATTCGCTTAGCCAGCGCTAGCGCACTGCGTTTGAATTGCTCGCCGCGATCTTCGTAGCAAGTGAAAAGGTCGAAGCTGGCGCAGGCTGGAGAGAGCAGCACCACATCGCCCGGCTTAGCCATGGCATAGGCCGCCTGCACGCAGTCATCGGTGCTACGGACTTCCGCCATGGGCAGCCCTAGCGGAGCAAAAAAACGATTGAGCTTATCGTTGTCGACTCCAAGCCAAACGAGTCCTTTGGCCTTCTCCCGCAGGAGGGGTAGGAGCGGCGCGTAGTCGTTGCCCTTGTCCGTGCCCCCAGCCACCCAGACAACGGGGCGATCCATGCTCAGCAGGGCGTAGTAGACGGCATCGACATTGGTCCCCTTAGAGTCGTTGATGAAGCGCACGCCGCGCACATCGCAAACAAACTCTAGGCGATGCTCTAGCCCCTTGAAGGAGGACAGCGAGTCGAGGATGACCTGTCGGGGGACGTCGAGCTGCAGCGCCGCCAGCACTGCCGCCTCCACGTTGAGCATGTTATGGCGCCCAACGAGGGCTATGTGGCTCTCGGGGATCTCCCACGACCCTCGGCTAGTTTGGAACTGAAGGGCTGCGTCACCCTGCCAAGCCCTAGCCTGCGGGCAGGGGGCAACCGAGAAACCTAGGGCCTGTGGGCCGTTTTGTAGCCTGGCCAGGCGCTTAGTCGTGTAGGGGTCGGAGAGAAAGTATATGAGGTAATCGGATGCCGTTTGGTTGATGGTGATGTTGAACTTGGCATCGGCATAGCGCTCCATGGAGTTGTCGTAGCGATCGAGGTGGTCTGGCGTAACGTTTAGGATGAGAGCTATGTGGGCGTGGAAACGCTTGAGGTCTTCTAGCTGGAAGCTGCTAAGCTCTATGACGTAGAAGTCAGACGGGGCCTCCACAACGGCCTCGGCAAAGCTATTGCCAACGTTACCGCAGAGGGTGGCCCGCAGACCAGCCTGGCGGAGAATGTGGTGAAGGAGGGAGACCGTGGTAGTCTTGCCATTACTGCCCGTCACGCCGATGAGCGTGGCGTGGGTGTAGCGACTAGCCACCTCCACTTCAGAGACTACCTCCTTGCCGGCCTCCCGGAGGGCCCTGACAACAGGGGCACTCTGGGGTATCCCCGGGCTCTTGACGATGAGATCGCATTGGCGGAGTAGCTCCAAAGAGTGGTGCCCCGTCTCATAGGGAATCCCCAGCGATTGAAGCCGTTCGAGGGCCTTAGGAGCCACAACGCCACTATCGGAAACGTATGCCTGCGCCCCAACATGCTGGGCCAAACGGGCCGCCCCTAGCCCACTCTCCCCGGCCCCTAGAATGCCCCAACGAGAACTGTTGGATGATGGAAAAATATCGGATTGAGCCATGGTAGGCTAACGAATTTTTAGCGTTACGACCGTGAGCACGGACAAGAGAATACTCACTATCCACATGCGCACCACTATGTGGGTCTCTGGGTGTCCAAGCAATTGGTAGTGGTGGTGGATGGGCGCCATCCGGAATACGCGACGACCCTGGCCAAAGCGTATCCGGGTATACTTGAAATAAGTGGTCTGAATGATGACTGAGAGACTCTCCACAAGAAAGATGCCGCAAAGAATGGGCAGGAGGAGCTCCTTGCGCACCAAGACCGCATAGATCCCAATGATGCCCCCGATAGTCAGGCTGCCAGTATCGCCCATGAAGACCCGGGCAGGGTAACCGTTGAACCATAGGAAGCCAACAAGCGCACCGAGGAACGCGCTCATGAACACCACCAGCTCCCCCATGTAGGGAATGTAGAGCACGTTGAGATAGCTGGCGTAGATAACGTTACCTGAAAGGTAGGCGAAGATGCCTAGCGTGGCCGCAATGGGGGCACTGACTCCGGTCACAAGACCGTCAAGGCCATCGGTCAGGTTGGCACCATTGGACACGGAAAGCACGATCAGCACCACCACCAGGGTAAACAGCACCCACGCCAGGGCATCGCCCGTTGGGCCTTGGAAGGGAATGAGCGCACGGTAGTCAAGCTCGTTATGCTTGAAAAAAGGAATGGTCGTCTTCAGATTCTTCTCCCGGGGCAGCTCAACTATCTGTCCGCTGCGTAGAGCAGCAACCTCCTGGGTCGGCGCCATCGCCTGGCTGCAGGTGACCCCAACCAGCGCGCTCGGACTCAAGTAGAGCATCAGGGCCACAAAGAGCCCCAAAAGTCCCTGAAAAAGGATCTTGAGCCATCCGTTGAGGCCTCTCTTGCTGCGATACTTGAGCTTGAGATAGTCGTCGGAAAAGCCAAGACCCGCAAGCCAGACCAGGGAGACAAGCATGATTTGAACGTATACATTGGTCAAATCGGCCAAGAGCAGCACGGCCAACAAAGTCGTGGCCACAATGAGCAGACCGCCCATGGTGGGGGTGCCGGCCTTTTCCTTTTGGCCTTTGAGCCCCAGGTCTCGGATGTCCTCCCCTATTTGGGCTGCGTGGAGCAGCCTTATGACCTTGCTACCAAAGCATAGCGAGAGCAGGAGGCTGACCAGAAAGGCCAGTGCCGAGCGTACGGAAAGATACTGCAGTACGCCCCAGCCAGGGATGTCGGCATGGATAAGCTGCTCGTAGAGCCAATAGATCATTGCGCAGTCTCCTCAGATTTAAGCTCCTCTATGGCCTTAAACACCTCCTCGCGGTCATCGAAATGGGTGCGCTGGCCCTGAACCTCCTGGTAGGTCTCGTGACCCTTGCCTGCCACAAGCACGTAATCGCCCGAGGCGGCCAGGAGGCACGCCTGGCGGATGGCCTTGGCGCGATCTAGCTCCACGAAAACCTGTGGAAGGCTCTCCCGGCTTATCCCCTTGAGCACCATATTAGCAATCTGCTCTGGATCCTCGTTGCGGGGGTTGTCGTTGGTGACAAAAAGCCACTGGCTGTGCTGGGCGGCTATCTTGCCCATGTCGGCTCGTTTCTCTTGATCCCGATTGCCCCCGCAGCCCATCACGGTGATGATATGGCCGCGCAGAGGCTTTATCTCCTCTATCGTCTCGTAGACCTTCTCCAGCGCATCGGGCGTGTGGGCATAGTCCACCACAACTACCAGCCCGTTGGGCCCGAGCTGGCAGTCAAAGCGCCCCCTGACGGGGTGGAGCTGGCTGAGGCCTGGGAGAAGCACTTCTTGGGAAAAGCCAAGCTGCTGCCCCACAGCGTAAACCGCCAGCAGGTTGTAGGCGTTGAAGCGACCAAGGAGCGCCACCGTGACCTCCCGACCGTCCACCTCCAAGTCCATGGCCCCAAGGGTCACAGCGCGCACTTTGGCGTGGTAGTCGGCCATCTCCTGTAGGGAGTAGGTGTGAACATGGCAGTGGGCATTTTGGGTCATCTGCGCCGCGTGATCGTCATCGATATTTACCAGCGCAAAGGCCTCCGCGGGGAGACCCGTGAAGAACGATTGCTTGGCCGACAAGTAGTCGGCAAACGTCTTGTGGTAGTCCAGGTGGTCGCGGGTGATATTGGTGAAAACACCGCCAGCAAAGTTGAGGCCTGCCACGCGGTGCTGCGCCGCGGCATGCGAACTCACCTCCATGAAGGCATACTGACACCCAGCATCCACCATCTCCCGCAGCAGCGCATTCACGGTGATGGGGTCGGGGGTCGTCATCGTGGTAGGGTGCACCTGGTCGAGAACCCTGTTCTCTATCGTGGAGAGCAGACCGCTCTTGCAACCTAGTAGCCCCATGAGCTCATGGAGTAGTGTCACCACCGTGGTCTTCCCATTCGTGCCCGTCACACCCACCAGCTTGAGCTTCTGGGAGGGGTCGCCGTAGAAGCGGGAGGCCAGCGTGCCGAGCGCCTCGGCCACATCGGGCACCACCACGTTACACACCTCCCCTAGCTCCGGCAGGGCTTGCTGGCTCACAACCACGGATGCCCCCTTCTGCACGGCGTCTGCCGCGTAGCGAGCCCCATCCTCATGCGTGCCGTGGAGGGCAAAGAAAACCGTACCCGGCGCGCAGCGGCGAGAGTCGAAGCTCAGCCCGGTAACGGCGGCCACAGGGGCACCCCGTAGCTCGGCGTGCAAACCGTCAAAAAGCTCACTAAAAGGGTATTCACTCATAGCACACTCATTTCAAGTTCAACTAGGGGTACCCCCTCGGGGGTTCGCGCCAGAAGAGATTGCTTTCGCACCGTGCCGCGCCCCTGCACGCGCACCCGGGCCCCCGCCCGCTCGAGGCAGAAAAGCGCATCGTTGAGGGGTAGACCTGTCACATCGGGCAGGCCCTGACCGAGCGAGCGAGGCTCCAGGAGCACCTGCCGACGCCGCGGATCGCGCACCGTATTGACCAGAAGACTCGAGGCATCAAGATTGCTGTAGTCTACTCCTAGCCCCTTAAGAGCCACCGACAGATCGGATGCCAGCCCGCTCTTGCTCGCGGGCAGCGCAGCACTCGGCCCCTGCGCCATCGGGGGAAACCACTCTCGACTCGTGGCGTACATCCTAGAGGCAATGTGCCCGAACACCGGCACGGCCACGGCCGCCCCGTAGTAGCTCCCAAGGGTGGGTGAGTTGACCACTACAATACACGAATAGCGCGGGGCATCCGCCGGGAAGTAGCCCACGAAGGAGGCCTGGTAGCGCGCGCCGGCTCCCCGCCCATAGCCCGAACCCTCCTGCGCTATGTTCGCCGTACCCGTCTTGCCGGCGATAGGAAAAGGCATGGCGCTCAGGCTCCGAGCCGTCCCTCGCTGCACAACCCCCTCCAAGCAGCGACGTACCTGCTGCAGCGTGGCCTGTGAGCAGATCGATGGCAGCAGCACCTCGGGGGCAGTGCGCGTCCTACGCACCTGGCCATCCCGTAACTGCGCCTCCATGAAAACCGGCCGCACCATCCGCCCTCCATTGGCTATGGCATTGAAAAAAGTCAAGGTATGCAGGGGGGTAACGGCCACCGCGTAGCCTATCCCCAGGGAGGCCGGCGTCACCCCAGACCACTCCTTGGTTCCCAGGGCGGGAAGCTTGGGCTTCTGCTCGTTGGGCAGGGCTATGCCAAGCGGACGATCCCAACGCTGGGCCTGTAGGCGCGCCATGAGCTGCTCGGGGCGCTTGCCATAGCTCCGCATCATGAGCTTGACCAGGGCTACATTCGAGGAGTACTCAATGGCGCGTTGCACGGTAAGCAAACCATACCCCCCGGGCTTCGTGTCCCGGAACACGGCGCCCTGCACGGCGCATTGGCCGCGGCCTGCATCCACGGTGTCTCCCACCGTCAAACCATCCTCCAGCATGGCCATCAGGGCAGCTATCTTGAACACACTCCCGGGCTCCGTGCGCACCTCCGTGGCGTAGTTGAGCCGCTCACGGTAGCCCCCATGCCCGTCCTCCTCCAGGTTCGCCATCGCCCGCACGGCGCCGGTAGACACCTCCATCACCACGGCCGTCCCGTGGTGCGCCCCGCTGCTGCGCAGGGCCTGCTCTAGCTCCGTCGACACTATGTCTTGGAGCTGCACATCCAGCGTAGTGGCCACGTCTAAGCCATCCACCGGCATCACGGGGTCTACCGCGTGGAGCGGACGACCGGCGCCCCCGGAACTCCTGTCGATGATCCTACGACCTGCCATACCACGAAGCACGCCATTGTAGGCCGCCTCCAGCCCCGACACCCCGCTATCGCATGCCTGCTGCACCGAGCCTATCGTCCGCGAGGCCATCGTCCCCATGGGCTGCGCACGCTGCGTCACCAACTCCTCCATCAGTCCCCCGCGAAACGGATGCCCGCGCAGAATGGGGAGGCGAGCAAGCTGCTGCTTCTCACGGTAGTCCACCAGCCGATTCCCCAAACGCACGTAACCATTCTGCCGCCGACGTTGCGCTACCAAATACGCCCTGTACTCCGAGGCGCGCCTATCCCCAAATATGGCCGATAGGCCCTGCGACAGGGAGTCGAGCTGCGCAAAGAACACCGAGTCTCGAAGACCTGACGTCGCCAAATCCATGTAGACGCGGTAGCGCGGCAACGAAGTGGCCAACAGACGACCATCGCGCGACAGAATGTTACCGCGAGCCGCCGGCAATACCTGCTCGTCGAGCACCATGCGCTGCAAGCGCGCCCGCAGCTCTGGGCCCGGCACCGCCTGGATATACAGCGCCCGCACCACTATTGCCACCAGCAACAGCAGCAACAGCAGTAAGAATGCCCTGAAGTATCCCTTGAAGCGCATAGCCCTCCCCTTACTCCTCTACCATGTATATGACCCTCGGCGGCTCGCTCGCGGCCTCCAGCGGTAATCCTTGCGCCCGCACCAGTGCCTCCACCTGGCTCGCCCGCCCCATGCTCATCACCTTCGCCTCCATGGTCACCGACTGCGCTTTTAGGTTGCGCAATTGCTCCTCCAGCGCGCGCTGCTCGCGCCATTGCTTGGTGCTACAATTCCGCATCGCTATCATGCCAATACCCGTGCTGCAGGCCAGCACTATCACCCTGCTCACCGCACGCCAGCTCCAGGAAACCCGCGGTGTTGGCTGACCCTTCCCCTGGGATGCCGCGTGCTCTTCTTGCGGTGCGCTCGTTGTTACGTCTGGGGCTTCGGAAGCACGGGATGCCAGTCTATCTATATCGTCTACTAGCATTTCCTGACCCCCACTCGCATTTTAGCACTGCGTGCTCGGCGGTTCTGGGCCAGCTCGGCCGCATCGGGCGTAATGACCTTCCTGTAGACCTCCTCCACCGCGTAGTCCGCCACGCCCAGCAGCCTCTGCTCTTGGATAGGCGTCTGCGTGGCCCCGCGCAGATACTGCTTTACCAGCCTGTCCTCCAGCGAGTGATAGGATATCACCACCACCCGCCCGCCCACCTTGAGGAGCTGCGGCAACATCTGCAGCAGCGAGGAAAGAGCCCCCAGCTCATCGTTCACCGCTATGCGCAGCGCCTGGAAAACCTTAGACTGCAGCCCCCATTGGTCCGCCGCACGACCATAGACGCGCTCCAGGGTGCGCTGCAGGTCGGGCACCTCAACGTAGGGCGTCACGTTGCGCTCGCTGCAGATAGCCAGCGCCAGCCGATTGGCCTCGTGAAGCTCCCCGTAGTCCCGGAAAATGCGCGTCAGCTCGGTCAGCGAGGCCGCGTTGAGCAGCTCCGAAGCCGTGCGGTGTGACTGCTGGTTCATCCGCATATCCAAAGGCCCTTGGAAACGGTACGAAAAGCCGCGACTCGGCGTGTCCAAATGGTAGGAGGATACGCCCAAATCGACCAAAAGCCCATCCAGCCCTTCCACGCCATAGTAATCCAGCCAGTTCGCCAGGTAGCGGTAGTCGCTCTGTATGCCCTGCACGCGGGGATCGTCTTTGGGCAGCTCCTCCAGGGCGCGGGCATCCTTGTCCACGCAGAAAAGCCGCCCCCCAGGGCCCAGCTGGCGCAGTATGGCCCGGCTATGCCCCCCGCCACCAAAAGTGCCGTCGGCATAGCGCCCCTCTGGGCGCACCGCCAGGGCCTCCACGGCCTCACGCAGCAGCACCGGCGTGTGCGTATATTCCCTAGTGCCCATCGCCTGTGAGCCCCCCACTCTCTATCCGATCCATCATCTCCGAGCGGGCCGCCCGATCCAGCTGCGCCGCCTGGTAGCGCGTCGGCTCCCAGAGCTCTATCCGATCCAGCTGGCCCACAAACACCAAATCCCCTACGCAACCCAAGAACTCCAGCTTATCCTTGCTCAGCAGCAGGCGGTCGCTCCCGTCGAGCGTCAGGTACTCCAGGTCGCGGCAAAACTCCCGGCGGAACTGATCCCCCTCCCGCGTATTCACATTCACCTTCTGCAGCGTTGCCTCCATCTCCTGCTCAAAGGCCTCCTGCGTCTTCAGCACCAGGCTCGTTGCGTACGGACTCCGCCGCACCGCGTAGGTCTGCTTGCCCCCAGTGGGGTTCTGCCGACGCAGCGGAGCCGGGAAGCTCACCCGACCCTTCGAGTCCACCTTGCAGTTGTATGTGCCTGTAAACATTGACCTTAGACCAGGGGACTATGCGCCCACTGAATGGTCAAAGGTAGGCCTTTCTCCCCCCCTTTCCAACACTTTCTCCCACTTTCCCCCACCCAACAATTGTTAACATAGGCCAAATCAAACGGTTTCAGTTGCATAGAGCCATCCACGAAAACAACTTTTTATCCCCTCTTCACAGGCCCGCCACAAACGCTATGGCGCTAATTTGCCCCCGCTACCCAGCAAGTGGGACGTTGTGGGACGCCAGGCCACTTTTTGGGAAGGAGGGCACTGCTCGACAACGCCCCCTAGCTGTCAGGGGCCAGGAGGCAGGGAACAGGAGCTAATCGCTAGTTTTCAGTGTCCACAAAGCTGACGAGAGGGCCACGATTCTGACGAAAAGAAACAGACATTTTGCGCATCTTTGCTCTCCAGCAGGAATGACATTGGCGGGTCCAGCCTTCGAGGCCCTTCTCCGCGCCATGTTCGCACCAACTCCGCTAAATAATCGAAAATGAGCGGCGAGGGTACGGCGAGGATACGGCGAGGATGGGGAGCGAGATTTTTGCTTTCAGGCAGGAGGCAGGAGCTAGTTGCTAGTTTTCAATGCCCTCAAATGGCGCAGGTTCGCTAACTTACCACTATGCCAGCCGGGGAACTCAACCTAGTGTGCCACCTCTACGGGACCTGTCTCCTGGTGCACGACTTCATCGTGCGGTTCCAGGATGCCCCACGGTTCCTCGGCTACTGCAAGCAATGCCCAAGCTTTGGCAACTACTGGAACTGCCCGCCGCTGCCCACGGAACGGCTTCGGGCCCTGCGCGCATTCCAGCATGTGCAACTGATGGCCGTGCAGGCGGTGGTCCCGGGGGCCCTCGGGGAGCAGCACTTCGACACCGCGGAAGCCCTCAGGAAGGCCTCCTACGTCATCATGGATCAGCTCCGACGCACCTACGACCCCCGCGTCCTCGCCCTGGAACGCAAAACCCCGGGGAGTCTTGCCTGCTTGCCGGGGCGCTGCATGGGGTGCCCGGCTGGCTCCTGCACCCGACGCCCCGGGGCGCCCTGCCGCCACCCGGAACTCATGCGCCCCTCCCTGGAGGCCTACGGCTTCGATGTGGCCAAGGCCTCCGACGAACTGCTCCACCTGCCCCTCGAGTGGCCAGAGAAAGGCCGACTCCCAGCGCACCTGGCCGTTGTCTACGGCCTCTTCCTCGGCCAAAAGAACTAGGATATCCGGATCACGCCCTCCGCCGGGCTTGCCGATGCCGGCTGCTTGGCCGGCCGCGCCACCTCCGCCAGCACCTCCTCGCCCAGCGTACTCACCACGCGCACCATCACCCGCTGCCCAGGTTCCCACGCGAAGGGCTCGCTCTCCAGGCTGTAGAGCCGCGCCCAGGCCTCCGGGTTCAGCTGCAGGCCCTGCGCCAGCCCGGGATACCGCTTCAGGCTCTCCTGCTCGGCCCGGTTGAGCCCCTTGCGCCAGTTCTCATACTCATTGCCCTCCAGCAGGATGTGCACCTCGCTCGGGCAGAAGAGGTGGCTGTTGTAGTTCGTGTCCACCTCCCAGTAGGCTATCTGCTCCCGGCTCCGCTGCTTCACCTGGCCCTGCACCGCGTCGAGGAAGTCCAGCCCCAGCAGTTCCAGCTGGTGCTGCCCGTTGGGTAGGCGGTGCACCGCCACCTCCGGCTCCCCGAGGAGAATGAAGGAGGCCGCGCCCCGGTCCTTCTTGAGCAGTCCCTCCTGCAGGAGCTCGGGGCCCATCTGCACCTGCGCGGCCCAGAAATCGCCAAACTGCCCCATCCGGCCCTGCCCCGTGAAGTTGGGGGTGGGCTCGAAGGAAAAGCCCAGCAGCACCAGCAGGTCCACGGGGGCCAGCTTGTCCTTGATTCGCTTGTTTTTAAACTCGGTGAAGGCCTCGTTGATGGTGGCAGTGCTCACCGTGCCGTAGCGAGGCCCTATGTAGAAGTAGGCGTAGTGCGGCTGGCCATCGGGGCCCTGGTAGGCCCCCCGGGCGTGGAGGTTGATGCCCACCAGGGGCTGTAGGTCCGTGAAGCGGATCTTGCTGGCAGCCTTCGGCAGCGTGACGCCCGAGGCCTTCAGCTGCTCGAGCACGCGCTGGTGGAAGCGCGTCAGCTCCTCCGAGTCCTCCACCCCCCCTGCGGCCTGCGCCCCCTCCGCGGGCGCGGTCGCCCCTGCCTGCTGCGGGGGCACGATCTGCTTGCCCTGCAGCGTCTCCACCGTGAAGGGCCCCGAGACCCGCAGGCGCGCCGGGTCCTCCTCGGGCTGGTCGTAGAGGGTCTCGGTCTGCGGCGGCGTGTCGTTGGCTAGGCTCTTCATGGTGATGTGGGGCACCTGCCGGTACTGGAACCCCAGCCGGAGGTCCTCATCGTGGGGGTCGGCCAGCTTGTAGTAGGGGTAGGCCGCCGTCAGCAGGCGCAGCTTCGCGATCTGCAGGGCCACCCGGCTCGAGTCTATCGTGATCCACCGCCGCCCCCACTGCTCCGCCACGTAGGCGCTCGTGCCGCTGCCGCAGGTGGGGTCCAGCACCAGGTCGCCCGGGTCGCTGCTCAGCAGGATGCACCGCTGGATCGCCTTCGTGTTGGTCTGCACCACGTACCGCTTGGGCTCGTTGAAACTACCCACTTGGGTGTCGAGCCAGAGGTTGTTGAGCTCCGTGTAGGGGAAATCCTCCCAGTGGCGAATGTACACTATGCTACCGCTTTTACTGGCAATGCGCCCCAGCGCGGCCAGACGCTGCATCCCCTCGGGGAATTTGACCTTCCAGTGGTTGTTTCTTGTTGGGTTGTAGACCTTCCCCTCGAACTCAAAGGGCTGCGGCTGGCCAGCACTACCAGGCGATGTGAGATCAGCCCCCATGCGTACAACGTGGCTCCCCTCGGGCCGCTGGCGGTAGGAGAAGGACTGCCCGTTCCGCTTCTCCCACTCGCCTATAGAGATAGTCTCCCCGCCGGGGAGCAGGATCTGGTTGTAGCGGCCACCGTCCTGCTGGTAGTCCTTCTCCAGGAAGAGCTTGCGCACCTTCACCTGCGCAATGTCCTTGGCGTACCACAGGATGTAGTCGGCCACGCTGCCCAGCGTGTTGGTCGCGAAGCCAGAGGTTTTCTTATAGACTATCTGGGCGACGCAGTTCCCGCTGCCCAGCACCTCGTCGAGCAGGCAGCGCACCAGGTGCACGTTGGCCTCCGAGATCTGCACGAAGAGCGACCCCGTGGGGGCCAGCAGCTCCTTGCACACCATGAACCGCTCGCGCAGGTATGAGAGGTAGGAGTGGATGCCCAGCTCCCAGGTGTCGCGGAAGGCCTTCACCACCTCGGGCTGGGTGGCCAGCCCCTCGTCGCTCTCCTTCACGGAGAGGTTGCCCATCTTGAGCTGCCAGTTGCTCCCGAAGCGGATGCCGTAGGGCGGGTCCATGTAGATGGTTTGCACCTGCCCCTCCATCCCCTCGCGCTGCAGCAGGGAGGTCATCACTAGCAGCGAATCGCCCAGGATGAGCCGGTTGCGCCACTGGTTCAGGTGGTGGTAGTAGGAGGTCACGCGGTCGAAGGGGCTCTTGGGCGTGTCGTGCGCCTCAAAGAGGCCCCTAGAGACCTTGAGCCGGGCCATGGAGTCGATGATCTGCTCGGGCTCCACGCGCTCCTGCATGTAGAGGCTCCGGATGTCCACCTCGAGGTCGCTCTGCTGGGCGGGGTCGTGGTCGGCGGCATCCTTCCCTAGCCAGAAGAGCTCGGGGTCCTGCCCTCGCTCTGTGACGGTGTTTTTAAAGGTAGCCGTGCGGGGGGCATCGGCCACGGCCTGGGCCTCCTCGCCCGCCTCCTCTACCGAGGGGATGTCCACGCGGGTGGCGTGTTTGTGTTCGTAGGCTGATACGAGATCGTCCATGGGTGCTGTTGCGTATTTCTTATTCCGTTGCGGGGTTCCCTAGCGGGTTGAGCTTACGCGATGCGCGGCCGGGCTAGAGCTCTCGGATCGCCCCCGCCACGAGGGATTTAATGCTCTTGATGTCGGAGACCTCGAGGTAGGCCCACTGGCCGTAGGAGCCCAGCTGGTTGACCCCTGGCACCCAGCACTCCTCGGCGGTGTAGCGCTTGATGTCCTTGTGGCCAAGGTCGTCGTCACTATAGCCGCTTACCTCCACGATGAGGTTGCACTCCTCGCCTTTTCTGCCCCGCACCCGCAGTACGAAGTCGGGGAAGTATTGCCTATTGCGCCCGTTGACCAGGTAGGGGATGGCCAGCCCCACGTGCGGGTCGTTTTTGAAGTAGGCGAGCACCTCGGGCATCTCCTCAAAGCTCTTGGCAGCTATCTGCTCCCACTGCCCGGTATCGGCCACCACGTGGGTAATGGGCGACTTGGTAGTTTCGAACACAGGCCTAGTGGTGGTGAAGCGGGTGAAGGCGGTGCTGCTCTCGGGGTTCGCGGGGTTGAGCAGCACCCTGACGTAGGGCTTTGCATCCTTGGCCGACTCGGTCACAATGCCCTGGTGGATGGCCTCCACCACCTGGTCGCGCGGCCAGGAGATCACCGCCCGACGAGCCTGCGGGTCGAGGTCGCCCAACACCTGCAGCTGCTCCTCGTACCAGCTGCGCACTATCGGCAAGAGCTCGGCAAACCGCCCCAACTCGGGCTGGCCGCTCGTGTCGCAGTAGCAGCGCCGCATCACCTCCTGCGCCAGCTCGTAGACCACCTGCTGGTCGCGGAGGGCCGAAAAGTCGTAGGTCACCTCCACCGTGTCCGCGCTCGAGTACGAACGCAAATAGACCTTGGAGGGGGTGGCCGTGAAGTCCAAAACGTACTTGGGAATCTTGGCCCAGTTGGCCCGCAGGCGCCCAGAGGGCAAGTCCTTACGGTAGCCCACCACGTTGGGGAAGCGGAAATGGCGCCTATCCTCCGGGAGCTCCCTCTCGGGTCGGGCTCGCACCAAGGTCACCTTCTCAGTCGGGTCGGGCGGCACCGTGGCCCCGGGCCGCCCCCGCATGGTGCTAAAGGGTATCCCCACCACCCGCGCGTACTCGGGGCGGAACTTCCACGTGACCTCGGAGTCACCAGGCGCCACCGTGCTTTCATCGATCTGATTACCCTGGGCGTCGTGGGGGTAAAGGCAATAGCTCCGGCGGCGCAGGGCGCGCCCCGCCACCTGCTCGCACAGGAGCTGCGAGTGGAAGGGGCGCAGACCGTAAACGTGCGACACGGTGTTTGCGTCCCACCCCTCCGTGAGCATCGACACCGACACCACGCACCGGATATGCTCCCCGAGCTTACCCGGCTTGCCCACCGTGTTCACCAGCTCACGCAAAATGTCGCTATCGCTGGGCGTAGAGGCGGCCCCGTTTTGCCGCTGCCAGCTCGCCACGAAATCCGCTATCTGCTCCTTGAAGACCTTCTTGAACTCCTCGTCCACCACCTGGGATGCCGCATCCAGCGCGATGTTGTCGATGAGCAGCGTGGGCGGGTGGCGCTTGAGCTCGTAGGAGCCACTGGCCCCCTCCCGGTAGTTGGAAAAGCAGGCAAACGTCCCGGGGTGGCAAACGCCGTTCGCATCCTGGTAGCCCGCCAGGTGCTGGTAGACCAGGCGCGAGGTGTTGGTGTTGTTGCATACCGCGATGAACACCGGGGGCAGCTGCTTGGTGGTCTCCTGCGAGAGGTCGATCCCCATCTTCTCGGCATAGATCACGTAGTCGTCTTGTAACATCCGGAGCGACGACTTGACAAGCTCCCCCAAGTCGAAGCTCTCGAGCGGGGGCACCTTGCCCTGCTTCTTCGCCTCTTTAGCCCGCTTGTCCGAGGCCTTCTTGCCCGATGGGGGAAGCCCACCCTCCTTCATGGCCTCCTCGTAGAGATTCAGCCACTTGGCCTCCTGCACTTCCTGCGAGCTGTCGCCCTTTGGCAGGAAGGGAATCTTCACCAAACCGCTCTCGACGGCCTCCACGAAGCCAAAATCGCTCACCACCCACGGGAATACCTGGTAGGACAAATGGCCCGACCCGTGCAGGTAGTAGGGGGTGGCCGAGAGGTCGTAGACGTGCTGGAGCCTATAGCCGCACTCGGGGAGCTGCCGCAGGCCCTCATACCACACCATGGCGCGCGCATTCTCCTCCTTGTCAGCCTCGACATCATCGAAAAGCCCACGCTGCCGCGTGCTGGCGGGCCGCGGCAGGTAGCAGTGGTGGGCCTCATCGTTGATCACCAGCAGCCGCTTGCCCTTGCCTGTTCCCTGCAGCACGCGCCGCCACACCACACCGTAGCTCTCCTTCCCCTCCTGCGTGTAGGGCAGGCCCTGGGCATCGAAGCGGGTCTTGCCATCGTAGGCCCCCTGCTTGTTGCCCGTGAGCTGGCGCGGCAGCAGCTGCTGGTAGTTCACAATGAACACCCTTCGGTTCAACCCCTGCACCTGCCCCTCGTACTCCTTGGGGATAAGGAAGCGCTGGTGGTAGTAGTCGCCCGCCTGCTCGGGACGATCCTGGCTGTCGAGGCGCAGCACCCCCAGGCGATCCTTGATGGTGATCCCGGGGGCCACCACCAGGAAGTAGTCGGCAAACCGCTTATCGTGGCCGTTGGCCTGCCGATTGAGGTAGTTGTAGAGGATGAGCATCGCCATCACCACCGTCTTGCCCGTCCCCGTGGCCATCTTGAAGGCCACGCGTGGCAACACTTCCTCAGGCTTTCTCGACACGCTCCGCTGCCGCTCGGCCAGCCATCCCAGGAGCCGACGCCCCAGGTTGGGGTCCTGTGGGGCCACCTCGTTGAGCCAGATCGCCGTCTCCACCGCCTCCTGCTGGCAGAAAAAAAGACGGTGCGTGTGGTCGGCCTCCTGGCGCAAAAACCACCACTCGAGCAGCGCCCCCGTCACCCGGGTCACCCCAGGATACCCCTCGTTGCGCCACGCCCCCACCGCCTCCCGAAACGCCTCCACGAACTTAGGCTGGCCCAGGTGGAGGTCGAGATCCCGCTGCACATCCTCCCGGTTCTTCCGAGACCCCAGCGAGTTGGGCATGGCCGAAAACTCCACCGGCCGTCGCCCCTGCAGCACCTGCTCGTAGTCTATGTGCTCGTCGACCCAACGGTAGTGGAGCTTGGGCTCCAGGTAGGGGTTGTTGAGTATCGGATTCCTCTCGGCAATAGCACCCATCGCCTAACCCAAAAAACAAAAAAGACTACCCTCGCACGAAGGTAGCACTAAATGGCGAAATGGCCCACGGCTGCGCCCAACCAGCACCCCCTTGGCAGGAAGGCACCCACAGGCCAAGTGGCAGAATTGCCTACCTTTGCAGTACACAAGGCGAGCCCCTCGCATAGAACGGCCGCCCAGCAATTGCCAAGCTATGAAACCAGTCGATTTGCAGGCCCAGCTAGACGACCTCGGCATCCTACCAGAGGAGTACACCCAAATCTGCCAGATTCTCGGCCGTGAGCCAAACTACACGGAGCTAAGCCTCTACTCGGCCATGTGGAGCGAACACGCCTCCTACAAGAACTCCATCAAGTGGCTAAAGACCTACCCCCGCCAGGGGGCCTGCCTGCTCGTGGGCGCCGGGGAGGAAAACGCCGGGCTGGTCGACGTGGGCGACGGCTGGGCGTGCGCCTTCAAAATCGAATCGCACAACCACCCCTGCGCCATCGAGCCCTACCAAGGCGCCGCCACGGGGGTCGGGGGCATCAACCGCGACATCTTCACCATGGGCGCCAGGCCCATTGCGCAGCTCAACTCCCTGCGCTTTGGCGACCTCCGAAACGCGCGCACGCGCTGGCTGCTCGATGGGGTGGTGCGCGGCATCGGCGACTACGGCAATAGCTTCGGCGTGGCCGTCGCGGGCGGCGAGGTGGCCTTCGACAGCTGCTACGAAACCAACCCGCTGGTCAACGCCATGTCCGTGGGTATCGTCCGACACGGGCAAACCGTCTCTGCCATCGCAAAAGGCCCCGGCAACCCCGTCTTCATCGTTGGCTCGGCCACCGGCAAAGACGGCATCCACGGCTCCACCTTCGCCTCCGCCAACATCACCGAAAACTCCGCCAACGACATCCCGGCCGTGCAAGTCGGCGACCCCTTCGCCGAAAAACGGCTCATGGAGGCCTCCCTCGAACTCGCCAAAATGCCCTTCCTCATCGGGATGCAAGACATGGGCGCCGCGGGCATCATCTGCAGCTGCTCCGAAATGGCCGCCAAGGGGAAAAGCGGCATGCGCATCGACCTCGACAAGGTCCCCAAACGGCAAGACGACATCCAGCCCTTCGAACTCCTCCTCTCCGAATCGCAGGAACGCATGCTCGTGGTCATAGAAAAGGGCCACGAAAAGGAGCTTCTGGACATCTTCCAAAAGTGGGACCTGCTCTGCGCCTGCATCGGTGAGGTCACACCGGGGCCTAACCTCGACTTCTACGCCGAGGGGCAACTGGTGGCGCAGGTTCCCGCCGAAAGCCTCGTCCTCGGGGGCGGTGCCCCTGTCTACGACCGGGAGCAAAAAGAACCCGCCTACTTCAAGAAAAATCAGAAATTCAGCATCGACCAAGTCCCTGAACCAAACGACATGGTCGCCATCGCGCGCCGCATCGTGGCCAGCCCAAACGTTGCCTCCAAACGCTGGGTCTATGAGCAATACGACACCATGGTGGGCACCTACAACATGAGCGTCAACGTCCCTGCCGACGCAGGGCTGGTGGCCATTCCTGAATCGCAGCACCTGCTTGCGCTCACCGTTGACTGCAACGCCCGCTACGTGCAGGCCAACCCCTACGTTGGCGGACAAATCGCCGTGGCTGAGTCCGCGCGCAATGTCGTGTGCGCCGGCGCAAAGCCCCTAGCCATCACCAACTGCCTCAACTTCGGCAACCCCTACAACCCCGAGGTCTACTGGCAATTCGTCAACGCCGTCAAAGGCATCGGCGACGCCTGCAAGGCCTTCAACACGCCCGTCACCGGCGGAAACGTGAGCTTCTACAACGAATCCTCCATCGGCGGGCACGACCTGCCCGTATACCCCACCCCAGTCATCGGTATGCTGGGCCTGGTAGACAACATAGAACACCGCATGGGGCTCAGCTTCCAGCAAAAGGGCGACGTCATTTACCTCATCGGCGAAGCGAAAAACGACATCGCCTCCAGCGAATACCTCAACCTCATCCACGGTATCACCAGCTCGCCGGCGCCCTGCTTCAACCTCGAGGAAGAGTGCCAGATGCAGTCCCTGCTCATGGACCTGATCGACAAAAAACTCATCCAGTCCGCCCATGACGTCTCCCTCGGGGGGCTCTTCGTCACGCTACTAGAATCGGCCATGCCCCGTAGCCTCGGCTTCGACATCACCAGCGACGCCGAAACACGCCTCGATGCCTTCCTCTTCGGCGAAAGCCAAGGGCGCGTTGTCGTCTCCGTCAATAGCAAGCTCGAAGGAAGCTTCCTCGACTTCATGATCGAACACCAAGTCCCCATGTGCGCCCTCGGGCACGTCACAAAGGCCGAACTCCGCATCGACGATGTCTCCTACGGCTTCATCCACGACTTCCGCGACATCTACGACCACGCCCTGGCCAACTTGATCGAACACCCCGCGCAGACCGCCAACTAGATGGACTCCCCAACCCCCCGCCCGCTGCATAACGACGCAGACGAGCGCGCACAGCGCATCCAGGCGCTGTTCGCTCGCATTGCGCCTAGCTACGACAAGCTCAACCACCTGCTCAGCTTCGGCTTCGACCGCTACTGGCGACGCAACGCTATCAAACCCATCCTCAATGCCCCTCACCACCACGTCCTCGACCTCGCCTGCGGCACCGGCGACCTCGCCCTAGCCCTCCTCGCCAAGGACTCCTCCACTACGCTCACCATCCTGGACTTCTGCGCCCCCATGCTGGAGCGGGGAATACAAAAAATCGCCAAGCGCTTCCCGCGCGCCAACGTCACGCCGCTCTGCGCGCCGGCCGAAAATATCCCACTGCCAAGCAACTCCATGGATGCCGTCATGGTCGCCTTCGGCATCCGCAACGTGGCTAACCTCCACACCGCGCTCGGCGAGTGCCTACGCGTACTCAAACCGAAAGGGCTGCTCGTTGTCCTCGAATTCTCCCACCCCTCGCTGCCGCTCTTCCGAAAACTCTACCGCTGGTACTTCCACCAGTGCCTCCCCACCATCGGGGGATGGATCTCCGGCCAAAAAGCCGACTACAGCTACCTGCCGCGCTCCGTCGACACCTTCCCAGAAGGCCAAGTGTTCCTCGACCGGCTCGCCTGCGCTGGCTTCCAACGCATGGACCTCAAACGACTCTCACTCGGCATCGCCACCCGCTACACTGCCCTCAAACCGCAGAATTAAGCATGAATGCCCTACGGCTCTTCGTCCCGCTCGCCGCGCTAGCCCTGCTAACCGAATGCTCCACCCCCCAAGCCCCCGTGGCGCAAGGCAACTCCGCGCAGGCTCAGCTACTCGAAGACATGGCGCGCGCCAACCGACTAGCCGCCGACCATAGCCAAGCGCAAATCGAAGGATACCTCCGACGGCACCACGACTCCTCCTTCACCGCCCAGGCCAACGGCCTCTACACCAAGATTTGGGGCACTCCTCGGCAAGCTCCCATGCAGGCCCAAAGCCTCGTGAAGGTCGCCTACCGCCTCGAACTCCTCGACGGCACCCTACTGCGCAACCTCGACAGCTCACAGGCCGAAACCCTACTCCTCGGACGGGGCGACCGCACCGCCGGGCTCGACTACCTGCTCCTCATGATGCAACCAGGGCAGCAGGGCGAAGCCCTTGTCCCCGCGGAGCTGGGATACGGTCTTCAGGGCGACGGCGCCCGCGTACCACCAAACGCCTGCCTACACTACACGGTCACCTGGCTCGCCCAACCATAGCCCCCGCGGCTACTACCCTACCCCTACGGCAAGGCCGACAACGCCGTAGACCGCTCCAGAGGCTCCACCTGCAGCTCCGCCGCAATGCGATCAAGCTGCAAAAGATCCTCCTCCTCCAGCAATAGACCCTCTTTCTGGTTGCGCTGACGAATGGCCTCCTGGCGCTCTCCAGGAATGGAAACCCCCGACGTTCCTTGGATGCCCTTGGCGGCCTGAATCGTCTCGCACCAGCTATTAACCGCGCCCGCAGACCGACTCCCCGACTGAAAACCATCCATCCGCACTGCGCCCAGCAAATGGCCAAAACCATGCCCTTTCTCCTGCGCTGGAAGCGGCATGTAGGCCTCGGTCGGGGGCACGTAGGGCCCAAAACTCGCACCCCCAAGCACCCCGCACAGCAAATCCACTATACACGCAAAACCATAGCCCATGTAGGCCGTCTCATGCAGGCTACTCCCAAAAGGCAACAGGGCGCCACCGCGCATCAGCGTGGCAGGGTCCGTCGTCGGCTGCCCCATGACATCCCGCAGCACGCCCTCCGAAAGCTGCTGACCTCGCTCGGCCTTCGCCTGAACCTGCTGAAAACTCATGGACCCAGTATTTAGCTCCACCACCACCGACCTACCCTGCCCGGGCATCGCAATGGCTATGGGGTTGGCCCCCAACGTGCGCTGCGCGCTATTGTAAGCCGCCAGCACAGGCGCACTATTACTCATCGCAAAGCCCAGCATCCCCTGCTCGGCAGCCAGACGCGCGTAGTAGCTCGCCAAACCAAACGGATTGCTATTGGCCACCGCCACCCACGCCACCCCAGTCGTCCGCGCCTTCTCCACGGCCAGCATCATGGCCTTCTTGGCCGCCACAGGTCCAAAACCTCCACCGGCATTGAGCGTCGCCGTCGACGGCATCTGGTACGTCACCTCCATCGAGGCCACTGGATCCAAACGATGCACCTGCCAAAGCTGGTAAAAACGCTCCAGCAGTCCTACACCATACTCGCGCTCCTCGCGCAGCGCCCCCTCCACCAACACCTCCGCCACCACCTGCGCATCCGCATAGCTGGTCCCAAACCGCGCTACCAGCTTGGTCAGGTAATCCTGCAGTACCTTATACCCTATCCGAAACGCCCCCATCGCGACTACGCACTCGATAGATCTCGCGCAGACGATAGAGATTCACCGCCACACCAAAACCGTTGGCCAACCACACCGCCAAACTCCCTATCGCCACGCCGTAGACTACAAACAGCGCACAACCTAACAGGTTCACCCAGCGCAGGGTGATGATCGACTTCATCACCAACGACGCCGCCACCAACACCGCCGCCAACACCCCAAGTGCCTCTACTAGCCAACCTGACATCATAGACGTGGTAATTGTATCCCGCGACCTATCAGCACAAAGGGCGGATTCTCCAGCATCGACTTATTGTACAGCAACCGCTCATGCTCCTTGAGCGTCACCAGCTGCACGCCGGCCTCCTCAGCGATGATCTGCCCTGCACCCGTGTCCCACTCACTCGTCTTCGCTATGCGCGGATACAAATCGGCACTCCCCTCCGCCACCATGCACAGCTTGAGCGATGAGCCACGATTGATCCGCTTCATATTCGGATACTGCGCGCTGAGACGCTGCAGATACGCATCCAGCTGCGGCGCCATGTGCGAACGGCTAATCAGCACACGAAGGGCCGCACCGCCCTCCTGACCCACATCGGCCCCTGGGCTATCGTAGTATGGAAGTGACACGCTCCGCGACTGCAAATACTCATAGCCCAACTCCAAAATGGACGTCGTGGGCTCGTAGTTCGTCACCAAATAGGCCCCCCGGTGCTGCAGTGCATAGTAGAGCGACCGAAGCTCCGGGAGGTAAATCACCCCCAAGATCGGCTCGTTGCGGTGGATAAGCGCTATATTCACCGTGAACTCCCCGTTCTCATTGATGAACTCTAGCGTGCCATCCAAGGGATCCACTAGCCAAAAATAGTCCCAGTCTCGGCGCTCCTCAAACCGCACCAAGCGCCCCTCCTCGCTCAGCACCGGTATCCGCGAAACCAACAATTCGTGACGAATCGTCCTATGCGCCTCGATGTCCGCCTGCGTCAGCGGCGTGGCATCCGACTTCATCTTCACGTTGATCTCCTTCTTGCGGTAATTCTCCAATATCCCTACCCCTGCCCGACCTGCCGCATGCACCGCCAGCTCCAGCAGCTTGACCAACGTATCCGAACCTATCTCCATCGCTTCTCGTAACATCGTCCTCCATCCCTCCTACCGCAGCAGCAAATTGGCCGAGAATAGCAGCACACACACCACCATGACCACCTTCACCAAGCCCTGCCCGCGCTTTACCGCCAAACGTACCCCTAACCAAGACCCACCCATGCAGCCGGCCGCCATGAGCAGCGACAACGGCCAATCAACCAATCCATTGTAGATGTACACTGGCAAGGCCGACAACGTAAACACCAGCTGGATTAGCAGCTTGACCGCATTCGCCGTGAGCAAATCCATACCCGACACAACCGTCAGCACTAGCAGGATCAAAAAATTCGCCCCAACCTGCACAAACCCCCCGTAAAACGACACGGCTAATATGATTAGCCAAAAGTACGGACGCCGAAACACCTCCTGCGGGTCAAGCCGACTACGGTTGCGGCGTAGCTTCTCTGGCCGCACGAAAAGCAACGCCACCATGGGCAACATCACCACCGCTATAATCTTCCCCATCATCGCTGAACCCACGTGGCTCGCCAGCACTGCCCCGCTCACCGACCCCAACACTATCGGCACCACCAGCCACCTCGCGCTCACCCCACGCCCTACTCCGCTACGGCGATAGGTCCAAAACGAGGTCAACGACTGCACCAATATCCCCACCCTGTTGCTCCCATTGGCCACATTGGCCGGCAGGCCAGAAAGCATCAGCAGCGGCAACGTAAGCAACGAACCCGCGCCGGCCATCGAGTTCACAAATCCCGCCACGGCCCCGGCCAACGGAATGGCCACCCAGAGCCACCAGCTCAGCTCCATCATGCTTGTATCTTCACTACCGTCACGGGCTTACCTAAACGACGACTCTCCTGGATCACCGCGGCCTTGATGGCGCGCAGCAATCCGTAGGAAAGCCACCCCAACGAAAGCTGACGACGGCCACGGTGCACCAGCTGAAACCGAATGTACGCCGGTCCCACACGCACCGACTGAATACTCGACCACGGCACCACGCGCCTACGGCGTACTCCGTAGCTCAGCTTATAGCGCAGGCACTCTCCATCGCTGCTGATAAAATAGTGCTGACTCTTCACCTGCACCACCACACCCACCTGCAAGGCCAACAGAACAAACAACGGCCAACTCGTCACCCCACGCCACGCCAAGTAAACATACACCAACAGTTGCACCAACAGCACCGCCAACACCTGAAGCGTGCGCTTGGCGCCCTCGCGACTACCTACCCACCCCTCGCTCGGAATGTCTACTCGAAACATCTAGACCCTAGTTCGTAGTCTTACTCAGCATGCCGCAAGCCGCCGCAATGTCCTCGCCCCGAGTCGCGCGCAGCGTCGCGCGCAGCCCCTCACCCTGCACCGCGTTGAGAAACCAGCGCGCCTGCATCGACGTGGGCGCCTGGTACGATGCCCCTGCGTGTGCATGGTAGGGAATGAGGTTCAACAACGCCGGCATACCCCGGAGCATACGACCCAAACCCTGCGCGTGCCGCGCCGTGTCGTTGACTCCATGGAGCAGCACGTACTCAAACGACAACCGACGCTGTCCGCGCCAATCCCCCTGACGAAGCACAGCCATCAAATCCCGCAGCTCCACCTGGCGCGCCGCAGGCAGCAAGCGCGCGCGCTCAGCCTGGAAGGGCGTATGCAAGCTCACCGCCAAATGGCACGGCGACTCCCGGATAAACCGACGCAACGGCTCCAGCAGGCCCACAGTCGAAACCGTGATGCGCCGAGGACTCATACCATAGCCCCACCCCGCCGTCAACACCTCTATGGCCTGCATCACCGCCGCGTAGTTGTCCAGAGGCTCCCCCATCCCCATGAACACCACATTCGATACCGAGGCCCGCGCCGGGCTCGAGGCGTACTGGTTGAGTATCTGCCCAGGATCCAGCGAACCATGGTAATGCTGCGCGCCCGTCGCGCAAAAACTACACCCCATCTTACAGCCCACCTGGCTCGATAGGCATATCGTCATCCTACCCCCCTCTGGAATCAGCGCCGTCTCCACCGTCGTGCCCTCACCCACGCCAAAAAGATACTTCACGGTGCCATCAACCGAGCGCTGTGCCCCCAACGGCGCCCCACGCGCAATGGTGTAGCGGGCTGCAAGCGTCGCGCGCGTCGCGCGCGACATGTTGGTCATCCCCTGGAAATCCACCACGTTCTTCCCATAGAGCCACCCTGCCAGCTGCCGACCAGCATAGGGGGGCAACGCCAGCCCCTCCGCCACGCGCTCCAGCTCCTGCAACGTGGCCCCAAATAGATTCTGCACCCTGTCCGTACTCATCGCCAACTACCCCGACTCCCCACCCTATTTCTCCCCGTAGGCCAAATCGCCCGCATCCCCCAAGCCAGGCACCACGTAGGCCTTGGCCGTCAGCGCATCATCCACCGCCCCCAACCACAGCGTCACATCCTTCTCCCCTAGCGCACGCTCCAAATGCTCCACTCCCTCTCGGGCCGCAATCGCGCACACTATGTGCGTGTGACGAGGCTTACCAAATCGACGGCAAATCTCCTGGTAGGCCATCACCAGCGAAGACCCCGTGGCCAGCATCGCATCGCACAATATCAACGTCTTGCCCTCCACCGTGGCACTAGATATATACTCCAGCTCTATGTGAAACTTATTGCCATCATCGTACTTTCGGTAGGCCGAGATAAAGCCACTGCTCGCCCTATCAAACATGTTGAGCAACCCCTTATGCAGCGGCAAACCGGCCCGAAGCACCGAGGATATCACCAAATCCTCCTCACGCAGCACCGGCACATCCAGCTCTCCCAACGGCGTCACCACATGTCGCGGCTCGTAGGGCAACTCCCGACTCAGCTCCAGCGCCGCGCACTCACCTATGCGCTCCAAATTCTTCCGAAATCGCATCGGATCGCCCTGATCGCACTCGCTGCGCATCTCGGCCAGAAAATTGTTGAGGACACTGTGGGTCCGCGTGAGCAATCGTGCCATGGCTTCCTATATCTTATTGAATGGCAAAGTTACCCCTTTCCCTCCACTTGGTGGGCCGAGAAGTAGAATATAACATCAAACGCATAGCTCAAAAGCAAGAGAAACACATAGTGACTCGACGATATGCAGTAAATTAGCAGCAATGCCACCATGGACAACACCAGCACTCGACGAGTCCTCTCGCCCCAACGCACCGACCAAAAAAACAACTGCAGCATCCGGTAGAGCGCGTAAACCGAGAGCAGCGACACCAAGTACGTACGTGCCTGCGACACGCTCACCATGGCCAAAAACAGCGAGGGCACGCACGCCAGCAAGCTCACAACCACAAATAAACGCTCAAACCTAGTATCCCGCAGGAAGCCCATGCGCATACGCCACCTCCTTGCTAGAACACTGAAAGCCGCGTGCGCGTCGTGAAAAGCTCCAGGAAGTCTACCCCGAGCGCCGAGTTACCCAGGGCATTGAGCGGGGGCGCCCAGGTGGTTATCGTCAGGTGCCGCGGAATGATCGCCACAATCCCGCCCCCTACCCCACTCTTGGCGGGCAGACCTACCCGAAACGCAAAGTCCCCCGCCTCGTTGTATAGGCCGCTGGTGAGCAGAAGCGCATTGGTACGCTTGGTCTGGCTCGGCGTCAGCACCGCCTGCCCGGTCAACGGGTTGACACCCTGGTTGGCCAAATACTGCGCCGCCTGCGTCAGCTGCTGACAGCTCATGGTGATGGCGCACTGCTGGAAATAGAACTTGAGTACGCGCTGCACATCCATGTGGATGTTACCAAAGCTCTTCATGAGGTAGGCCAGCGCAGCATTGCGCGCCCCGTAGGCCAGCTCCGAACGCCAAACCTCCTCGTTGAGCCCCACGCTCGCATCCCCCGTGAGCTCATGGATAAACTCCAGTAAGTAGGGCATCGGCTCCCCAAAATCCTCCATGAGAATATCCGATATCACAATCGCCCCGGCGTTGATGAAGGGATTGCGCGGCACCCCACGCTCGGCCTCGATCTGCCAAAGGGAGTTGAATGCCGTACCCGAGGGCTCCTTGCCTAAGCGCGTCCACAAGGCCTCCCCATGCCGCGCAAAGGCCATCGTGAAGGTAAACAGCTTGCTAACACTCTGGATGGAAAAACCACACTCCGCATCCCCACACGCACAATGCAGACCATCCAGACTCCGCATGGCCACGCCAAAGCACATGGGATCCACCTTCGCCAACGCGGGAATATACGAGGCCACCTGCCCGCTGGGCCTACGATGCTTGAGCTCCTCGTAGAGCGCCCGCACTATCGCCGGGTACTCACGAGCAGGCACCAAGGCCCGCGTATCCACCAACCCCCGCGGCATGGCAACGTCCGCTAGATCTCCTGACCCTCGTGAAACACCCTATCGACCAGCGTGGCCGTGTAGGCATAGGGAAAATACTCGTAGGAGGGCATGGGCACCGTAATAAAGAAATTCGCCGGCGCACCTCGGTAGATGGCCCCATGCGTGCCATCAAGCCCCATGGCGTAGGCCGTGTTGAGCGTCGTGGCGTTGATGGCCTCCTCCGGCGTCATGCGCAGCTTGATGCATCCCAGCGACACGACAAACTTCATGCTCCCAGAGGGCGACGACCCTGGGTTGTAATCCGAGGCCAACGCCAAAGGCAACCCATACTCCATCATCTGACGCGCAGGCGCCCAAGGCATCCCCAAGAAAAACGCCGCGCCGGGCAGCAGCGTAGGCATCGTCTCCGAATGCAGAAGGCTCGCCATCTCTGCCTCCCCGGTGTACTCCAGGTGATCCACGCTCAGCGCATTGTACTTCACTCCTACCTGTATGCCCCCAGAGGCCGCCAGCTCATTGGCGTGGATCTTTGCCCGCAGACCATACTTCATCCCCTGCGTCAATATCCGCTCCGTGTCCTCCACGGTGAAAAAGCCCCGATCGCAAAACACATCCACGTAGTCAGCAAGACCCTCGCCTGCCACCACGGGGATCATCTCGTTGATGATCAAATCCACATATTCCGACTGCCGCCCCTTGTACTCCAAGGGTACCGCGTGCGCCCCAAGAAACGTGGCCCGCACCGTCACCGGCGCACACTCCTTCAAACGTCGTATCACCCGCAGCATCTTGAGCTCATCCTCCGTGTTGAGCCCATAGCCACTCTTGATCTCCACTGCCCCAGTACCCCCGTGGGCTATCTCCAGCACCCGAGCCAGCGCATCCTCGTAGAGCTGCTCCTCGCTCGTAGCATGCAAACGCCCCGCCGAATTGAGAATGCCCCCACCGCGCTGGGCTATCTCCTCGTACGACAAACCGCGGATCTTATCGATGTACTCTATCTCCCGACTCCCCGCGTACACCAAGTGGGTATGACTGTCGCAGAACGCAGGAAAAACCATACCCCCACGGGCATCCACCCGCGCATCTACCCCAGCCTGCGGTGCCTCGGCCAACGGCCCCCACTGCTTGAACCGCCCATCCTCCACCAGCAAATAGGCATCGTCCACGCAGGGCAACTCACCCATGGCAGCCCCAGCCACCCAGCGCACCGCACCCTCTCGCACCTGCACCAGCTTCGCTATATGCTCTACTAATATCGTCGCCATACCACTCCCCCTACTACACCGTTCGCGCTATATCCACCTATACGACACAAAGGTAACGCTTTAACTGCAATGCCTCACGCCCGCACCGCAACCAAAGCTCTGTGAACCACAAGCAAACACACAACAAGGCGCAGAACTCTAATGCCTACGCTACCGATTTCTATAATAGGTAAATACAGCAACCGCCACAATGGCAACTACGTAGGCCACCCGTCCGTAAAGCGCATTCCGCCACCAAACTGCCCGTGGGAAGCGGGGAGGCGCAAAATCCAACATCACACCCAGGAATAAGTAGGGCAACGCAAGAAAGAGCAGCTGGTTACACTCAAAAGCTGTAGCCCAATTCCCGTGGACCATATGGTAAAACATACGCTGGATACCGCAACCAGGACACTGCCAAGCCGTCAAGTAGTGGAGCGGACAAGGAATGGCGAAGCCCAACAACCCCACCACCGCCACCACCAATAACACTAGCCCCAGCTGTAGCGCGCTGCGGTTTGGAAAACCAACCTGCACTAGTAGACTAATACATCATGCCCATGAGCCGCTTGGCATTTGCCTCACGCGTGGCATTCTGTATCAAGAATAAGTCGATGAACCACCACAGGAAGCATCCACCGCACGTCAACAGCTTCAGCACCCCAATGCCCACATCGCCTATGTAAAACCGGTCGACTCCCAACTCACCTAAAAAAATACCCAAAATAAGCGCCGTCATGGGCTCCTTGTACGGCATGGAGCTTATAGCCAGCCAACGCCCTTCGTCCAACATCATTAGCCTTTCACGCAACTCCGGCATCACATGGGCCGGGAAAAACTGGCTGTGCGACACAATAAACGTGTCCACCCTAGAAGCCTCTATCATCGCGCTCTCCCCTACTTTATTTGTATTATCAACGTACCATCCTGGCACAATACTGCCCTACTGCACAAACGTGACGCAAACTCCCGCCAGTCGCCTAACTTCCCTCAACCACACGACCAGGGGAAGCAAATAACTGATATGCTCTGGAATACCACCGCGAAGGTAGTTTTTCTCTTTGGATATAACCTCGCGCTCACAGCCCCAAGTCGCCTTGTAGATTTATCTTTTCCCTGTGAAAGGCAAGAAAACTTGCCGTCAGGAATAGAATAACTAACTCCCTACGTCCCGCTTTAGCGGGCAAAAGGACGCGGGAAGCCCCCTTCACCCCCCCTAGATTGCCACGCCTTCCGATCGAAAAGAAGAAAAGAACGAGTGCCGAGATGGCCAGCCCAGTGATCCACAGCTCAAGGCAGGCGCATGGACTTGTCTTGTCTAAGCCCCCATCCTACATAAGAAGAGGGCGCAGACCACTGGTCTACGCCCTCCCACCGACTTACTCTTGCGCTCCGAGCCTCTCATGGGGCTCGAACCCACGACCTGCTCATTACGAATGAGCCGCTCTACCAACTGAGCTAAAGAGGCAAACGCAACGCAAAGGTAGTAATTCTCCGCTAACTCTCGCTATTTAAGCCTTCACCAAAACAAGCTGACTGCGCAGCAATGCAAGACAACCTACTCTTCTCCTAGGAGATAGCTGATGCCTCCCAAAAAAGACATCGCGCCACCTACTCCACCTTATCCCCATCGTAGGCCCACTTGACGTAGGCCGCTCCCCACGTGTAGCCCGCACCAAAGGTGGCAAATATCAGATTGTCGCCCCGGCGGAGCTTCTTCTCATACTCCCAGAGGCACAGCGGAAGGGTGCCGCTGGTGGTGTTGCCAAAATGCTCGATGTTGACCATCACCTTCTCGGGCGAGAGCCCCATCCGCTTGCCCGTGGCCTCTATGATGCGCAGATTGGCCTGGTGGGGTACCAGCCACTGCAACGTCTCCCCCGAAAGACCATTGCGCTCCATGACCTCCACGGCCACATCGGCCATGTGCGTCACGGCCGCCTTGAACACCGGCTGGCCCTCCTGGTAGATATAGTGCTGCCGCTTGGCCACCGTCTCCTGCGTGGCCGGGTAGCACGATCCACCTGCCACCTGGTACAGGTGCACACGGCCCGCTCCATCCACCTGCATCTTGGAGTCGATTAGCCCGTACCCATCGCCGCAGGGCTCCATCAGGATAGCCGCCGCACCATCACCAAAAATGGGGCAGGTCGACCGATCGGTGTAGTCGGTGATAGAGGACATCTTATCGTTGCCCACCACGATGACCTTCTTATGCGTGCCCGACTCTACGAATTTCGACGCAGTGACCATCGCGTAGAGAAAGCTCGAACACCCCGCGTTGATGTCGAACCCAAAAGCATTCTTGATCCCAGCCTTGTCGGCCAGAATGTTGGCCGTGGCAGGGAACTGCATGTCGGGCGTGACCGTAGCGCAGAGTAGGCAGTCCACCTCTTCGGGCTTGGTGTGCGTCTTGCGGAGCAGCTCCTCGATTGCACGGATACCCATTGCACTCGACCCCTGCCCCTCGCCCTTGAGGATATGACGCTCCTTGATGCCTATGCGCGTCATGATCCACTCATCGCTGGTGTCCACCATGTGGCTCAGCTCATCATTGGTCAACACGTAGTCGGGCACGTAGCCCCCCACGCCCGTGATGCACGCTCTTATCTTACTCATTGGCAAAAGCACGTTTAAACTGCTCGCAAAGCCCCGAGGCTATCACCTGCACCGTCTGCAACACCATGCTGGCTATGGCAGTGCCATTCGATATCCCATGGCCTATCACCACCGGGGCATTGACGCCCAACACGGGGGTACCCCCGTAATGCTCAAAGTTGAACTTGTCCAGGAAAGCCGAGCGGATGCCACGCTTGACAAAGATCTTATAGAGAGACTCCGCCTCCTTAAGGGCCACGTTGCCCACGAAACCATCGGTGACAATCACATCGACCAACTTGTTGGAGAACACATCAGACCCCTCCACGTTGCCCACGAAGCGATAGCGTTGCTGCGCGGCCATAAGCTCATTGGCGACCTTGGTGACCGCATTGCCCTTCTCCGCCTCCGCCCCCACGCTCAGCAGCCCCACACGCGGACGCTCCACCCCAAACACCAGGCGCGAGTACATGCTCCCTAGCATGCCAAACTGGACCAACAGCTCGGGCTTGGAGTCCACATTGAGACCCACATCGAGTACCAGGTTGTATTGCGTCTCGCTCACCGGCAAGTAGGCCGCAATGGCGGGCCGAATGAGCCCCGGCACGGGCTTGATGAAGAACATGGACCCCGCGGTCATCGCCCCAGTGTTTCCCGCGCTGGCAAAACCATCGATCTTGCCCTCTGCAAGCCACTGGAAACCCACCGTGATACTCGAATGGGGCTTGGCGCTGATGGCGCGCGCAGGGTGGTCGCTCATAGTGATCACCTCGCTACAAGGCACCACCTCATAATCATCCATCCGCGCCCCACACCGCGCAAACTCTGGCTCGAGAAGTTCGGGCGCACCAAAAAGCACCAACTCACATCCCTGGGGCAAGCGTCCCTCCAGCGCCACTATGCCATCTACTACCGCTCCCGGTGCATAATCCCCGCCAAACGCATCCAGTCCTACTCGCATAAGAGATCAAATTGGTTGCTGTATGGAGGTGCTAATCCTCATCCTTGTGTTGCACCAGCTGTTGCCCACGGTAATAGCCACAATCAGGACACACCTGATGGCGTGGCACCATGGCGCCGCAGTTGGAGCACGTCGACAAGGTCGGCGGGGTGAGAAAATCGTGCGAGCGACGCGCATCGCGACGCTGCTTTGAGGTCTTAGACTTTGGATGTGCCATTCTGTGTGTTTCTCCTCTCGCCCGGCTAGTGCTCTAGCAGCGTCTGCCGCAAGGCCCGCAGGGCTTTTAAGTTCTCTTCCTCTAGTGGACGCTCGTCTGGATCTGTCTCGGTGTGGTCTAAATAGGCCAACATGGCCGCATCGCAGGCCGAGCCATCGTCTCCAAACGCCCCATGGTAGTGGCGGGGCGGTAAGCTCAAGTAAACGCTCTCCTCAATGTACGGCTGAATATCCAGCTGCTGGCGCTGCGGGTCGATGCACCACTCCTCGCCCTCCAGCTGCTCTGGCCGCAGCGCATCGCGCACCACCACCAGCTGACCAGAAAACGAAAGGGGGACCGCCATGGCGCGCAGGCAGCGATCGCACGGCATCGTCACGATACCCTCGAGCATGACATCGAATCGATAGGTGTCCTCATGGTGGTAGGCCGTCACCGCCAGATCGAGCGCCGCAGACTCTACGCCCCACGACACCGCTCCAGGTAGGAACTCAATCCCCACCCGCCGCGGTGGCAGTTGCACGCGCGCCACCACTGCCTGCAGATCCACCTGGTACATCGCCCCCATGGTCCTCCTCAACCATTACAAGGCGCGAAGGTAAGCATTTCTGCAAATTCCCACCCCTGCCACGGGAAAATTGAGTAGAACCAGCCTAGGATGCACACCGCTATCGAGCTACGCCCGTCCGCAATCCGTCAGGGCCTCGTGGCTTCGTGCCACCGCTACTGGAATTGATCCAGCTGGTCGATACGGCGCTGGTGGCGCCCAGCCTGGAACGTGCCGCTGAAAAAGGCCTCCACGATGGGAATCGCCTGCTCGACGGTCAGGAAGCGCCCCGGGAGCGTAAGGACGTTAGCGTCGTTGTGCGCGCGGGCCAACCCGGCCAGCTCGGGCGTCCAGCAGAGGGCGGCCCGTATGCCCTTGTGGCGGTTGAGCGCCATGGAAATCCCATTGCCCGTACCGCAGATGCCTATACCCAACACGGCGCGACCCGACTGCAGCGCCTCGGCCAGCCTATGCGCGTAGATTGGGTAATCGCAGCTCTCATCGGAATAGGTACCGCAATCGAGCGGGGCATAGCCCTGCGCGCTGAGCCAATCCAACAACTGCCGCTTAAGCGCGTAGCCTGCGTGGTCCGAAGCGAGCGCCAGGGTGATCTTACCGCCTAACATAGATTTCTATTACTGCTACTCCCACCGCAAAGGTACACCTTTCACGGCACGACGCCCTAAACAGTAACCAGTGGACAGTAAACAGTATTCTGTATGCAGCCCACTGCGTCGCATGTGCGAATGCAATCGGCATTCCCAACTACTTACGACCACCGACTGGCTACTGGAAACTGTAGACTGTGATCAGGCGTGGTAACCACGAATATGCTACCCTTCAAAGACGTGGTAGAGGGCAACAGTCGAAGCCAATTATACCAAAATATAATGAGCTAGGAGCTGAACGACCACCTCTACTTTCGCGCTCAAAGTCTTAGACAAGAAAGTAAATAAAGGAGAAATCAACATGCTTAGAAGCATAGCACTCATTGCCGTTGGCACGGCCATCGCGGCCCTTTTGGTAGTGCTAGGGGCCCACACCGCGCACGGACAACACATCGGCGACATATACTGCTCCGACGGGCAGTACCGCGCACCGGAAGAGTACAACGCCGCCAGTGGCATCACGGCCAAAGGGGTGGTCTACTGGGTGTCGCCTACGGGCGAAAACGGCGCCAACCGCATGGTGGCCCTCAAGGATGCCGCAAAAAATGTGGGGTGGTGTGGTCCCGATAATATAAAAACCTCCGTGCCAGGCGTGCAGGAGTTGGGGGCGGACCCAGCTTCCATGGACCCCACGACTGCGCACGATGTCCTGGGCAGCGCATGGTGCGGGAAAGAGAACACCGCGGCGCTACGCAAGGCGCACACCACGGAAAAGCCCTACCCCGCGGCTATGGCTATACCCGACCAGGACTTCCAAGATGGCTGGTATCTTCCTTCCATGGCCGAGCTGCTCATGCTCGCCGCGCAGTATCGCCTAGTGGCTACCGCGCTCGAGGCCATAGCAGCAAAAGAGCCAAGCGCAGCCGAACCCATGGCGCAAAGAATATACTACAGCAGCAGTGTAGAAAAACAACATAAAGGCGCATTCTACCTATCGGGCTCCGGCTATCTGGCCATGGACGGCGACAACTACAAAAATGGCACTGGCGTGCGGGCCGTGCGGGCTTTCTAACGAATGGCATCATCTACGCTCACAATGAACACAATCCATATGATCAGTATTATAGCTCTCGCTAAGAGCACTGCTCGCGCGCTGCTAACTGCAGTGGCCTCCACGGCAGCCATCGTGCTTACGATCTTGGCCTCAACGTTCTCGCCCGTAAATGCGCAAAGCTATGGGAGAATTGGCGATCTGGTTTCCTTCGCCGACGGGTCGAAGGGAGTGCTTATCCACGTGGAAAGGGATGGCAAAAGCGGTTGGGCCATCGCCCTGCAAGACGCCAACAATGCCGCTGCGCTCGAATGGGCTCCAGGGAAAGAGAATGCCACGCAGGCCCTCAATAAAACGCTAAAGCAAGAGAATCCAGCCTATCGAACGCTTGACGACTTGCTACCCCTGCTGCAAGACACCGCAGGCTACGCTACCACCAAGGCCATCCGGTCTGCTGCCGGGGGGAAAAAGGAGGCTTTCCCAGCCGCCTTCGCAGTGGATTTCGACAACGGGTGGTACCTGCCCTCCGCCGGTCAGATGTTCTCCGCCTTCGCGGTAGAACCTTTCGTAAAAAAAACATTGGAGGAAAACGGGGGTAAAGCCCTAGATGGAATGTACTGGACCAGCACGCCGCATAGCGAAAAGGCCGCCTGGTACGTAGACAAACTGCTCGGCGTTTTCGACTATCCCGATGACGAAGGGCTGAAGGTCCATCAGTACCACGTGCGCGCCATGCGGCTCTGGAAGGCCTCCACCGGCACCTACACCATCGCCTTCGACGGCAACGGCGCCACCAGCGGCACCATGGGCAACGTGCTGGTCGAGGTGGGCAAAACCACCACCCTGCCCCCGAACGCCTACGCCAGGGCGGGCTACGTGTTCCTCGGCTGGAGCGAGCGCAAGGATGCCAGCGTGGCCACCTACATCGACCGGCAGCCCAACGTTGACCTCGCCGGCGCCAAGGATGAAACCAAAACCCTCTACGCCATCTGGGGAAAAACCGGCACCTACACCATCGCCTTCGACGGCAACGGCGCCACCAGCGGCACCATGG
>CAMXWF010000017.1 GCA_947252645.1 uncultured Bacteroidia bacterium
CGAGTTCTTCGACGGCGCCCAGTTCGACCTCCGCGGCAACGTCACCGTGCTCTAAGCGGCCCCCTGCCCCCCCCCGCCCCGGCGGGGGGTAGGGCCTGCCCCGGGGAGCACGCCCCGGGCGGAGGGGGAGGGAAGGACTTTTTATCGCATAGACACCTAGAGACGGGCAGTAGAACCCCGCAAGGAACACTCCGGCCGCCCTACCTAAAGAACTAGGTAGGGCGGCCGTTTACATCGTGTGACCGGCGTATAGCTGCACGGTCAGAAGTGCCACGCAATACCGGCTACGGCCCGCAAGGGTGCTATCTGATACCGAGACCAGGTCTCCAAATCTGGAGAGAGTTTATGCTGCGTGAACTGCCTCCAGTTGAGCAAGTTATATCCTTTGGCATATAGGGTGATGTCGTGAGGTAGCTCGTAGGTAAACTCGGCATCGAGGAAGTAGATATCGCTTCTCTCCTGCGCTAGGTTGACCTGCTGCCTATCGGCACTAATGCGCAGCCTAACCCCTTTGGCAATGAGGAAATGGAGCTCGACATACTGCATATTGTCTATAGACCACGCATTGCCATATCCTTGGAGGTTCGTAGCTGAGGCAGAGGCCCCCAGTTCAAAATTGAAGGGCCCCCAGAAGGTGGTCTTGAAGGCCAGCGTGGCGCTATAGCGATAGACCTCAAAAGGCAGCGGGAGGGCGTTGACGACATCGGATTGACGTTGGTAGGTGAAGGCAGCTTTACACTTAATATTACTGTGGAGGGGCGTGATGTAGGTGTCGGAGGTAAGCTGTGCAGAAACGATGTCTTGCTGATCCCCGTAATCAAAAAAAGTAGAGATGCTGCGCAACGGGGAGATATCGCTGTTGAAGCGCGGTAACTTCGGTGTCCTACGGTAGAACACCAGCATTTGGACGAAGTAGCGACTCAGCCAATCGCCGTAGGTATAGATAGCCGTTACCTGGTGGGCGGGGAATAGCTCTAGCTCCCCTGCGCCGCTATAGGCCATCCGATACGCTCTAAGCGACAGGCCTGGCTGGGCTTGCTCGAGCGTGGTGGAGCTACTAAAATAGTTGTAGCGCAAGTCAGCAAAGTGCATTTTGTGCTTAAACTGAAGATCAGCCACAAGCTCTGGATAGGGGCGCAACAGCCTATCGAGCGTTGAGCCGTTGTGCGCGTTGAGCTCGGCCGCCAAATAGTGCGCATTGGCCTGCAGATAGGTTGTAAGCCACTCGTAGGTATACGTGACTCTACCGCCCATCGTAGTGTTGAGATAGCGCAGTCGGGCTCCCTTAAAAGCCTTCGTGTCGGGCAGGAATCTCGCAATCGCATCAACGGTTCTCCAGGCATCTACCGCAGTAGCGTCCACCAGGGCCTGAAATTTGAAGCCCGCGTACCCTGGGGAGAGGTACACGCTACGTACCCCAAGGAAGTCGGTTATGCGACGGGGCGTTTGGGCAATCGTGTCGTGGGAAACGAGGCCAAAGGGGGGCGCCAGTGGGTAGCTGGCCCCGTAGCGTTCGTTTTGCCATTCACGGGTGTAAGCTAGGCCCGACTGCACCACGCCGTGGGAGCCTAGCCCCTGTGTATACACCAGCGCATGGTCAGTTGTCTGGTAGCTACCCGTGCGTTGCTGGGGGTGGGCCGCACCATTGAGTAGCACCTCTGCCGCGGTGCGATTGGCCGTATAGCCATACCCCCCCTCGTAGCGAAGCGTGGCCGCAGATCCCACATTCCAGTTGAGCGCAGCTCTACCAGCCCCCAGCCTGGCCCGAATATCTTGATGGCCCTGCTGCCGCTGCTCGAAGGCTTGCGCTGGGAGGGCGTAACGGTCGAGAAGCAGGGAAGCATAGTGATCGTCTTCCTGCATGAAAAAACCGTTGAGCTTCAATTGCATAGAAGGCATAGGACGAATGGCCGCCACCAGCCCCCCCATGTGCGAGAAGTTCTGCCGTTTACGTCTATCGCTCAAAGGGGCCGCCATGCTCCCCAGCGAAGCCTCCCAGCGTTCCCCCAAGGCCTCTTGGCCCGGCTGTTCGAAAAAGCCTCCCTGGCCTGCCTCCATGCTCCCTAGCCCCTGCGCACGCAGCCAAGCCTCCGACATCGCGAGCGGATGCTCTCCCATGCTGTTGGAATTCCCTAGCATCATCCACTGCTGGTGCGGGGCCATGAAGGTGAGGTTCACCCGCGAGGCGTAAGCATGGCGGTAACCGTAGGCGCCCTCCAAGCTCCCGGCCAAGGCCTGGGTGCCATCTTGCAGCGACAGGTTCAGGGCCACTCTATCGCTCTCCTGCACCCCCTTGAGCAGCTGCTCCTCCTGGAAATGCTCCAGCACGTCGACCCGCTTGACTGCCTTGGCATCAAAATTCCTCGTGAGCAGCTGATAGCCCCGCCCCAGTAAGTCGTTGCCCTCCACCATCACCTTTTCTACCGACTTTCCCTGAAACGATATGCTGCCCGACTCATTGACATCGATCCCCGGCAAGCGACGTATGAGATCCTCTACATTCTTCTCATCCCCCTTGGCAAACAGGCTGACGTTATACGATAGGGTATCGCCCCTACGCACAATGGGTTTGCTCCCAGACACCTGTACAGCCTTAATCTCTTCGGTCGACAGGGATAGCGCAATATCGCCCAAGGGTTCATAGTGCTGCACATGCATTGGCGCAGCAATCTCTTTGCGATATTCCTGGTGGCCCAGCGCACGGATACACAGGGAGAAATGCCCCCCGTGTGGCAGGAGGAGCTTGAAGTGCCCATCGGCCCCTGTCACGGTGAAAGTGACGATGGCCTGGGTGCTATCTAAGGCTTGGACCATGGCCCCCGGGAGAGGGCCACGGTCCTCGGCATCCACCACACGCCCGCTGAGCTCTGCTTGCGCTAAAGCCCCAAACGGAAAGAGGATGAGCAGGCAACATACCTGCACCACCCCGCGCAAACGCCCGTGCATAGCTTATGGCTATTGCAGATCATCGAAATTCAGCTCGCGGTCATCGCGCTGAAGCTCGACACCAGACGTAGAGCCCTGATTGCGCCCAGACTTCGAGAGGAGAACGCCCACGAGTTCTTGCAGCCCCTCGTGCTCCCGCTTGGAGTAGGTTTTCATGTCCAGCTGCTCAGCGCGCGCAGGCAACTCGTAGCTCGGCCAGGGGGCCACCACCTCCTCTATGCTCTTGAAGTCGAAAAGCACTGTGTTGTCTTCATCCTTCACCTCCACGATGAGGCCCGGGAGTCCGTTGAACTTCCAGGGACCTGCCATGGTGGGGATGGCTGGGATGTACCAAGCTTGGTATTTCCTACCTCTAAATTGGCAATAGGCCTCGTTGGCTTGGTAGTTGCCAAACGGCTTATGCCCATTGCGGAACTCCCAGTGGATAAGCGGCAATTTTTCCTCTGCTATGCAGGCCACCGACTTCATATGCACCAGATACTTGGCAGGGAACCAGAGCACGCCTCTAGAGAAGACGGTCTGTAGCAGTTCGCCCTCGAAGGGGCCTTTGGCGTCTAGCGTCACCATGGTGTTCCCATCGGGCGTTGTCTCTTTCGATTTCGTGATCTCCCCTTGTTCAGGCTTCAGGTAGTAGTTATCGGAGCAATAGAGGCTGCACGTATCGTTGAAAAAGAGCGTGGCGTTGGCCGTATCTTTGGGAACCTCCTTGTAGTTGGCCTCATAGCGCACCTTGTAGTACTTGGTGGGGGGTTGGGCTCCAGCTTCGGAAAACAGAATGGAAAGAAGGAGAAGTATGGTAAATGTTGGCTTCATGGTGCTTTCATAATAAGAATGGAGTAAGCACACTATTCGCATGCCTACTCCAGGAATCAATCTGGCAAGATTCTAGTGGTTAGAGGACTACAACTGTAGTACCATGATCCACGATTATGATGACTGTACCGCCCTTTTTGATGATTATTACCGTATCATTGCACTGCGCAATTGGTGTGGGGACCTCTGCCTTGCAAACAGCATCCGCAGGGGCGTTCGGCATCTCCCTGGCCGCTACACTCGAGAATGCGCCCGCGGTTAGCAGGAAAGACAGAAGCATGGCTGCAACTACTCGTTTCATGGTCTTGTGTGATGTTAGATGTTAGTTGATTGATTCTTGCTTGACCACGTGGTTCTGTACAACAAAGGTAATACTTCTGTTGTAGCGCTGGATAGGCACCATCCCTGAATATGATGACTAGCCAAGGCCAAGGCTACGCTCTTTCCCTTCCATATTGCGGCAAAAGTGCCTATCCATGCGCTCTTTGTAGACTTTCTGTAGTAAACAAAAATGCCGAGAATTGGGGATAGGACTACGACAGTTCTCTTCTCTTTGCGTCTTCAGCAGAAACAATGGGGAATCTAGCTCCACACCCTTGCCGCACCCTTGCCGTACCCTCGCCGCATATTTCCGATAGTTTAGCGAAGTTGGAACGAACATGGTGGCACGCAATCCCGTAGCGCCGCGGCGTCGTAGGGGCTATCCACGTGGTGTCAAGGCGTGGAGGCCCCCCATCGGGGAACTGCTACTCAATTAGAGCCCGCGCCTTGCCCGACATGGCTGCGGCCAGCAAATAGGGTGAAACAAAATGGCCTACCTCTAAAAGAGAGGCAGGCCATGCGACTACGAATCTGGTAGATGCGCTAGAACATGAATGCGGCCACGGCCCCGAAATTGGAGAAGGTGGTTTTGACGTGCTCAGCGGTGTTCATGCTGAGTAGCCCGAGGTCGTAGTAGGTGCCAATGCGCATGGGAAAGGACTTGAAAGTCACCCCCGCGTGGAACGACATGGTCAACCCGAAGCGCTTGAGCTTAGGCTTCACCCCCTCGTTGAGGAGCTCTTGGACGGTAGTTTCCTTGCCCGAGAAATCAATCTTGGTCTTGGTGTCGCCCGTGGTCACTTCACCGAAGAGGGGGATGTGGAACTGGGGCCCGAGGTTAGCGTAGATACCCACGGAGCCAAAGAAGTGGGAGTAGCCCACGCGCACGGGAACCATCAGGGAGTAGAACGTGGTGGTCGTTGGCTTGAAGTTGAGCTTGAGGGCACTGTTCTCGACCGACTCGATGGTGCCGCCCTCACGCAGGAAGGAGAGCCCTGAGAGCACCTCGAAACCATGGTCTTGCTGCAGCTGGAGCATCACATCGAGCCCAGCCCGGAAGTGAAAGATCATCTTCCCCTTGGTGGTAAATTCCGCGTCTAATAGCTTGCCCTTCTGGGTCTCCATGGAGGCACCCGCCCCCACTACGGGGCCAAGATGGAAATACTGGGCTTGCAGGGCCCCCGGAAGAACCAGTAAGAGGACGGCTAAGACAATAAGGGATCGCTTCATAGGAATGATTGTTTGGTTTCTCATCTTGCTTCGGTATCGGCGGGTCTTCTCGGATAGAGGGGACACCCTGTGGGTTGGGTCGACAACCTCTCCAGGGGCAAAAATTGTGCCATTGGCAGCAAGCCTTCAGCGTGGAGCCTGTGGGCCTAGGCTCCATCAGCCCAGCCTCCAGCGGAGCGACCACACCACCCCGCGCTTTGGATAGGACACCTTGACCTTGCAGGAGGCAGTAGGCTCTACTCATTGCGCGAGGGGCGTAGCCCTAGGGTCCCGTTTCCAGGATGGCACCCCCCATATTGAGCCGGGCCGCCCGTGGGGAATGGCCCTGAAAAAACGTATATTCGCGCAACGTGAGTCCTCACACACAGAAGATATAGTACTATGGATGATGCGATCAATCCCAACGAACGCCTGCTGCAGGACTTTCCCCCTGTAGCGACAGAGTCGTGGGAAGAGGTGATCCACACCGATTTGAAGGGCGCCGACTACGACCGGAAGCTCGTGTGGAGAACGTTGGAGGGCTTTAACCTCCAGCCGTATTACCGCCGAGCAGACCTGGCCAAGCTGCCCAACGTGGACGTGCAGCCCGGTCAGTACCCCTACATACGCGGTTACCATGCCGAGGCCAACCCATGGCTGGTGCGCCAGGATCTCGATGCCGCCAATGTAGCCAAGGCCAACGCCTTGGCTGTCGATTTTTTACGGAGGGGCGCCAACGCCATTGCTTTTGTGCTGCCTGTGCATAGCGACCCCACCGTGGGCGATATCAAGGCCCTGCTCAAGGGGATAGACCCCCACGAGGCCGAGGTGGTGTTCACTAACCCCGGGCGGGCCGACCTCTTGCTCCCCACGCTCGAGAGGGCCTTCAAGGAGCTGGCGGGGGGCTGGGAAGCACCTAAGGGGGCCGTGGAGTTTAGCCAGCTTGCCTGGCTATGCAAGACCGGACGGCTCTGCCAAAACCACGGCACGCCGACCGAGAGAGCCCTGAGAGCCCTGGAGTTCCACCAACGGTTCCCGGGGATGCAGTCCCTCATGGTGGATGGGCGCCTATTCCACAATGCCGGGGCCAACATCGTGCAGGAACTCGCCTATACCCTCGCGGAGGCCGTGCAGTACATCGACTGGCTCACCGAGGCCGGGGTCGATCTGGGCCAAGTGGCTAGCACCATAAGGTTCAACTTCGCCGTGGGAACCACCTACTTCATGGAAATGGCCAAGTTCAGGGCCGTCAAGTACCTGTGGGCAAAAATCCTGGATGCCTACGGGCTCAAAGACAGGTCGAAGATGGCTATGCAGATCCATGTGGAGACCTCCCGCTTCTACGAGACGGTCTACGACCCCTACATCAATCTCCTCCGCCATGCCACCGAGGGCATGTCGGCCGTGCTGGCAGGCATCCACTCCCTGACCATTAGCCCCTTCGACACGGCCTTTAGCGAGCCTGCCGAGTTCTCGTGGCGCATAGCGCGCAATGCGCAGCTACTCATGCGCGAAGAAAGCCACTTCGACAGGGTCATTGACCCCGCGGGGGGCAGCTACTACGTGGAGACCATCACCCAGCAGCTAATAGCCCACACCTGGCAGCTCTTCTGCCAAGTGCAGCAGGACGGCGGCTTCTTAGCCTCCTTCACGGAGGGGAAGATCCAGAAGGCCATCCAGGAGCTGGCTGCCACTCGCATGAAGCGCTACGCCACCCGCCGCGACACGCTGCTGGGCACCAACCAATTCCCCAACTTTATCGAGCGGGCCAAGCCCGAGGTGATGGCTGCCGTGGAAGAACGGGAAGGAATCGGCTGCGGGGGCTGCGCCCATGCCACTGCGCCCATCTGCGAGCCACTGCAGCCCCTCCGCGGCGCGCAGCAGTTTGAGCATTTACGCTTTGCTACTGACAGGCTGAATGACCAACCGCTGGCCTTCATGCTGGCCATAGGGAACCTGGCCATGCGCCGCGCCAGAGCTCAGTTTAGCTGCAATTTCTTGGCCTGCGCAGGCTTCAAGGTGGTAGACAACATAGGCTTCGACTCCTTAGAGCAGGGCCTGGCAGAAGCGCGCAAGCAGCAGGCCAAGATCATCGTGCTATGCTCATCGGACGATGAATATGCCGACCTGGGCAAGGCCGCGCTACCCCTCATGCAGTCCGGGGAGATCCTCGTGGTGGCCGGAGCCCCTGCGTGTCAGCCTGACCTAGAGAAGGCGGGAATCAAATATTTCATCAACGTCAAGAGTAACCTGCTGGAGACGCTCCAAGAGTTCCAGAAAGACCTCGGTATTTGCTAATCTGCCTTTGCCGAGCCAGTGAAATTGACCTTGCTACAATGAGAAACTACCACTAAACATGCGACCCGATTTTTCTAAGGTCGACCTACTCCAAGATCTAGGCGTAGTGGCTCAGCCCACCCAAGAGACCACCTGGCACACGCAGGAGCAGATCGACGTCAAGCCATACTATACGGCCACTGACATCAAGGACTTTGAGCACCTGGACTACGCGGCGGGCGTGCCGCCCTTTTTGCGTGGTCCCTACAGCACCATGTACGTCATGCGCCCCTGGACGGTGCGCCAGTACGCTGGGTTCTCCACGGCCGAGGAGTCGAACGCCTTCTATCGGCGCAACCTGGCTGCTGGGCAGAAGGGGCTCTCAGTCGCCTTCGACCTCCCAACGCACCGCGGCTACGATAGCGACCACCCCCGCGTCAGGGGCGATGTGGGGAAGGCGGGCGTGGCCATCGACAGCGTGGAGGACATGAAGGTTCTCTTTGACGGTATTCCCCTCGACAAGATGTCGGTCTCCATGACCATGAATGGTGCCGTGCTGCCCATCTTGGCCTTCTACATCGTGGCCGCCCTGGAGCAGGGGGCTACCCTCGACCAGCTCTCCGGCACCATCCAAAACGACATCCTCAAGGAGTTCATGGTGCGCAACACCTACATCTACCCCCCGGAGTTCTCCATGCGCATCATCGCCGACATATTCGAGTTCACCTCCCAGAATATGCCCAAATTCAACAGCATCTCGATCTCCGGCTACCACATGCAGGAGGCGGGCGCTACCGATGTGATAGAACTCGCCTACACGCTGGCCGATGGCCTAGAGTACCTGCGGACAGGCGTGAAAGCGGGCATCAACATCGATAAATTTGCGCCCCGGCTCTCCTTCTTCTGGGCTATTGGCATGAACCACTTCATGGAAATAGCCAAAATGCGGGCTGCCCGTATGCTGTGGGCAAAAATCGTGCACGGCTTCAACCCTAAGCTCAGCAAGTCCATGGCGCTACGTACGCACTGCCAGACATCAGGGTGGTCGCTCACCGAGCAGGATCCCTACAACAATGTCACCCGGACGTGCATCGAAGCCATGGGGGCTGCCCTGGGCCACACGCAGAGCTTGCACACCAACGCACTCGATGAGGCCATTGCGCTCCCCACCGACTTCTCGGCCCGCATAGCGCGCAATACCCAGCTCTACATCCAGCAGGAAACAGGGGTGGTGCGTAGCATCGACCCCTGGGCTGGCTCCTACTACGTTGAAAGCCTCACCAACTCCATTATGCACTCGGCTTGGCATCTGCTGCAAGAGGTCGAGCAGCTGGGGGGCATGGCCAAGGCCATAGAGACCGGCGTGCCCAAGATGCGCATCGAGGAGGCTGCCGCGCGTAAACAGGCCCACATCGACTCTAACCAGGAGGTCATCGTTGGGATCAATCGCTATAAGCTGGCCAAGGAGGACCCCATCGACATCCTCAGCGTAGACAACACCGCCGTGCGCAATAGCCAGATCGAGCGACTCAAGCAGCTGCGCGCGAACCGAGACGAGCAAAAGGTGCAAGAGGCCCTCAAGGCCATTACAACCTGCGTTGAAACCAAGAAGGGCAATCTGCTGGCCCTAGCGATTGAGGCCGCCAAGGCTAGGGCCTCTCTAGGGGAGATCTCTGCCGCCTGCGAAAAAATCGTAGGGCGCTATAAGGCCGTTATACGTTCCATCTCCGGTGTATATTCTGCGGAAGTGAAGCAAGATCCCAATTTTGCAAAGGCCCAAGAGCTTTGCGCGCAATACGCCAAGGAGGCCGGCCGACAGCCGCGCATCATGGTGGTAAAAATGGGGCAGGACGGCCACGACCGTGGCGCCAAGGTTGTGGCCACGGGCTACGCCGATATAGGCTTTGACGTCGACCTCGGGCCTCTTTTCCAAACGCCCGAAGAGGCCGCCAAGCAGGCCGTAGAAAACGATGTCAACATGGTAGGCATCTCCAGCCTCGCCGCAGGCCATAAGACCCTCGTCCCAGAGGTTATTAAGCAGCTCAAGCGGTATGGGCGAGAGGACATCTTGGTCACGGTAGGAGGGGTCATTCCCCACCAAGACTACCAGTTCCTCTACGACTGCGGTGTGCTGGCCATCTTCGGCCCAGGTACGCCGGTGGCCCTTTCTGCCCTGAAGATGCTCGAGGCTCTTCTGGCTCAGCTACACGCGCAGAATGGGGAGTAGGCAATAGCTCTAGAGCCCTGCGGCCAGGGAGCCGGGGGCTGGTGGTGCGTAGCGTATGGCTGCGACATTGCGTCTTTGCATCAAGGGGCTGCCAACCGTTGGTTGGCAGCCCCTTGATTTCCGCTGTGAGGTCTACCCGCTAGCGCGAGCTGCAGGGCGCATTGCGCCTTGTCCTTTGTGTGGGCGCAGCCACGTAGACCAAGAGTTTGTCTGCGTAGTAGGGGTCACTAACCCACGAGGCCAGCTCGTAGGTTTTGGCATGGGCGGCAAAAGGTGCTACTTCGCCGCCGAGCGATTGCCGTCCCTTGAGGGCTATAAGGCCCGTAGAGTGCTCTAGCGTGGAGGGAAGTAGTAGGCCTTTAGTCCAGCGCCAAAGCTGCCACAATGGGGCCACAGCGCGCGACAATACGTAATCGTAGGGGTCCTCGAGTTCCTCACCACGTATCTGCTCCACGGTGACATTGCCTAGGGCTAGCGCCGCGGCCATACTCTCCACCGCCCGCACCTTTTTCCCAATGGAGTCGATGAGGTGAAAATGCACCTCCGGGTAGGCCACGGCCAATGGCAAGCCGGGCAAGCCGCCCCCGGTGCCAAAATCCAAGACGTGCGCGCCTGCACGGAAGGGCACTGCGCGCGCAATGAGGAGGCTATGCACTATGTGGTGCGCCACCACGTTGGCTATGTCCTTGCGTGAAATGAGGTTGATCTTTTCATTCCATGCGGCCAGCTGTTGTGCCAGTGCATCAAGCCGTGCGAGGGCCGTGTGGTCCAGGGAGGGGAGGGCCTCCAGTAGACGCTCGTGGTCAGTCATCATGGAGCAGATTCTCCTGTCCTTTGAGCAAATTCTGGAGCATTTCCCGCGCGCGGTAGAGCTGCGCCTTCACTGTCCCCATGGGCAGCTCTAGCTCCACGGAGAGCTCCTCGTAGGTATACTCCTCGAAGTAGCGCAGCTCCACCAAGTGCTGGTACTGCGGCTTAAGCTGCGTCATGAGGCGTCGGACGCACTCAAGAGTCTGCTTGTTGATAATGTGTTCCTCGGGGGTTGGGAGCGCCGAGGGCATATTGGCCGAGGGCCCGTAGGCATCGTAGAAGAGCTTCTGGCTCTCCTCGGTGTTGATCACATCCTTACTTTTCCTCCGGATGAAATCGATGCAGTTGTTCGTGGCGATCCGAAATAGCCACGACGAGAAGGCGTACATGGGGACGTACTTCCGGATATTGCGGAAGGCCTTGTCGAAGGCCTCGCAGGTCAGGTCCTCGGCATCGGTCGGATTCTTGACCATGCGCAGCATCAGGAAGTAGATCGTGGTGTAATACCGCTCGTGCAGGGTGGCAAAGGCTTTCTCGTCCCCCTGCACAGCTTTCTCCACGGAGACCAAATCTAGTTTTGCCTTCTCCGACAAATTGGGGTTTACCTCCATGGAGCGTTCTTTCTATACTGCATGTACTTACGGTGCGCACGCCACCATATCCAGGGGGCCACCAGGTCGTAAGCCACCATGGAGAGGGGGTTCCACCGCTGCTGCAGACGCCTCATACCTAGAAGCACCACGAGGGTCAACAAGAACCAGCGAACCGCGGGCAAGACGAGCAAATAGAGCAGCACCCCATGCTCGCACTCTACCAGTAGGGGCAATGGTGCAACCCATGAAAGGCAGCGTAGTAAAGGATTGAGCCCTGTGGCTGCCCTTGCGCTCAAACGCAGGCGATGCCACGCCTGATGCGCAAAAAGTGCCTCTCGGTAGGCCTCCCGGGCGTTTGGGAGGGGGCGTACCTTCACCTGGCTGGCCTTCCGGCATTCGGCCACGGCGTTATCCCCTAGCGCCATCCGATCGGTCAACAGCGTCGTATCTGCACCCTGAAGGTGCGCTACCCCCGCAAAGCCCCTCACCGCCACGTAGCGACTGCGTCGGAAGGCCAAATTGCTCGTCGGAGCAAAGTAGCCCCAGTGGTTCCGTGCGAAGGCTATGGAGAGAAGCTGCTGCCAGTTGGACTTAGTGGTCCAGATCCACATATCGTGCCTACGGCCCTGGGGATAGCGCGCGTAGCCAATTACCACGTGGCAGCTTGGGCTAAAATTCTCGGCCAGTGTCCGCAGCCACTCCCGAGAAGCCGGCGGATTCCCCGCCTCGGCCAGCACGATCCACTCCCCCGTGCTGGCTTGCGCTCCTACGGTGATCGCCAGCTTACTATGGCAGGTAAACAGCGCATCGGGCTGCATCGTGCGTACCTGCATCTGCGCGTGTTCCTGCGCTTGGAGCGAAAGGTAGGTGTTGATCTCGCTATCGCCCGACTCGTCGACTACGATAAGCTCATAGGGTGCATAGCTCTGCGTCAAGAATATCGGCAAATTGGCCTCGAGCTGCTCGAGGTCAAAGCCGCTCCGTAGCACCACCGACACCTTGGAAGCTTCTTCTGCCTGCAGACGTACTCGCCGTTTGCTAAGGAAGGCCACGGCCAGCAGCAGGTAGTATACGAGCATTAGCGCAAAAACCACCAGCACGCCTACCAGCGCAACGCACTCCCACACCGTAAGCGCCTGGCACCACTCTAGCATCTCCTACGCCCCTTTCCCCCGTTCTCTAGGTCTTGGTCTACGCGGCAAAAGTACAAACTTTACCTTCTGTGTACAACAAGCTCGCCACTAGTGCGCACGTTTGTCCCATGGATAGCCCCGCTCGTGGAAACTGACCAGCAGAAATTGACGATTTCGTCATCAATAAGATGCCTCGTCACCTGCGCCAGCGAGATTCCCACACCTGCACCTTAGCGCCTCGGCGCGCGCTTCCGCAGGTAGATCAGCTGGCCAGCTTCTAGGGGCTGATCGGGCTCAAGGTGGTTACGCTTCAGGAGGCACTTCATTTTCACGGCGTACTTCTGCGCTATGGAGTAGAGCGTTTCCCCGGCCTCCACCACGTGGGTGGCGTGGGCGATATCGGCCTTACGCCGCTTGGGCTGTATGTAGAGCTCTGCGCCCGGCGCAGGGAGCTTACGAGCGGGGAGCTCATTGTAGCGCTGTAGCTCCCAGGGCATCATCTCCATGGCCCGTGTGAGCGATTCGTAGGTGTCGTGGGGCTGCACCACAGTGTACTCCACCCTATTGCGCGAATAGACCGGGTGCGCGCCCCCTAGCCTCACGCGTAGCTTGGCATCGTGGGCCACCGTTGGCGCGGCATCGTGGTTTGGAGAGGGCACCTCAACCGCTATCCCCTGGTCATACAGGTAGAGCTGCTCCTCCTCGATGATATCAATCAGGCGGCGGGCGTAACGCCTGTCGGTCGCATAGCCGGCCATCTGTAGCCCTTGGGCCCACCCCTTGTAGTCGGTGGGGGACAAGTCAAACAGGAAAGCGTAACGACGCGTACCCCGCAAGAAGCTAGAGTGATCCTCAAACGACTGCTCGACCGTGCTATAGGCCCGGAAACACTCGTGTAGGGCATCATCATCCTGGTAGATGCGCTTGCCTTCCCACGTCTTGTGGCACTTGATACCAAAATGGTTCCTCCCCTCCATCGCCAGACGGCTCAGGCCATTGCCGCTCTCGAGCATCCCCTGGGCTAGGGTAATGCTTGCGGGGATGCCGTGCTGCTCCATCTTCTTGATGGCCAGCGAGCCGTAAGCCTTTGCGTAGGCCTGGCGCGCCGCATGCTGCCCGGAGGCCGCCTGCGGCCACAAGGCCTGCAGGGCCAAAAGCACAAGCCCCATCAGCGCCCCACACGACCTGCGCACCGGCGGAATGAGCCTAAAGCCAAGCAGAGAACCTCTAGTCATCGTGCTGAGCTACTGGTTATCCATGACCGTCAGAACCAGCTTCACCGCGGGTACTTCCTGCTTGATTGTAGCTTCTATCCCCTTTTGCATCGTCATATCACTGAAGGGACACGTGGTGCATGCGCCCTGTAGACGCACATAGACCACCCCCTCTGGGGTGATGCGCTCCACCTGCACATCGCCCCCGTCATTCACCAGGAAGGGACGCACCTTCTCCAAGGCCTCGTCTACCTGGCGGCGTAGTTCCAACTCATCCATAGCCTCATCATTTGGCCTCCCCGGCCTGTCCAGATTGCAGTGGTTGCGCAGCGGGCTGCTGCGCTTGGAGCACCCTAAGGCGCTCCAGCAGGGCAACCGCTAAACCATCGAAGGCATTGCCCAGACTCGAACTCTCTGCTGCTATCGGGAAACCCATGTCGCCCCCCTCACGGATGCCCTGGATGATCGGCACTCCCCCAAGGTAGAACACTCCACGACGCTTGGCCAGCTCCTGCCCCCCCCCACGTCCAAAAATGTAGTAGCGATGCCCTGGCAGCTCCTCTGGCTCGAACCAAGCCATGTTCTCCACAACGCCCAGGATGGGCACGTTCACTTGTCGCTGCATAAACATCGAGATCGCCTTCTCCGCATCGGCCACTGCCACCTGCTGCGGCGTGGTCACTACCACTGCCCCGGACAGGGCTAGCTGCTCCACCAACGTCAGATGGATATCACTCGTTCCTGGGGGCATATCGATGAGCAGGATGTCCAGCTCGCCCCACATGCCCAATTCTATCAGCTGTCGCAGCGCATTGGAGGCCATGGGGCCACGCCAGACCAATGCATCCTGCGCTGACATGAAAAATCCCATGCTCAACAGGCGTACTCCGTAGGCCTCCACGGGCTCCATGAGCTCTCGCCCACCCTCCATATGGATGTTGGGCTGACGATCCTGCACCCCTAGCATGATGTGCATACTCGGGCCAAAAACGTCAGCATCCAGTATGCCAACCTTCAGCCCCCTGCGCGCCAAGGACACCGCTAGGTTGACCGTGATAGTCGACTTACCCACGCCCCCCTTGCCGGAGGCCACGGACACGATATGCTTTACCTTACCTACGCCGCCAGCTGCCTCCTCCTGCTTGACTTCTGGCCGCGCCGACTCAGCCAGCTGCATACGGACAGGGACCCCCGGGAACGCCTCCTCGAGGGCTCGCTGCCCCGTACGGGCAAGCGACTTACCGAAAGGGTCATTCGGCGAGTGTCGCCTAAGCTCCACAGATATCCCTTGGCCATCTGCCTGCAGCACCGACACAAGGCCCAAGCTAACGATGTCCTCCTTCACCTCCGGGTGCTTGAGTCGCCCAAGCACCGCAAGCACTCCCGCTGCAGTTATTCCCATAGCTCCTATACTCTGCCGCCCGCGCAAGGCCAGCGGCCTTTCACGCAACCTGTGCAAAGGTACATAAAAGGGCGGGATGGCTGTCGAAAAGATACTAGTGGCCTTACACCACGCAGCCTAGGGCCCCTAGACGCCTGCACGCGCCCCCCAAATGTCCACCTGGAGTCGTGGGCTATAGCGCCAATTGTTGCGCAGTGCCATGCCTACGGCTATCAACGCGCTCGCCTGTACCTCCGCGCGCGTACGCCCCAGGGGCATTACAAAAATGGGGTGATCGTCCACGCCCGTCAACTCGGCAAGAAAGTCCAATATGCTCGTCTCGTTCCCAGGGTCGCCAACAACGAATTTGAGCTGGAGCCCTGCGGAATGGCCCCGCTTGGCATCAAGCCAACTCTGGAGCGCCTGGGCATACTGAACCGATGGCCCCCCATGGGGTCCCAGCAGCGGGGCAAATGGCTTGGGCGATAGGCTCACCAAATCCACAGTCTGGGCCACAGCGGGGTCGTAGAGCGTACCATTGGTCTCCACCGTCACATGGTAATGGGCCTTCGAATCGTGCAACCTAGCGATCAGCTGCGCTAGCGGCTCGGCCTGAAGTAGGGGTTCCCCACCCGTGAGTACCACGTGCCCTATGCGCCCACTATGGTGCTCTATGGTGCACGCCACCTCCTCCACCCCTGTGGCTTCTCCAGGGCCCATAAGCGCATACGGCGTGTCGCAGGGGATGGGGCGACCTGTTGCTCCAGCCCATTGGCAATGCAGATTACACCCCGACAGGCGCACGAATAGCGATGGCACGCCTGCTAGCAGCCCCTCGCCCTGAATGGTCCCGCTGAGGGCAAGCCCTGTGGAGGCTACCGCCCCCTCTCGGCACAGGGGAAACACCCCATCAGAGGACAAGTGGAGCACGGAATGCTTGCCGGCAACCATGGTATAAATGCGCCCGAATTACGGAGGCGCAGCCGCTACCGTACACGAGCCCTCGGTGCGTCAAGTAGCGGATCGGGAAGCCCAGCCTCCGAAAAAGCCCTGGCGCGTAGAAGACAGCTGTCGCAGCGGCCACATGGAGTCTCTTCCCCAGCGTAGCAGCTCCAAGTGTGCCCAAAATCCACCCCAAGCCTACGCCCCAGCGCAATCTCCTCTGGTTTGCGCATATGGAGGAATGGGGCAACAAGTGCCATGGGGCGCCCCGCAAGCGTCTTGCGCTCAGTGCCAAGATTCACGGCCGCCTCCATGGCCTTGAGGAACTCTGCCCTACAATCTACGTACCCCGAATAGTCAGCCTCGCTTACCCCCAAGTAAATGGCCTCGGCCCCTATGGCCTCGGCCATGGAGGCCGCCACCGCAATAAACACCATGTTACGAGCTGGCACGTAGGTATTCGGTGCCTCCAGCCGAGCGAGATTGCCCGCCTCTATGGCCAGACCCTCATCGGTAAGCGATGAGCCTCCCCACTGGGCCAACGATAGATCGACTACCCGATGCGTACTAGCTCCCGCCTGCGCAGCCTGCCAGCGCGCGCACTCCAGCTCACGGCTATGCCGCTGCCCGTATTGAAATGTGAGGGCATGGAGCTCATATCCAGCCTCCCTGGCCACAAAAAGAGCCACGCTGGAATCCAAGCCTCCCGACAGTAAAACTACCGCCCGCTTAGCCATTAGAGGTCCTCCTCATCATCGGAGGTCGTGTCCTCCAAGCTCTTGGAGTAGACATCCATGGCCCGACGACTCATCCCCATGCTGCTGAAGCCCCCGTCGTGGAAGAGGTTCTGCATCGTCACCTTGCGGGTCAGGTCGCTGAAAAGCGTCACGCAGTAGTCGGCACACTCCTCGGCATCCGCATTCCCCAACGGCGACATCCGGTCGGCAAAGTCCACTAACGCATTGAAGCCCTTCACCCCGCTGCCGGCCGTAGTGTTGGTGGGCGATTGCGACACAGTGTTGATCCTGACCTTTCTGTCGCGCCCGTAGATGTAGCCAAAGCTCCGCGCGATGGACTCTAGCAGGGCCTTGGCGTCCGACATATCGTTGTAGCCAAAGAGGGCCCGTTCGGCCGCAATGTACGTGAGGGCCACCACCGATCCCCACGGCTTGATGGCATCCTGCTTCCAGAGGGTCTGCAGCAGCTTGTGAAACGATATGGCCGAGATGTCTAGGGTCTTGTTCAGAAAATCGTAGTCCAGGTCATCGTAGGTCCGGCCGCGACGCACGTTCATCGACATCCCAATGGCATGCAGGCAGAAATCAAACTGCCCGTTGAAGTGTTCCTTGGTCTGCTCTACCAAGGCCTGCAGCTCCTCCACCTTCGTGGCATCTGCCGCTATTACTGGCGCATCGCACTCCTTGGCCAGCACGGCAATGTTACCCATGCGGATGGAGGACTCCGTATTGCTCAGCACGAGCTCCGCGCCCTCTTCGTGCGCACGCTGCGCCACATTCCACGCAATTGAACGGGAATTGAGCGCCCCGAAAATCAGGCCTTTCTTGCCCTTCAGTAGGTTGTATCCCATAGTTAGTGACAGATATAATGGTTCTTCTATCAATTACGCCTGCCCATCCAGTCGGCCGCCCCGGTGGGCGCTCTTGAGTAGCTCCTGCGCGTTGGCCAAAGCGGCCGGCGTCACGCTTGCCCCGCTCAGCAGCTTGGCTATCTCCTCCACGCGTTCCGTGCTATCGAGACCTCGAATATGCGACAGTGTCTGCCCTGGGCCGTGCTCCTTATACACCAGCAGATGTTGGTCGGCGTACACAGCTATCTGCGGCAAATGCGTGATATTGATGACCTGCATTTGCTGGGCCATTTCATGCAGCATGCCCCCCATGCGGCTCGCCACCTCGCCCGAAATCCCCGTGTCGATCTCATCGAACACTATGGTCGGCAGGGCCCTACGCCGCGATACTATCATCTTCAGTGCCAGCATCACGCGCGACATCTCACCCCCTGAGGCTATGCGCGCCAAGGAGAGCATGGGTACGTTCGCATTCGCACTGAATAGGAACTCTATCTGATCCAGCCCATAGACTCCGGCCTCTTCTCGTGCCGTAAGCGACACGGTGAACTGCGCGTGGGGCATCCCCAGACTCCGCAGATACTCCAGCAATTTCTTGCATAGAGCTGGCACCGCCTGGGCCCTACGCTCGTGGAGCGCTTGGCCCGCTACCCCCAACGCCCGCTTGGCCGCTTGCTGCTCTTTCTCCAGCTGGGCCAGCGCGCCGCGCTCATCGGTGGCCAGCTCAAGTTGCTCCCGATAGCGATCACGTAGCGCTATCAGTGACTTTTCATCCTCGCAGTGGTGCTTGCTGAGCAGGGTATAGAGTTGCGAGAGACGTGAATCCACCGCAGCTATGGACTCTGGCTCGGCATCCACGGTCTGCAACTTCTGCTCTAGCTCATTGCCCAAGTCCTCCAGGTCCAGCATGCTCGACTCCAGACGCTTGGCCAGCGCCCCCGTGGCTGGCACCTCGGAGGCCAGCCGCTCCAGTGCTTGCTGAGCTCCGCGAAGCTGCGAGAGCACATTGTACTCCGTCTCCCCCCGGATAGCAGTCAAACCCAACGTATAGGCCTCCGCCAGCTGGGCGGCATGGGCCAGCATACGCTGGCGCGCCTCTAGCTCCGCCTGTTCGCCCTCCCGGAGCGCAGCGCCCTCCAGCTCGCGGAATTGATGCTCTATGAATTCCCTATCGGCCTGCAGTTGCTCTTGCGCCTGCAACGTCGCACGGTAGCGCCTGTCGGTCGACTCCCAGGTGGCGTAGGCTGCTTGGTAAGCCGACAGCTCCGCCTCTGCACCCGCAAACACGTCCAGCACCTCCATCTGAAAAGGCGCATCCTGCAATAGCAGGTTGGCGTGCTGGGAGTGGATGTCGATCACTCGACTCGCAAAATCGCGCATCACGGTCAAGTTCACTGGCACGTCGTTGATAAAAGCCCGCGACTTCCCATTAGCAGTCAGCTGCCTACGCACCAAGGCGTGCGGCGAATAATCCAAATCATTCCGCTCGAAAAACGACTCCAAGTGGTAGTGGGTGATGTCAAACTCCCCCTCCACCACGCAGCTACTCTCCCCCTGCTGGATGACGCTCACATCGGCCCGCTGCCCCTGAATAAGCCCCAAGGCCCCCAGAATTATCGACTTGCCCGCCCCGGTCTCCCCCGTTATCACCGTGAAGCCCGGAGCCAGCGCTAGATCCAGCGACTCTATCAGCGCGTAATGGCGTATGGTCAAGTGCGTTAGCATACCCTGTCCCCTACTGCTGACTCTGCTTCTGGAGAATCGCCTGGTACTTGCTGCTATTCCCAGGGTCTATTTCCACAAGCGCATTCATGGCCCTAGCCCTCTCCGCGGAGGGCGACTCGGAAAACACCTGGCATAGCTCATCGCGCTTGCTCTCCAAAAACACCCGGATGGGCAGCATCTCCACATCGGGGCGCTGACGGTAGACGCGCTGCACGGCCAGGAGTGCCTGCAACGTGGAAGCTCGCCCGGCCGTCTGCTTATCCGACATCACGTCTAGGCCCAGCCGGTGGTAACGGTAGCTAGCCTCACGCACTGGACGATACTTGTCACTTGTGTAGTTCTCCGCTAGCCAGTAGCGGTTCTTGCGATGCCCCTCGTAGGCCTTCCAACCAGGCATCTCCGACTGCTGTGCATTCTGCACTATTCGCTCTGCCTTGGCAAAAAAATCGCTACCTCCAAGATTGGAAAAACTATCGTAGTCAAAGCCCAAAATAATGTAGCTATAGTAGGCCAACAGCGAGGTCAGATTATCTGTGTAGTTCCCCTCGCTGAAGTGCAACGGCTGGCCCTCCATGTACTGAAATTGAACCTGCTCATCCACGAAGTTCAGCAGCGGCGATTGGTACGACGTGCCGTAGATTGGACGGCGCAGCTGAACCGACAGGGTCCCCTTAAACTCATTGCTCCCCACCTGCTCCGTGAGCGTGAAGAGCATCGTGCACTCTATCCGCTCCTCGGGAGAAAACGTGTGCGACGTCCACTTGGTGTTGTTCACAAACTCATTCATGCTCCGCTGCATCGCCTGGAAAAGCTGCCGATTCGTCCCCTGCAGACGCTGCGAACTTATCTGCACGCTACAGTTGAGCTCCTGCGCATGCAGGCCGACACACGCTGAAGCCAGCCCCCACAGTAGCACCCCCAGCAACCGAAAACCACCTGCTCCACGGTGGCCGTACCCTCGAAAAACCAACATGAATGCGCTTACTACACTCCCTGCAAAGGTAGCCAATCTCCCAACATTCAGAAGATAGCACACAAAATGGGGGCGGTGCCGTATGGCATCGCCCCCAAGTATATGCCAGGCGTAAAGAGCTATTTCTCCACCACCTCGATCTTCACCTCAGTCTCAGCGCCCGTGACTTTGTAGCTGAAATTGCCCTCTGAATCTGCTGTCAAGGGGGCTCCGCCGTTCACCTTCACCTCGATCGTCTTGCCCGCCGCGGGCTTCACCACGATCACATCGTCCTTGACCACCTTGGCCTCGGGCTTCAGCTCGGATCCATCCTTCTTGACCACCGTGAACAGCGCGGCATTCTCCGTGTATTTCACCACGATCGCCGTATCCTTCACCTCGATCTTCAGCTCCTTCTCATCACCCTTGACGGTGTAGGCGAACTCGTTGCTCTTCGCTGCCACGTCCGTCCCGTTCACCTTCACCTTGATCGTCTTGCCCGGCTCGGGCTTCACCACGATCACATCGCCCTTGACCACCTTGGCATCGGGCGCTAGCGCAGTGCCGTCCTTCTTGGTCACCGTGAACAGCGCGTCATCCTTCGTGTATTTCACGGGAATCAGCCTCTTCACCTCGATCGTGAGACTCCTGTCCTTCTCTTTGCCAGTCACCACGTACTTCGCCACACCCTTGCTGTCGAAGTTGAGCACTGTGCCGTTGGCTTCTGCTTTAACTTCCTTAGCAACCACATAGATGGTATCATCGCGCTTCACTGTCATGCCTTCTACGGCCTTCAGCGTAACCGCAACAGGTTTGTTCTTGACATGCCTTGGGCGGTGCACGGAGGCCTGTACCGCCACTCCCTCGAACTTCAGCGTAATCGCCTTGTCGAGCTTTATGGTCTGCTCGCCCGCCGCGGTAATCACCAGCTCATCGGCAAAGGGACCATAATCTGCCGCAAGCACCTCTACCTCCAGCGTATCGTTCTGGGGGCATGCGTACTTGTACGGTGCCTCCACATTCTCCCCATTGAGCTTCAGCGAGTTGATGTAGACAAGTTTTGCATCGTCAAAATCTGCAAACTTGAATTCCACCTCTAGCTCCTTGATGAGCTCTATCTTCACTTCACCAGCCGCTGCGGGGAACTTTACCGCTTCGTTGAAATCCACGTAGCCCTTGGCGGTAACCGTTACCTGGTGAGTTGTCTCCACCCCGGCCTTCACGCTAAAGGGCGATGTCACCTCCGTCCCGTCAAACGTCACCTTCGTGGTAGCCACATCGCCTCCATTGTATTTATCCACGAACTTGAGCGTGAAGCTCTCAATCTTGGCGGTCTTGACTTCCAATTTCACATTGCCTTTTACCTCAACGATGTACTTGCCCTCGGCATTGGGTGCTACTGCCTTACCGTTGGCATTTACCGACGCGATCGCCTGCCCTGCGGCCGGCTCAATCGTGAGCTTCTGCAGACGCTCCACGCTCGCGCCAGAGGACACCACGGTTTCTCCATTCTTCACCGTGAACTCTCCCGCATCGAAGGTCACGACCCCAGGAGTGTCCAGCTTGAAACTGGCGCTGATCTTGACCGGTGCCCCCGGCATGACGAACTGGTACGTATTGGCCTCCTTCATCGTGGTCGACACCGCGCCGCTTGCCGATGTCACCTTAACCTGATCGACCACATAGCATTCACCGGGCTTCACGGAGAACGTCACCTCGTAGCCCTCTGCGGCCTTCTCCAGACTACCCCGGATTGCAATCTCGCCGTGGTCTGGCGCTACCACCTCAATGGCGTGCGTGTTGTCCTTCGGAACTGGGCGTTCCTTCTCGCAGGAAAACAGCAGGGGCACCAACGCCGCCAGCATCAAAAACGCGCTGAATAATCGTTTCATCTTATAGAGTGTTTTATTTATTCATGACTCTCAACCGCAGCTGCCACGCTTCTAGCGTGGCGTGGCTACTCCTCATCGCTTTGCGCAAATGTAGCGATTATTTCTCAATCCTTCCACACCACCGGGGGCGGGTCCTTCGGCTTGGGTTTTGCGGGAGCCGTGGGCGCGCCCACGCGCGGGGCGGTGGACGGGGTGCTGACGCTGTCGGGCTTCCAGATCACCGTTGGGGCGGGCCTGGGCGTTTCGGGCGACAGGGGCGAGCCGGCGCCCGCTCTCGCCGGTGCCAGCTGTTGACCAATGGCTGCCTCCAGGGAGTCGCGCTCGGCTGCAATCCGGCTCTGCAAGGCCTGACGATAGGCCTGCTTGTCAAACAGCACGTAGGCACTCGTGGCATCCCCCTCGATCATCAGGTAGAGCCCCACGGGTGAGTCGGCGGCAAACCCCTCCACGGAGTTCTCATCGAGGTTGCGCCTGCGACTGCGCAGTCGGTTGAATAGCACCTGGGAGAGCGAGAGCTGCACATGGTAGGCGTAGCGCCCAGAGAACCGGTGCTCACCTGAAAGCCAGAGCGAAAGGGCCGAAGAGCCAATGAACATCTGGGGCACCATCAGCCGACCCTGCGAAATGTAGAAATCGTTCCGTAGGGTCTGAAAACGTAGGTGCATCAGATCCTCTAGCGCAATGAACTTCCCAAGCGAGGCCAGCGCGCCCACGTTGTGCAGTGCCCCATCCTGCACGCTGATGCTCGCCTTGCCCCTGAGCGCCTGTAGCGAGAGGCTATCGGACCCCAGAGGCAGTGAGAACCGCAACGACCCAGTAAGCTGACCCTCGATGTTCTCGGCCTGGATGGCCTTCTGCCCAAAATTCCCAAAACTCCGGAAAAGTCGTGACAAACTCATGGCACTCGGGTAGAACTCCCCCTGGAGCAGCTCGCTGGAGTCGCCCTGCGGCAATAGGCTCAGGTACCCCGTCAGATGCCCCCCGCAGAAGGCGGCCTCGTTGAGCCAGAGGTGCTGCCCGCGGGGGGTCAACGCAAAGCGCGCCCGCAGCGAATCGATCGGCTCGCCGCGCCAGCGACCGCACGACAACGTCAGCTCCCCAGTCAGCTCTCCAAAGCGTTGCCAAGCCGCGGCCGACCCGTGCGCCGATGTGTCATCGCTGGCCCCACGAGGAGGCCGATACAGCACCGGCAACTGCTGGGGAAGCTGGGCATCGCGCAGGGTCAGGTTCACCGTCCAACGCGGCTCGCCCCCCCCCAGCAGAAAGGAAAGAAAATCCTTGGCATGCACCGACACCGAGAACTCCGCATCCTGACATAGCCCCGTGATAGACCCCTTGGTGATATCGCGGTCGATAAGCGTAAAGGCCCCGCTAACCCGGCGGAAAGCCAAACTATCGCCCAGCTGTAAGGCCAAGTCGTCCACACTCCCCTCCACTCGGAATTTGGGCGCCTGCACATTACGCCAGTTCAAACTATCAAAGCTCGGAAAACTGGCCAGCCCCTCCCCCTCAAGGGTCAGAGACCCGAAGCTCGGGCGGTAGTGCGACCAGCGAGTCAGCCAGTCGCCGGCGTCCCGCAGCTGGAGCTTGCTGGTGAGGTAGATAGAGGGCCGGCGGAAATTGGAGATGTTGGCCTTTAGCTGGAGGTCTACATTGGCCCCTTTGAGCACACACTCCGTGATGGCCATAGAGGCACTGGTCGGCGTGCCCTGCGCCCCATCGCTATAGAGCGCCGAAAAGGCCTTGAGGCGGAAGGGCCGATCCCGATAGCTACAGGCAATGTCTTGCCCGTCTACCCGGATGGTCAACGCCAGGTGCTCCTTGGACGATAGCCCGCCGGCAACCTCAATGCTCGCGCCCAGACCGCCCGCCATGGTGAACTCTGGGGGCAAATGCCAATGGAATTGCGACGCAAAGGCTAGGAGCCCCCGCAGGTCCAAGTTGCGGGCCTTGGCCTTTAGTCTTACGTAGTTCTTAGCATTCTCATACTCACCCGCCACGGTCAGCTGCGTGCGGTCGATGGTCAGGGCTATCTCCCGGCTACGTAGGCCAACGGCATCCCGCACCAGATTACCCCGGAGCGAAAAGTGCTCACGTTGCACATAGGTAAGCCGACCCTGTGCGAGCCTGTGCATTAGCCCCTCCCCGCGAAGCTGCACGTGCAGGGCGCCACGCTGCCACGCCAGCGATGCCCGCAGCTGCGCCATGAGCGCATGGAGCGTTAGCGCACGCTTGCGGCTCTCGTAGCTCACCGACATTTGCTCCAGGAGGAGGCGATCCACCTCAAGCTCAAACGCACCTCCGGCCCCTTGGGACGCCGGGCGCCGGGCCAGCAGGTCGTAGTTCACCTGCCCATCGGCGGCCTCTCGCAAGTTGAGGTAGCCTTGCTCTACGATAAGGGCACGCACGGCATAGCGGCCACGCAGAAGGGCCAAGGGCTCAAACTCCACGAAGAGGCTATGGGCCGCAAGCAGCGTGTCCGACGCACCAAACGTCTCCGGGTGCGCACCCCTGACCACCACGTTGCGCAGATGGAGGGTGGCCTGGGGAAAACGGTCAAAAAAACTGAAAGTCACTCCCCCCGTAGAAACAGGGGTCTGTAGGTAGGTGTTGAAGTGCTTGATACTCTCCGCCACCACCACCCCGCCCAAACGGTGCTCCAAAAGCAAAAGCACCCCACAGAGGAGAAGCACCAGCACCACCACCACGGAGATGCCCCATAGCACCAATCGTCGCACTACGCGTCCCACAGATAATCACCCCCAACGTCGCAGGCCCCTGCCCACACGCACAAAGGTAGCACATTGCAGGGGGTTTCACAGGGATGCAAACAGCGCACCGACCACCCCTTTGCTAAATAGCCCCCGCGCCCTAGCAGCCCCACACGCAGGGCGAAGCACTGGCTCTAGCCCCCGAGGGGAACGGCCTTCGCCTAGTCCCATGGCCGCAGCGCGGGCAGCGTAGCTAGATGGAGCGAGCCACCCACGCACGGCGAGATAACCTCAAGGCCGCATCAAGGCGTAAGATTTGCGCACCGCCCCGCAGCAAAGCGATGGAAAAACCGCTAACTTTGCACCAATAATCAAACGCCAACGCAGCCATGTCCTTTGAGAGTGAGAAAGTGATAGCTGAAGGGCTCACCTTCGATGATGTCCTACTCGTGCCCGCCTATTCGGAGTGCTTGCCCAAGGAGGTGGATCTCCACACACACTTCACCCGGCATATCGAACTCAATCTGCCGATAGTCAGTGCGGCCATGGACACCGTCACGGAGTCGGCCCTGGCCATCGCGTTGGCCCGCGAAGGCGGTATCGGGGTGATTCACAAAAGCATGTCCATCGACGAGCAGGCCAACCAAGTCCGAAAGGTCAAAAGGGCCGAGAATGGCATGATCTACGACCCCGTCACCATCCACCCCGAGGCCACCGTGGGCCAGGCCCTAGCCAAAATGGCCGAGTTCCACATCGGGGGCATACCCGTGGTGGACAACGACAACACCCTCATCGGCATTGTCACCAACAGGGATCTACGCTTCCAGAATGACCCCGCACGCCCCATCAGCGAAGTCATGACCAAAGATAACCTGATCACCGCGCCCTTCCCCACCGACTTGGCCAAGGCCGCCTACATCCTCGACAAGCACAAGATCGAGAAGCTGCCCGTGGTCGACGAGCAGAACCACCTGCGCGGCCTGCTGACCTACAAAGACATCACCAAGCTCCAAGACAACCCCCTGGCCAGTAAAGACGCCAAGGGACGCCTGCTAGCGGCGGCAGGGGTCGGGGTGACGAGCAACACCATGGAGCGCGTGGAGGCCCTGGTGGCCGCCAGCGTCGACGTGGTGGTCATCGACACCGCGCACGCCCACTCCAAGGGCGTCATCGAGTGCCTCAAGCGCATTAAGCACGCCTATCCCAAGCTCGACGTGGTGGCGGGCAACGTGGCCACTGGGGCTGGGGCCAAGCTCCTAGCCGACGCAGGCGCCGACGCCGTCAAGGTGGGCATCGGGCCAGGCTCCATCTGCACCACGCGCATCATCGCCGGCGTGGGCGTACCACAAATCCAAGCCATCTACGATGCCGCGCAGGCCCTCAAGGGCACGGGGGTGCCGATCATCGCCGACGGCGGCATCCGCTACTCCGGCGACATGGTCAAAGCCCTCGCCGCGGGCGCCGATGCCATCATGGCCGGCTCACTTTTCGCCGGCGTCGAGGAATCACCCAGCGAGACCATCCTCTACAACGGACGTCGATACAAATCCTACCGCGGCATGGGCTCTCTGGAGGCCATGCAGCACGGCTCCAAAGACCGCTACTTCCAAGACGCTGAAACCGATGTCAAAAAACTCGTACCCGAAGGCATCGCGGCACGCGTCCCCTACGAGGGTACCCTCGCCGAGGTCGTCTACCAGTTCATGGGCGGGCTGCGCGCCGGCATGGGCTACTGCGGCGCCCGCAACATCACCGAACTCAAGCAGGCCAAATTCATCCGCATCACCAATGCCGGCATGCTCGAAAGCCACCCACACGATGTCACCATCACTAGCGAGGCACCAAACTACACGCGCATCCAGCCCAACAACCTATAGACTCCGCCACGCACCAAGCAACTCAAGCTGCCCACCACGCCAACTCCCCCACATACCGATGACGATGATGGTGAAGCCTCTCGCGCTGCTCCTGCTCACCCTAGCGCCCTGCGCAGGCCTCTACGCCCAGGAGCGCCCGCTGCTGATTGTGGGCCCAGACACCACCTCCGTGCACGAACTCCAATACGCCTACCAGAAAAACCTGCGCTGCGTGGCCGATGGCGCGCAGCAAGGCCTGGACGATTTCATCGCCTCCTACGCGCTGTTCCGCATGAAGGTGCTCGATGCCTACGCAGAAGGGCTGGCGCAAAAAAAAAGCTTTAAAACCGAATACGCCCGCTACCGCGACTATCAGCTGGGACTCTATCTCCTCGATAGTAGCCACATCGACTCCACCTACCGCGCCCTCTACGCCCACTTCGCCCAGGAAAAAGAGGTGAGCCACATCCTGCTCCTAGCCCAGGACTCTGCGCAGGCAGAAGAAGCCCAACGGCTGGCAGACAAGCTCTACGCACGCCTACGCGCCGGCGAGGAGTTCGCCGCCCTCGCCAAGGCCTACAGCCAAGATAGCTCCACCGCGTACCAGGGCGGGCGGCTCGGCTATATCAGCGCCCTCACGATGATCTACCCCTTCGAGCAGGCCGCCTACTCCACCCCGGTGGGGCAGGTCGCACCCCCCTTCTCCTCTCCCATGGGCTACCACCTCATCAAAGTCACCAGCCAACGCCCGGCGCGTGGAAGCATACAGGCCGCACTGCTCTACCTCCCCATACCGCCATCGGCCTCCGTCCAGGCCAAGGCCGCAGCCCAAGAAAAAATGGAGGCCGTCCGGAATGCGCTACTGGCTGGCGAATCCATCAGTAGCCTTATCCACCAGCACCAAGCCCAGGGCGATAGCTCGCTGCGCCAGGGAATGCTCCAAGACCTTCGCCCCGGCCGATACCCCGAGCAGCTGGTCAACCTGCTCTTTTCTCTCCAGCACGATGGTGACTACACCCCCGTGACCCGCATGCCCTACGGCTACGCCATATTCCAGCGCGTCGCCCTCAACCCACCACCAAGCTACCAGCGAGCTTTGCCCCAACTCAGGGCCTACCTGGAGCAAGCGGGCCAGCCCGTCGAGGGCTCACAGGCTCTCCTGGCCAGCATCCAGCGCAACCTCCGCATCGTAACATACGAAAAGAACCTACAGGCCCTGCTCAGCTGGGAATCCAAGGCCGACCACCAGCCCCAACTGCCCAACAGCCCCCTAGCCTCGGCCACACTCCTACAAGTCAACAACCACCGCTACTCGGCCAGCAGCTTCTACCAGTGGGTACTCACCAACTTTCCCCTCGACACCCCACGCGACTCCTCCGCCCTTAGGCTGGCCTTCCAAGACTACGCCGATGCCCAATGCCTCCGCTACGCCATCGAAAAGCTCACCGCCCAGCACCCCGACCTGCCCTACTTGCTCAACGAGTTCCACGATGGGCTACTCCTCTTCGATATAAGCGACCAGAAAGTCTGGAACAGCCCAAGCCTCCAGCCCGACTCCCTCCAGGCCTTCTACCAGCGCCACCGCCACGAATTCCGCTACGACTCCTGCTACACTGTGGAATCCTACATCGCCAGCGACAGCCTAGCCCTAGCCAAGGCCGCCAAGCACCTCTGCACGCAGAGGGTGAAGTCCGCCACACCCCGCAGGCTTAAGGACGGCCAAATCAAAATGACCAGCCAGCGGCTCTCAACCCAGCAGCTCCGGGCTAGCCAATGGAAGCAACAATACAACCCTGCGCGCAGCAACCGCTGCCCAAATCCCTGCTCCACCATCACCCGACAGGGCGCCCAATTCATCCTACAGCGCCTCGTCAAGCTCGAAACTAACGTGCCCATGAGCTACCAGGAGTGTTTGCCGCTCCTGATGGCCAAATGCCAGCAACGCCTGCTCGACCGCTGGCAGCACGCACTGGCGCAGCGCTACCCCGTATACATCGACCCCGAGGCCCTTGAGGCCCTAAAGCACCTACTCCATGAATAGTTGCCGCACGGCTATGCTCCTAGTCTGCCTCCTGCTACCGGCCTGCCAGCACCAGCCCGGTAGCCTCCGCAACGCACTCGCCAGCGTCGGCTCTACCACGCTCTATCGCTCGCAGCTCCCTAGCCACCTCCTCGAAGGCCTCCCCCCCAGCGACACCGCCCAGGTCATAGCGCAATATGCACAGCGCTGGCTCGCTGAGGAACTCCTCTTCCAAAAAGCCACGGCCAAGCCCCTAGCCCAGCAGCACCAAATCGAGGAGCAAGCTAAGCAGTACTACCGCCAGCTCATCATCGCGGCCTACCGGCAAAATTACCTGGACGACCACCCCGACACCGCCATCTCCCCGGCGCAGTGCCAAGCCTTCTACGAGGCCAATAAGGACTATTTCACCCTGCAGGAACGCATTGTCCGCTGCGTTGCCCTCATTGTTCCCCAAGACAACAAGCACCTCGGCGAGCTTCGCCAACTCTGCCGGAACCAGGGCGAAAGTGCCCTACAGGAGCTGGAAACCCTCACCTACAGGTCCTCGCTGCAGGTGCAATCATACCCCGACACCTGGATAGGCTACCAGGCCCTCCAGGAGCATCTGGGCATAGAACTCGCCCCGTGGATTTCCACCAGTAGGGCACAATACACAGAGGTCAAAAAGGGCAATGACCTGGTCCTGCTCTCCTTCTACGAATGGCAGGAACCCGGCAGCCCAGCCCCACTCCCCTACGTAGCGGGCCAAGTCCGGCAGATCCTACTCAACCAGCGCCGCCAAGCCCAACTCGACTCCCTCAACTTCAACATCGTGGAGCAGGCTCTAGCCACCCACCAAGCCATCCTCCACAGGGAATAGCTAAAACCTATCAAGATGCCAAGCAGAATCGCAGCTCTTGTCCTACTCGCCATCCTAGCCTGCCCGCCGCTGCTGGGACAGGCCCCACAGCCCATCGACGGCACCATTGCCACCGTAGGCCTGCAGACCATCTACCGCTCCGACGTGGAGATGGAGCGCATGCGCACCCGCCTACAGCACGGCCCACAGGCCAAAGAGCCCAGCACCTGCGAGGTGCTGGAGCAATACCTCGTCAATGCCCTGCTGCTCGACCAAGCAACCCTCGACAGCATCCAGGTGACCGAAAAGGAAGTCGAACCCGAAGTGGAGCAGCGCCTCAACGCCTTTATCCGCCAGGTGGGCGACGAGAAAACCCTAGAGAAGCAATATGGCCGCTCCATGCGCGACGTGCGCCGCGAGCTGCTCACCCTGGCCATTGAGCAGCGCAAGGCCCAGCGCGTGCGCAGTAACATCGTGGGAAAAGTCCACGTCACCCCCAGCGAGGTGAGGGAATTCTTCACGAGCCTACCCCACGACAGCATCCCCATGGTCTCCGAGCGCTACACCTACCGCCAACTCTGCCTCTTGCCCCTAGCCAGCGAAAAGGCCAAATTTGAGGTGCGGGAGCGACTACTCGCCCTGCGGGAGCGCATACTGAAGGGGGAGCGCTTCCCCACGCTCGCCGTGGCCTACTCCGAGGACAGGGCCTCCGCCATCAAGGGCGGCGAGATGGGCTACCTACCCCGAGAAAGCTTCGTCAAGCCCTTTGCCGACGCTGCCTTCGCCCTCCACGACGGCCAGGTGAGCCAAATCGTAGAAACTGAATACGGCTACCACATCATCCAGCTCATCGGGCGAAAAGGCGACCTAGTCAACGTGCGTCACATCCTCCTCAAGCCCAACTATACCCCCGACATGCTCCAAAGCACCACGCTGCGCCTCGACAGCATGCGCACGCGCATCGTGCAAGACTCCATCTCCTTCGAACAGGCCTGCGCCACCTGGTCCAACGACCAGGATACGTACCGCAACGGCGGGCTCGTCCCAAACCCCTACCGCGGAGGAAGCCTACTCGACCGCGAAAGCATGATCCCCATCGACTACTACGAACTCAAAAAACTCCAGCCCGGGGAGATCTCTAAGCCCTTCGAGAGCCGGGACCTCAAGGGCAACGTGATGATCAAGATCATCAAGCTCGAACGCATCATCCCCTCACACCAAATGAACCTCGAGCTCGACTACGCCGACATCCAGGAGCTGGCCAAGCGCGTAAAAGAGCAGCAACTGTTCGATGAATGGCTCACGCGCAAGCAGAAAAGCGTTTTTATCAGCATCGACCCACAATACGAACACTGTGAGTTCCACTATCCCTTCTGGCGGGGGAAATTTGCCGCGCAGTAGCACGGGGCGGCGGTGGTCCCTGGGGCTCCTGCTGCTGCTGGGAGGCCTCCTGGCCTGGGGGCTCCCCTTGACCCCCGCACAGGCGCAAGACGCAGCGCCCCGCCAGGTAGAGATACGGCGAGCCGACCTCATGCGCCCAGTGCGCATAGGCGAGCAAGTGGCCCACCGACTCCTAGGCCACGTGGTGATCGCCCACGGGCCAACCGTCATGTCCTGCGACAGCGCCTACGTCTTCGTCGCACGCAACGACTTCAACGCCTACGGCCACGTGGTCATCAACTCCCAGGGCACCGTCATCTACGGCGATTCGCTCTTCTACTCAGGCAACGAGGCCCAAGGCAATCTCCGCGGCGCCCCCGCAGAGCTCCACAGTGACTCCAGCAACTTTGTCCTCTGGACCGCCCTACTCAGCTTCAACACCAACACCAACACCGCCAGCTACACCGTGGGCGGCACCCTCTTTGCCGATAGCCTGACCACGTGGAGCCAATGCGGACTCTACTCCGCCAGCACCCATACCGCCATCCTCTACCGCAATGTGGCCGTGGAAACCAGCAACACCCGTCTCTTCAGCGACTCCGTGCGCTACGAGCGCCAAAGTGGACTCATCAGCTTCTGGACTCCCACCCGAATATACCAAGACAGCCTCGCCCTCTATACCACCCTCGGCTCCTTCGCACGCCCCACGGGCACCGTGGAGCTATTGGCCCCCTTCCGACTGCAGCGCAGCCGCTACTACGTGTTTGGACACCGGCTGCACTACGAGCGCAACCGCCAGTACGCCCTGGCCGAGCAACACGTTGTGGCCATCGACACCAAAGCCTACCACCGCCTCTACGCCAATAAGATGGAGATCTTTAAGGCCCACGATAGCCTCTCCGTGCAGCGTGAGCCCCTGCTCGTAGCCATCGACACGGGCCAAGCCCATCACGACACGCTCTACCTGCGGGCCGACTGCCTCCTAGCCTGGCGCGACACCGCCGCCCACCGCGATACCACGGGGCTACCACGCATCGACTCTCTGCGCTTCGCCCGCGCCCTCGGAAACGTCAAGGCCTTCCAGCGCAACCAGCAGCTCATAGCCGACTCCGTCTACTACAACGGCCGCGATAGCACGGTCACCCTCTTCCGCCACCCGGCCCCCTTCTTCTGGCACAACGACATGCAGGCCTCCAGCGTCCGCATGATAGCCTACCAAGGCCGCAAGCAGCTCGACAGCATTGTCCTAGTGGACAAGGTCTTTATCGGCTTTATGGACGATTCTGCCCACTTCAACCAGCTCTCTGGCATCAGGGGCGTGGCCGAAATGCACCAGGGAAAGTTTTCCACCATGCGCCTCAATGGCGATACGCAAACCCTCTTCTTCCTCCGCGATGGCCCCGACCTGGTGGGCATCAATCGTGTGGAAGCTCCCAGATTCCAAGCCTGGTTTAAGGACGGACAGCCCGTGAACATCTCGTTCTACAGAAAGCCCACTTCCAACGTCATCCCCATCCGCGATGCCCAAACCGAGGACATGACCCTCTTCGGCTTCAAGTGGCGCAACGACCTGCGCCCCAAGGGCCCCAAGGACATCATCCCCAGCTGGCTCAAGGATCTCAACTTCTTTCTCCCTCTCCACAAGGTAGCCACGGAACTCGCCACCAAGGATGGCGCCAAGCCTAGAATCGTACTCCCCGCAACACAATACAGCGGGGCTAGAACCATACAGCTGCTCGATGCCCACGGCGCAGACCAACCCATCGAGTAACACCTTGGGGAAGCTGTCACCAACCAAACACGCCCTGCCTCCCAATTGCGAAGCACTGGGGCATCGCTACCACCATTTCCCTCCGACCTCACATAGCGGATTCCCCACATGGCGGAGAAAGTGCCCTCCTTTCCTCTCCGCACCAACGCCGTACCATCTCCGCTCTTTTTCGATAAATTAGCGAAGAGGATACGGAGCATATCTGGGGCTAGCTGGAAGAACTGCGGTCAGGGTGCACGTGGGGAGCAGAGTCAAGACTCCTCTTACGGGGACTGGTCTTCGCGAGCGGGCGATCGCACCCGGCCATGGGTACTCCTCGTGGCGCACCAGATTGCTTCCGCCTTGCGCGCCTACACACCAACCTCACATCCCCACAGGGCTAAAGGGCTATTTCTCGGAAGTAGTCTAGGATGTTGACTAGCATGGCTCCTTGTTTCCTGCTCTCCTGGGCATTGGCTGCGGGCCGCTCTGCCCAGAGACGTTGCGCCGCTAGTTAGCGGTCTCGGCTACTCCTTGCACATATCTGCTCACCTCCCCCATCTGCGGGGTGAGCTCACTGAAGGCATGGACTGCCACTGAGCTTTCGCCTACCATGCCCTGGCCCCGCGCCACGAGGTCAATGACCGCCATTTGGTCCTACTCGGCCAACTTGCGCAGTTTGCTATCTACCACAGCAAAGCCTCGTCCCTGCTCGCCCGCACGGGCGGCCTCTACGATGGCGTTGAGAGCCAAGATATTGGTCTGGTTGGCTATCTCGTTCATCACACCTTTTTTCTGGCCTATCTCCTCGATTTTCTGGGAGGCGTCTAGGCCTGCCTTGCCCATCTGGTCAAGGCGCTTGGGAATGACCTTCTTGGTGTTGTCGGCGGTCTGGGTGAGGCTGGCAGTGAGTTCCTCATAGGGTGCTACTGGCCTCCTCCACGCTAGAAGTCTGGCTCGAGACGCCCTGGGCCATGGCCTATGACGATTGCCCCAGCTGGGAGTTGACCGTCTGCAAATTCTGCGCCACTGGCCGGCACGTGGCCACGAGACCTGTCAGCTCTTCCCAGTACTCCTACAGAGCTCGCACCATGCGGCCTATCTCATCCTTGCGATCCGGGTAGCAGTCTAGAAGCTGTTTCTGGGAGAGGTTACCATCGCCGGGCTTCCTGTTCCCGCCCACGCTTACCGCGGGCTTAACTACTTCCCTGCTGAACCTTCGCCCTACGAAATACGGTTGCCACCACCAGCAAAGCCAATACGCAACAGCATACCACGATTAGGGGGCTATCCTGACTGCGCATTGCCAGTTCCTGCAAGGCGTGGAGGGTGGCCGATTGGCTGTCTAGGCTTTGGAAGCGGATCGGCAGGTCGCTGCGCGCAACTAGAAAGCTAAGGAGGGCATCCTTGGGGTTGGTAAGCGTTTGCGTGAGATGGGCGCGCTGGGCTGCCCCGGCCCACTCGTGCAGATGGGTGTTGGCAAAATTTGAGAGTTTCTTCTGCAGGGGGGTAGGCCTCGTAGTAGCGCGCCATGTGGTCAAGGTAGGCATACACAAGCCCCGGGCGCTGCGCCCACGCAGTCTGGAGCTTCTGGAAAGCTTGCTGCTCCACTTGGCTACGTGCCGGTCGGCACAGTCTGTCGAGCTGATTGCCCATGGCCTCCATGCTGCCCTCAAAGCGAGAAAGTTGGGCTTTTGTACTGCTGGGCTGCGGGTGCACAGGGGGCGTGCGGAGTTTTGGTTATTCGTTATCTTTGCGCAGACATTAGCGGTTGGCTCATGGGCCGCAGCGACTAGAGGGTACGATGGATAAGTTTATCGGTCGAACAGGCAGCCTGCTGCGCTTGGCACTGCAGGAGGATATCGGTACGGGCGATTTGGCCACAGAGGCACTGCGCCTCCACAAGGTGGAGGGCGCTGCGCGCTTGGTGGCTAAGGCCGACGGGGTGATGTCGGGGCTGGATGTATGCTTTGCGGTCTACGGGCTGCTCCACCCCGCCATGCAGTACGCCCCACGCAAGCGCGCGGGTGATACCTTGCGCAAGGGCGACACGTTGGCTGAGATCATGGGGCCCTTCGATGTCTTGCTCACGGGGGAGCGCACGGCGCTGAATTTCTTGCAACATCTCAGCGGGGTGTCCACTCTGACGCGCCAATACGTGGAGGCCCTGGAGGGCACGGGGGTGCGTCTGCTCGATACGCGCAAAACGGCCCCAGGGCAAAGAGCCCTGGAGAAGTGCGCCGTGCGCGATGGGGGCGGCACCAACCATCGCATGGGGCTGTTCGACATGGCAATGATCAAGGATAATCACATCCTAGCTGCGGGGTCGATCACCAAGGCTGTTCAGGCGGCTAAGGCCTATATCCCGGCCTTTACGCGGATCGAGGTGGAGACCACCTCCCTGGCGCAGGTGGAAGAGGCGCTGGCCTGCCAGGTGGAGATCATCATGCTCGACAACATGCCCCTAGAGCTTATGCGCGAGGCGGTGGCCCTGATAGGCCACAGGGCCATGACCGAGGCCTCTGGCAATGTCACCCTTAGCACCATTAGGGCCATAGCTAGCACTGGTGTAGACTTCATCAGCGCGGGGGCCATTACGCACAGCGCGCCGGCTCTAGACATTAGCATGCAAATCAAGCCCCTACACGAGGCCTGAGAGCTGCTCAACGAACCTGGTAGTTTCACTGGGAAATGGACAATGGGGGCTTTATGGGCCCTGCATCGTTGTAATTGCTCGTGAAGATGGTAGATAGCTTAACGCAGGCAGAGCCAGATGGCGCAGCGCTGCTGCCCGAGGACATCCAGCGCTTCCAAGAGGAGATTCAGGCCCTAAAGCGGCAGCAGCACGCCGTGTTGCTGGGGCACTACTACGCGCCGCCCGAAGTGCAAGACGTGTGCGACTTCGTGGGGGACTCGCTGGGGCTGTCGCGACAAGCAGCGGCCACCCCGGCCGAGGTGATAGTGTTCTGCGGGGTACACTTCATGGCCGAGACGGCCTCCATCCTGGCGCCCTCCCGGAAGGTGCTGCTCCCCGACCTAGGCGCGGGCTGCTCGCTGGCCAATAGCATCGAGGCGGAGGACGTGGAGCAGTGGCGGGCGCAGCACCCCCACGGGGTAGTGATAGCCTATGTGAACACCACGGCGGCCGTGAAGGCCCTGACGGACTGCTGCTGCACCTCAGCCAACGCTGTGCAGGTGGTGCAGCACTACGCGGGGGCGGAGCGGATACTCTTTCTGCCCGATTGGAATCTGGGCCACTACGTGCAGGCCACAACGGGGATTGAGATGGATATCTGGCGAGGCTCCTGCCACGTGCACGATGCCTTTACGGCCTCACAGATCCTCATGCGGATGGGCCAAGAGCCCGAGGCCGAGGTGCTGGTGCACCCAGAGTCGAGTGGGGCCGTGGTGCCCGAGATACGCCATGATCCCCGCGTGACCATCGCCTCCACCACGGGCATGATAAAGCACCTGAAGGACTCAAAGGCCAAGAAGTTTCTCATTGTCACCGAGAAAGGCGTGCTACACAAGATGCACCAGGTGGCCCCTGACAAGGAGCTCTTGCTCATAGCCCCAGATGCGTACTGTAAGTACATGGCGCTGCCTACCCTGCCGCGCGTATGTGAGGCCTTGCGCACGGGGACCCCGGAGGTGAAAGTGCCTGCTGAGCTCGCCCAACGCGCCTACGCCCCCATCAAACGGATGCTGGAGATAGGATAAGAAGCACCCCTAGCCTAATGCACTACACCGAGCCACTCAACCGGGCCATTGCGGGAGCAATAGTCGAACATTGGTCCTTGCCCTGCTTTAGCGATTACAATGGCCCCACGTTTACCAACGCGGAGCTGGCCGAGCGCATAGCCCGCAACCACATCCTTTTCCGAGCCTTGGGCATCAAGCCCGGCGATCGGATTGCGCTGATAGGTAAGAGCACTACGGGCTGGGCCCTAGCCTACCTCTCCATAGTGACCTACGGGGCGGTGGTGGTGCCCATCCTGTCGGACTTCAAGCTCAACACCATCCTCCACATTATCAAGCACTCGGAGAGCCAGTTGCTCTTTACGGGCATGCAGACCTGGGAGCGGCTCGGGGAGACCAGCGAGCTGGCCATAAAGGCCATCATCAGCACCTCGAGCTGGATGCCACTCTACTGCAAGCAGCAGTATCAGCGGGCTATTGCGCCGGCTGAGCTAGACGACGCATTTAGGGCCTGCTACCCGCAGGGGGTCAGGCCAGAGGATGTGCACTACGTGGAGCAGTCCCCCGAGACCCTGCATGAGATCAACTACACCGCGGGTACTTCTGGCTTCTCGAAGGGGGTGATGGTGCCGGGGCGGGCACTGGCCTCTAACCTGGAGTTTGCCGAGGGAGTCATGGCGATGCAGCCTGGCGACCCAGTCATCTCGCTGCTCCCCCTGGCGCATGCCTACGGGCAGGCGTTCGAATTCCTCTTCTGCTTTCTGAAAGGCTGCCACATCTACTTCCTGGTGCGCGTGCCCTCTCCCCGCACTATATTCCAGGCCTTTGGCCAGATCAGGCCTCGCTTGATCATCATTGTGCCCATCATCATAGAGAAGATCTACAAGGGCAAGATAGCTCCCAGGCTTCGGGACCCCAAGATCCGTCTGCTGCTCAAGACCCCCATACTGCGGGCGCGCCTGCTCAGGCAATTCAATACGACGCTCACCGAGGCCCTGGGGGGTAACTTCATCGAGGTGATCGTGGGCGGTGCGCACCTGAACCCCCGGGTGGAGGAGTTCTTGAAGAAGATCGGCTTCCGCTACACCGTGGGATACGGGATGACCGAATGCGCTCCCATTATCACCTACGCACCGTGGCGCGAGCATAGGCTCTACACCTCGGGGCGTCCTGTTGTCAACATGGAGGTGCGGATAGCGAATGCAGACCCCACCACGGGGGTGGGCAATATCGAGGTACGGGGGGCCAACCTCATGCTGGGCTACTACAAGCGACCAGACCTGACCGCCGAGGCTTTCACGCCCGATGGATGGCTCAGGACAGGCGACCTAGGTTCACTCGATGCGGACGGCTATCTTACCATCCGTGGCCGTAGCAAGGACATGATCCTCGGCCCCAATGGCCAAAACATCTACCCCGAAGAGCTGGAAGCCCTGATTGGGAATTATCCGCTGGTGCAGGAGGTGCTGGTCAAGGAGCTTGACGGGAAGATTGTGGCCTTGGTGGTGCCAGACTACACCACGCTGGACGAGCAGGGGCTGAAGATGGCCGATTTGGAGTCCCGGCTAGAGGAGTGCCGTCTCCAGGTCAATGAGGAGCTGCCCGCCTATAGCCAGATCAGCCAATTCCTCGTCTACCCGGAAGAGTTTGAGAAGACCCCTAAGCACAGCATCCGTCGTTTCCTCTACAAGGCCCCGGGCAACAAGATTGTGGAGTGAAGCCCCGGGGGGCAGTGACGGCAGGAGAACTGAGCGCAAGATGTTGCGCGGCAATACGCAACCCCTATCCTGAGTGCGCTAGGGGGGCGCGGGGCATGGTGGCGTGGACTTTTGCGCCCTGGGGCTTCCAGCGTATGGTCTCTAGCGTTTTATGCTTACCTTTACACTGAGCAATGGTGTGCGATAGGAGGCTGGGCGCCGTGGTGGGTGATGAGTTCATATACAGGCAGTTGGCTGCGCAGGGGCTGACTTTTGAATACCATGAGCACCCCGCGGCCCCTACTGTTGCCCTTGCGCTGGCGTACTGGAAGGATATCCCGGCCACGCACTGCAAGAATCTTTTTTTGCGTAACCACAAGGGCGATCGTCACTATTTGCTTGTGGCTGAGGGGCATAAGGAGGTTGACATCCATGCGTTGGAGCATTTACTGCATCAGGGTAAGCTCTCGTTTGCCTCGGGATGGCGGCTGGAGAAATACCTGGGCGTGAAGGCGGGTTCGGTTTCGCCCTTGGGGCTGGTGCACGATGTCCGCCACGAGGTGATGCTCTACCTCGACCAAGACCTGCGGGCAGCCGAGCGGCTCTCCTTCCACCCGAATGACAATAGGGCCTCGCTCGTCTTGACCCAGCAGGCCTTTCGATGCTACTTGGATAGCTTGGGAGTGGCCTATAGCTATCTCGATTTACAGAACCCAACGGAGTATGGAAGCGCAGAATGAGCTCGTGGCGCAGAGCCAATTCTTGGCCTTCGAGGCAGTGGAGACACTGATAAAGCAGGGTCGGGTACTCATCATCGGGGGTAGCAATGCGCTGCTGCGTAGGCTGCCGGCGGGAGACTGGGTCGGGGGGAGCGCAAAGCACTTCCTGCTCGACAGCACGCCCCAAGCGGACGAGGAGAAGCTGATGGTGGCCGACGTGACCCCCTACGTGTCGGAGGTGCGCATGCGCACCTACTCGGAGTACGCCATCCATAACTTGGGATCTGATCGCTACGCGCATGGCTTCTCCGTGGTGCTGCTGCCGGCCTTCAGTGCTATCCACCGGGCTTTTGCGCTCTACGCCGTAACCGCTGCGTCTGCCCCAGATAGTTTGCTCACGGGGTGGGTGACTAGCGAGGAGATGGATGCGCAGGGCGAGAGCATTCCCAAGGTCTACTGCGGAGAAGAGGGGGGCTATTTCACGGATAAGGCTGTGGCCCTGCACTGCCGGCTCCGCCCGGAGTACTTGGCCCAGCTCGATATCCTCACCCCCTCAGGGGAGGCTACGGGCGATGTGCTGCGTTTTGACGAGGCGGGGTTCACCGTAGGTGATGTCATGGTGAATGGCCAATATCAGAACCTTGCGAAGTACTGGCGAGCCCACTACGCAGGGCAAGACTGCTTCCTAATGGCCGACCTCCAAGGAATGCTGAGCATTCTGCATCCCCTGGCGCCGATAGGCCAGCGTTCGGTGACCTTCGTGGCCCCCGTTATCCCCGGGGTGGAGTACCACGTAGCGCGGTCTACGCCTGGGCAGCTGGCCCACTACACGCAGCAGCTGGCAGCGGCCAAGGCTCTGCATCCCCTGCTGGCCTTCCACTGCTTGGCCTACTACGCCATGCTGCGCCATGGGCTCCAGGGCGCAGGAGCCCCCGATGGCATCTTTGCCGCGGGGGAGGTAGCCAACGTGTTGATGAATAGAACGAGCGTGGTGCTCCATATCAAGCGTTTGACCCTGTAGCCCCCCGTAGGGTGCGCTCCCATTTGTTGAGGTACGGAGCTGCATGGTGAGTGATATGCTATGAATAAAGACCTAGAGAGTATAAGGCGTCGTTTTGGGATCATCGGGACCCACCCTGCCCTGGAGCGTGCCATCGCCGTGGCCTACCAAGTGGCCCCGACCGACCTGGCTGTGCTAGTGCAGGGAGAGAGCGGCGTGGGCAAGGAGTTCTTTCCCCAGATCATCCACGCCTACGGGCGACGGAAGCACGGCAAGTACGTGGCAGTGAACTGCGGGGCCATTCCTGAGGGGACCATCGACTCGGAGCTATTTGGCCACGTGAAAGGGGCGTTCACAGGGGCGCTGGACAATCGGGCGGGCTACTTCGAGGTGGCCGATGGGGGGTCTATTTTCCTCGATGAGGTGGCCGAGTTGCCCTTGGCTACCCAGGCGCGACTGCTGCGCGTGCTGGAGAATGGAGAGTTCATCAAGGTGGGCTCCTCGACAGCCCAGAAAACGGATATCCGTATCATTGCCGCCACGAATGTGAATCTGTCGGAGGCCATAGCCCAGGGACGGTTCCGTGAGGATCTATACTACCGCCTCTCGGCTATCCCCATCGTGGTGCCCCCGCTGCGTGCGCGGGGCCAAGACATCCTGCTCCTCTTCCGTTACTTTGCAGTGGAGTTTGCCGAGAAGTACCATATGCCGTCTATTCGCTTGGACAGCGAGGCCGAGCAGACCCTGCTGGACTACCACTGGCCGGGAAATGTGCGGCAGCTTAAGAATGTGACCGAGCAGGTGTCCATCATGGAGAGTGAGCGGATGGTGACGAAGAAGCGGCTCGAGCTGTACCTCCACGGGCCTGACCAGCCTAGTAGGCTGCCAGCCCTCTACCAAGGGGCATCGGCCACGCAGAAGTCTGAGCGTGAACTGCTCTACGGCGTACTCTTCGACATGCGTCAAAACATCAATGAGCTCAAGGAGCTTGTCACAGCCTTGATGGCGCGGAGCCATATGCGCCCTGATGACGAGCTGCTACGCAAGCATGCCCACCTGCTCAAGCCCATGGGTGCCAGCCCAACGGAGTCCCCAATCGTGCAGCCGGAGCGCGTCAAGCGGCCCGAGACGCCAGTGCAGGAGGTGCCAGCCTATGTGGATAGCACGGAGGTGGAGGAGGAGCCCAAGTCGCTGGCCAACATCGAGGAGGATACCATTCGTCAGGCACTCACAAAGAATGGCGGCCTACGGCGCAAAACAGCCCGCGAGCTCGGCATCTCGGAGCGCACGCTCTATAGGAAAATCCGAGAATACGACATCAAGTAATTCCAAGCGGCCATGCGTAGAACTATCCAGAAGGCCCTTGGGGCCCTGCTGCTTGCCCTGCTGCTCGGGGGACTTGGGGGATGTAAAGTGCAGTATTCTTTCACTGGGGCGAGCATATCGCCCGATGTCAAGACGGTGAGCGTGGCCCACTTCCCCAACATTGCCCCATTGGTCACGGCAGGGCTCTCGGCCCAATTCACCGAGGCCCTGAAGCGTCGGTTCATGACCCAGACGAGCCTAGGGGTGGTGGAGGCCAATGGCGATTTGCAGTTCTCGGGCGAGATAGTGGACTACAGCGTGACGCCTACGGCCATTCAGGGTAACGAGATGGCTGCCATGAATAGGCTGACCATCGCTGCCAGGGTGGTCTACACCAATTTGAAGGACAAGGAGGCCAACTTTGAGCGCACGTTCAGCGCGTACGAGGATTTCCCCAGCGACCAGTCGGTCACGCAGGTGGAAGGCGACCTGCTGCCCAAGATCATCGAGAAGCTGGTGGACGACATCTTTAACGCCTCCGTGGCCAACTGGTGACGTATGGGATGTGGCGTAAATTGGCTACCTTCGCCTGAGCCTTTTGAGCAAGGCTGGAGAGGATGGCATGCTGTCGAAAAGTGAGCTATATAGGCTGCTGGAGAAGCGGGAGGCGCTGTCGTCTAGTGAGGCGCAGGTGCTAGGCAAGCTCTTGGAGGAGTGTCCCTATTTCCAGGCCTGCGTGCTGCGCTATGCCGTGGACAGGGCTATTAAGCAGCAGTCGCAGGAGCATCGTGAGCAGGTGCTAGGCCATGCGGCTGCCCTGTTGCCCAATTCCATCCTGCTGTACGAGCGGCTCCACGGGGAAGAGTCCCTGGGGGGCGTCTTGCCGGGGGCTGGTGGGGCAGATGCTGTGCCGGCGCAGGATGCAAGTCAACAGCCCGTGGTGGAGCGTGCGCTGCCCGACGCAGGGCAGCCCCTACCTACTGGCGCAACCGGGGCAGAAGATGTTGCGGGTCAAGAGGAGGTCTACGAGCCGGAGGAGACCCCTCTCGACGAGCCAACGACTCCCGTGGAGCAGAGTCCGGAAGCAGGGCCAGAGGCAGCCCTGGTGGAGGGCGTGCGTTCGGCGTCTACAGTACCCCCGAACGAGGGTGCGCACGAGCCTACACAGCCGATGGAGCTAGACTTGACGGACGTGCTCAATCGCTCGCTCTCCGCGGCAGTGCCTGGCCTAGCGCCTACGCTCTATACCATGGGCGAGGCCAAGAGCAGCCTCTCGCCCGAGGATATCGACTTCATCAACGGGGAACTCAATGCCCAGATGCCCGAGCAGGTCAAGGAGGCTCCAGCCCCCTCGGCGACAGCGCAACAGCAAGAGCTTATAGACAGTTTTTTAGAGAATCTAGATGCGTTGATCGTGAAGGTGCGCACGCAGGCTGAGGAGGATGAAGCCCACCACGTGGTACCTCGGAATCTTGCGGCCGACCAAGCGGCCCTGGATACGGACATCGCCAGCGAGCGCTTGGCCGAATTGCTGGCCCAAAAAGGCCAAACAGCCCAGGCCATCAGCATGTACCGCGAGCTGATGCAAAGAAATCCAGAAAAAAGTGCGTACTTTGCACAGGCGATTGTGCGGCTTGGTGGCACGCCCAACGCATGAAAAGACCAGAGGGCCATGTTCTATACTGTTGTCACGGTTATCATCATCATTGTAAGCATCTTGCTCGTCCTGTTCGTGCTAGTGCAGAATTCTAAGGGCGGGGGTCTGGTGTCGAGTCTGTCGAGCGCTGGCCAGATTGTTGGCGTGCGTAAGTCGGCCGATGTTTTAGAGAAGGGCACTTGGACGCTGGCCGTGGCCCTGATGCTGCTGAGCTTTGCGGCTGTGGCCGTGTTACCCAATCACGATGAGGGTCAGCCGCAATCGCGCATCCAAGAGCAGGTGATGCGCACCCAGTCGGGCGCTGTGCCTACTACGCTCCCAGAAGTGCCTGTAGAGGAGCTTGATAACAGCAATACCCCGGCCACGCCAGAGCCAGCTGAACCTGCGGCATCGCAGGAGTAGGAGACTGCAGTGTGACCCTGTGCGTGACTTCCCATGCTTTGCCAGGAGGGTCTATGTTAGCGCATGATTGCGGAGTGCATGCAGGAGTCTCACCTTGTCTATGTGCGGGTGAGAGTGTGATGTGGTCGTATTGTGCGAATGAGCATATCCTACTTGCATTAGAGTATGGTCAATATGCTACAAAAAAAATGGCGATTTAGCTAATAGCTTAAGCCCTCATTCCGAGAGCCACTCATGCCACGTGCATGGGTGGCTCTCGTTGCGTTTCCCCCTAACAGTGCGACAACAATAAAATCGATAGTGCGATGAGAGAGCAAGTTTTAGGATTGGTAGGCCTGCTGGTGATCCTGTTTGCCCTCGTGGGTGCGCAGAGTGCATGGGCAGGTAACTTGACGGTGAAGGTCGTCAAGGTTGATAAGGCGACAACAATAAAATCGATAGTGCGATGAGACAGCAAGTTTTAGGATTGGTAGGCCTGCTGGTGATCCTGTTTGTCCTCGTGGGTGCGCAGAGTGCATGGGCAGGCAACTTGACGGTGAAGGTCGTCAAGGTTGATAAGAGTGAGGAGACCAAAACTCCTCAGGCTTCACTCCAGGCAGCTTTGACGGGCTACAAGCTCTCGGAGGTCGCCTCGTTGGAGATCAGCGAAGGGGTATTTGAGGCTGCGGATTGGGATTGGCTGCGGCAGAAAAGGGTGGAATTGAGCGCGCTCGCCCACTTTACCATCACCGATGGGCTCACTAGCGTAGCCGACATGCAGTCAAGTTATGGCAGCTACAACTATTTCAATGGGGCGCTGCAGACGGTGAGTGTGGCCAAAGCAAGCAAAATCACATCTAGAGCATTCGAGGATTTGAAGGGACTTACCAAGGTAGCCTTTCCCGATGCTGCCGAGGTAGAAAGCTCCGCTTTCGAGGGTTGCACCGCGCTAAAAACCGTGGATTTCCCCAAGTTGACAACAGTAGGCGGTAGTGCCTTTGAGGGCTGCTCTGCGCTCACTGCCATTGGTTTCCCCATGGTGACGAAGATAGATAACTACGCTTTTCAAGATTGCACTGCGCTAAAAAGCGTGGATTTCCCCAAGTTGACAACAGTGGGCAGTAGTGCCTTTGAGGGCTGCACCGAGCTAGAAACCGTGGATTTTCCCAAGTCGACCACAATAGGAGATGAGGCCTTTATGAAGTGTTCTGCGCTAACTACCATTAGTTTCCCCATGGTGACGAAGATAGGTCACGACGCTTTTAAAGATTGCGCAGCGCTTACCACAGTGACCTTCCCAAAAGCCAGTATTATGGGCTACGGGTGTTTTTCTGGTTGTAGTTCACTGACTAGTGCAACCTTCCCAATGGCTGCGACATTCGTAAAACCTTTCCTTAAAGACGGTATATTTGAAGGTTGTAGCTCTTTGAAGACCTTGGCCTTAGGCGCAAATCCTCCGAACGTGGGTAACATCTTCTATGGTTGCCCCGCTGTGCGCTATCTGCAGCTAGTGGATGCTGCTGGTGCTCCACTTACAGGGAGTGAGCTAGATGGGGCGATCAACGCCTATGAAGCTGTGGATGATGGCAATACCACGGACAACCGCTGGTACGGCTGGATTATAGCGGCCACGCTGCACACGATCACTGTGCCTCCGCTTGCCCACGGACGCCTCTCGATAAGCCCTGCGCTCTCGGCAGCTCAGGGGGCAACTATAGCGATTACGCCTAAGGCCGATGCTGGCTACCAATTCAAGGCAGGAAGTTTGAAAGCCTACCGCACCGATGCCCCTTCGACCGCTGTGAACATAGCCGATAACCAGTTTACCATGCCAGGCTTCGACGTGACAGTGACTGCAGAGTTCGAGGAGGTTACAGGACCTACCCCCGGTCCTACCCCTGGCCCTACGCCTAACCCAGGGCCAAGTCCTGCGCCCGGTCCAAATCCCGTGGAGGCTAGCTCGACCGTGTCCTTGACCCTCTATCCGAACCCCACGAGTGGCCTAGTCTCCATTGAGGGGCTAACGGCTCCGTGCCAAGCAGAGGTCTATAGCGTGGACGGTGTCCTTCTAGAACGTCAGCAGCTGTCATCCAATGCGTGGCTTGATCTCACCGCGTACCCCAGCGGGACGTACTTGGTGCGCATAGCAGGACAGAGCTACAGCGTGGTAAAGCGATAGTCTGTTCGCAGCGATCTGGTGTGCCGCGTTGCCCTAGGGCAGCGCGGCATCGTTTTTAAGTATGCCCTCGTGGAAGACGGGGAGTACAGGGTAGGCATCTATCTGGAGGCATGGGGCGATGGAGTATTCCAGACCAAAGCCCTTGAGCCGCTCGGTGTGCGCAGCCTTTTCTACGTAGGCTGGTAGGTCTGTGCGGGCCACGTTCCAGAGGTCGATGGCGGCCTTGGTGACACGCCCAACGCATGAAAAGACCAGAGGGCCATGTTCTATACTGTTGTCACGGTTATCATCATCATTGTAAGCATCTTGCTCGTCCTGTTCGTGCTGGTGCAGAATTCTAAGGGCGGGGGTCTGGTGTCGAGTCTGTCGAGTGCTGGCCAGATCGTTGGCGTGCGTAAGTCGGCCGATGCTTTAGAGAAGGGCACTTGGACGCTGGCCGTGGCCCTGATGCTGCTGAGCTTTGCAGCTGTGGCCGTGTTTCCCAATCACGATGAGGGCCAGCCGCAATCGCGCATCCAAGAGCAGGTGATGCGCACCCAGTCGGGCACAGTGCCCACCACGCTCCCCGAGGTACCCGTAGAGGAGCTGGGCAACGGGAACAATCAGACCGCGCCGGAGCCGGCGAGTGCTACCCCTGCGCAATAGCGAGCTGTTCAGGTATCCACTACAGGGTCTACTCCCTCAATTATCAGGCGAGTAGCCCTGGGTGACCACCTAATGGTTGAGCTTGCCTTGCGAGCTCAGCCGATGGCTTGGCGATAAATCGCCCTTGCGGCGTTAATCTGCGAGGCGTTGCGTAGGACTAAGGCAGCCGTTCTCCGGAACCCAGAGACGGGGATTGCACTTCTTGTAAGTTGGTGTTCTCGCAGTGGCTTCGTCCGTATAGCCGTGGCATCGTCTGCGGCTTGCCCAGAGGCATTTTGACCAATCACCGGTCAAAAGATTGCGAGTCCTCTGGACAGGCGGAAGCGAATGAGAGTGTTCAATATAGTAAAAGAGAGCTTGCTCCGTTTGTACGGAACAAGCTCATTGTTGGTTGTTCTCGACAAGAGACTGGAGAGCTCATTCTAGAGAAAAAACGACATTTATTTCTGAAGTCACACCCTGTTCTCCCGTAGGGAGCGATAGGTCTTCAGAAGAGAAAGCATCACCTACACCTTGAGCCACATTCCTGGTTTTGTTTGGACTATGCCATTGCCCCACATCATTGCTGATGTTCTCGGATATGGTCAGTACGTGTCCAAGCTTACGTCCGCAGAGATCCGCATATTGTTGGGCTTTTTCAAGTGCTTTTTGGTATGCCAGCTCACGGCTCAATTTGAACAAATCGGCTTTCTTTTCAATGTCAAAGGCGATGTCATGGGCTTCCACCTTGTCAAGAGCCACAACCTTGTCTAGTATCGAAGTAAGTCTTTCGGGAGCATTTATCAGATTGTTCACGCGTACAACAATGGTCTGCTCTGCGCGCTGTCCGAGGCGTATACGGTGACCGTTTCTGTAATCGTACTCCACTCTATAGTCGAGTGAGAGGGTCTTTATGTCTTTCTCCTCCACTTTCTCCTCTTGCAATATCTTCAAGATTTTCTGCATTGTCTGCTCTACGACTTTCTTTGCCTCTTGGGTCGTTTGAGCAGTATGGCTAAAACTCACTTCCATTCGAGCCATATCTGGCTGCGCTTGCGCAGTTCCGATGCCCGAGACAGCGATACTATTAGGTGCTACCTGTCTTCCTGAATTACATGAGGCCGACAACAAGACAATCAGCGTTGTCACCATGATGGTAAGTGCGTTCCTTTTCATATCTCTATGCTATAGCTGTTATTCAATTATACGCAGATTGCGCTCGCAAATGCAGCTGCGGCAGCAAAGATGAGTATAATAGTTCAATTAGCGTTTTGTATCCGAGTTGCTGGAGCTTTGTGTTGGTTTTATCCTGAACGGGGTTGAGTACTATCCTGGAAAATGAGGATAGTTTGGTGCTCTTGAGAATGTAACTGCAAGCTGCAGTAAGAAATACTCCCTGCCTAAGGATATCGCATGGTCGGCAAGATTTTGTGAGCCGTTGTCCATGCAAGCGGTTACCCAGTGCTTCAAGGACGGGCTGGTGGTGGCGGAGACCACTTCACTGCAGCTGCGCTTCCCGTAAGGGGCAATTCGATGTGCATGCCTAGAGCCGCAGAGCAGCGCATCTAGACAGCGCCCGTCATCGTGTTCAGATCCCCCAGGGTAGGGATGGAGTTGGCAATTCCATCAATGGATGTCCCTTATGAACCCCTCGTGGTATGCTGGTATCACGGGGTAGGCATCGACGCGAAAGCAAATGGGTATGGAAGCCCCGAGGCCCAAGTCCTGCAGTCTTTTCCAGTGGTCCACCGTCTTAGCGTAGGCAGGGAGATCGTCTTTTGCCGTATTCCAGAGGTCGATGGCGGCCTTGGTGGCATCGCAACCGGAGGAATAGCCCGACTCTAGGAGTCGCTGGGCCAGTGCGCCAGCAAAGATAGTGTCTTCTAGGTTGAAAAAGCCTTTCCAGCCTGAGCACAGGAGCAAGAGCGGCGCATCCGCGTGGGCAGTCAGATAGGAGGCTAGGGCAGAGAGGTTGGAGAAGCCCCCGACGAGTACCTGCTTGGCTGAGGCTACAGCCGTGATAGCTTTGGTGCCATTGGTGGTGCAGTAGACCACTTCGCGGCCGCTCACAGCCTCTGGGGTAAACTCGGTGGGGGAGTTCCCGATGTCGGCGAAGGGCAAGCGCTTGCCTTCCTTTTCGCTCGCCACGAAATAGCCTTGCTCATGCATAAGGCGAGCCTGTTCACGCGAGGCCAGCGGGCGTACGCAGGTGGCGCCATGGGCCAGTGCCGCGCAAATGGACGTGGAGGCTCGCATGACATCGATGACGACTACGCGGGCACCATCCCACGCATAGAGGGGGAGCATCTGCAAGGAGAGTACGGTACGAATATCCGCCATTGTAGGGATGAGAGTTTACTGGGGCAGCCTCTAGTCGGGCCACCCTGCGCGAAGGTAAGCATTGCCACGGCCAATTGTTTGGCACGCTGTTTGCCAGCATCGGGTACTGATGCCCCAGGCGCAGGGCACGAGCCCTTTCGTGGGCGCTGTGGTTGCCCGCAGTACAGCTTGGGTGGTTCGACTTTTCCATATCGATTTTAGTCTATTGCATTCACTAGGTTGCGCTGACAGCTGTGCGTTGTCGTTGGACGGCCGACGCATGAAGTGAGAAACTTCCTCGGGCAACTGGGCTTACGCAGGTGCTAGTTGCCGGTATGCGGCTGCGCAACCATAAACAAGGGTACTGGTGCGTTGGATCAATCTGATTTTAAAGATCGTGACCTGCTTGCTTTTCTGTACGTTTCTCGATGTATTGCCGTTGGCGCAGGTTCATACGCAGCCACTCAACGATAGGAGCGTGATGCTGATGGCACGGCGTGGTCACCTGCACGTGGCTTTGGAGGTCGATAGTCCAGATTACTTTCTCTTTCATGCCACGCCGTTGGGCTACCAGCTGACGCTGGCAGCGGCACTTGCTGACACGCTGGGCTGTGAGCTGGATGTTGTGCCGGTGGATAGTTACGCAGAGGGCCTCGCAGCCCTCAAGACTGGACGGGTGGAGCTTTATGCGGCCTTTTCGGCGCCAGATAGTTGCCCTGCGGGCGTGTCGCAATGCTCCGTGGAGCTAACCGCAGGCAGCGGAGAGCGTGTGGAGGAGGCTTTGCGTCGTAGTTGGCTAGTGCTAGAAGCAAAGATAGACCTGCAGCACTACTTGCTCGAGTGGGTGGAACGCTATAGGCAGAGCGCGGCAGCCCAGCGTTTGGCACGCCACTACGCACCAAATGGCTACATGGCCCAGCGGTATGCGCACCGCGACACGGGGTGCCTTTCACGTTACGATGCGCTGATCAAGGCCACCAGCAGCCATACTCCGTGGGACTGGCGCTGGGTGGCCTCTATTATCTACCAGGAGTCGCGCTTCTGCCCGAATGTGCGCTCGCCCCGCGGGGCCTACAGCCTGATGCAAATCACCAGGCCTACTGCCCGCTACTTTGGCATGAACTACACAGGGTCACCGACCGAGCAAATTCGCAACGGGGTGGACTATCTGCTATGGCTCGATTCCACCTTCGCGGCGCAGGGAGTAGCCGAGGGGGCTAGGCAACCGTTCATCTTGGCAGCCTACAACGCGGGGCTCAATAGGGTGCAGCAGGCCTGCGCCCGAGCAGAGAGGGCTGGCAAGTCTAGCACTGTGTGGTTTGGCAACGTAGCCCCGTACGTTGGCAACAACTCCTGCGGAGGTTGGCAGCCAACGTCAGGCAACAAGGTGGAGCAGTACGTACGCGAGGTGCAAAGTCGCTACCATCACTACTGCAATCTGGTGGAATGACTAGGAGGCTTCCCTGGCCGAGGGCCTGGCAAGTGGTCAGAAAACGCTACCTTTGGAGTACGAACCATAGCAAGGAGGTAATCCGTGTCTAGTAACGAACACGATACGGCGCTACAAACGAAAAACGTAGCGCTCGACTTGGAGCCCGAGGAGGCCTTGGGTACCTACTCGAATCTAGTGGTTATTTCGCACTCTCCCTCGGAGTTCGTGCTAGATTTCGCACGTATCATGCCTGGGGTAGAAAGCCCGAAGATTGTGCGGCGAATCATCATGACCCCCGACCACGCCAAGCGCTTTCTTGGGGCGCTGCACGACAACGTGAGCCGCTACGAGAATAGCTTTGGCAGCATTGAGCTCAAGGAGTTGCCCGACCCCGACACCATGATCAACAGCTCCACCTCGCCGGAGGCCTAGGGCAGCCATCGAGGCGGACAGGTCGACCTATCGCATTGGCGGAGATCGCCCTTGCCTTGTTGTGGCTTGGTGGTTCTATATTTTCTCCTGGAGCTTTTGCAGCAGTTGCTTGGCCTTAGTGAGGCGCGCAATAGCCTGCATTTTCGTGGCGTCGCTGGAGTCCATCTTGCCTACGCGGAAGCGGGCCTGCTCAATGGATATGCCCTCAATGCGTATCCAATAGTGGATTTCCTGCAGGAGTCGGATGTCCTCGGGCGTATATTGTCTTCGGCCGCCTTGGGTCTTTTTAAGCTTCAGCTGGGGAAAGGAGCGTTCCCAGAAACGCAGCGTAGTAGGTTCTACATCCAGCAGTTTCGATACCTCGCCGATGGAATAGTACAACTTACCGGGTTGTAGCTCCACTTGTTTGACTTTTATCATCATCTCTACTCGTTATTTTCCCATTCGCATCAATCACCAGCCGTCCCTCGGGGATGTCGTGTGCGGTAAGGCTACGTAGATAGGAGATCACCTCGCCTCGACTCTCGGGAGAGAGGCCCCCCGGGGGCACCTGTCGGAAGGGGTGGAGCTGGCCGCAGCGGAAAGCTCCATTCTGGTCTAGCTGCAACTCGAGTAGCACAGCGTAGCCACTAATCCCCGCGAGCGCAAAGTGCCCGTAAGTGCAGAAATTGCCTAGGCTATAGGCGATGAAACGACCTTTGTAGAGGTCAAAGGCACGGGGTACGTGAGGCCCGTGGCCAATGACTACGTCGGCCCCTGCATCGATAAGCACACGAGCAATTTGATAGGGGTTGCCTCTGTTCTCGCCGCAGAACTGCTCGGTTTTTCTCGTAATATGGGCAGCGGTGCGTCCCTCGGCTCCCATATGGCAGGAGGCGATGACGATGTCGCAGACGCTATCGAGTGCTTGGACTGTGCGGCGTAGGCATTCGTAGTCGTTGAGTTGGGCAGTTCCGCTGTTGGGGGCAAAGGCGCATAGGCCTACAAGCAGGCCTTGGATAGTGTCGATGTGGGTGCGGCGCGTAGCTAGCCCTGCGTGGGCTATGCCGAGCGAGTCAAGCAGGCGGATAGTGCGCTGCTGGGCCCGAAGTCCAAAATCACCCACGTGGTTATTGGCCAGGCTCAAGTGCGTGAAGCCGGCCTCTTTCATAGTGCGTGCGTAGCGCGTGGGTACGCGGAATAGGTAGCACTTCGACATGTCGCGACAGACCTTTGCGGGTTGTCCTCCATCAAGGAAAGCCCCCTCGAGGTTTCCAAAGAGCATGTCAGCCCGTGCGAAGGCTGGTAGAGCGGGGCCCAAAAGGGCCATGGGGTCATCGTTGGGGGGCAGGGAGGCGATGGATGGGAAATCAGTCCCCAGCATGACATCCCCCACGGCCATGAGGATCAAGCCTTTGGGCTGCGGCATGGGGAGCGGCCGTGTTTTGCGCGCGAGGTAATGCTGGAGACTATCGCTGTTTACGAGCAGCTCGGCGGGGGGTGGGATGGCCTTACGGAACTGGCTGGAATCGTACAACGTTTGTGCCACCAGGGGAGAGAGCCCGAAGTGGCACAAGAGTACGAGGGGAATCCAGAGGATTATTTGGCGCAAGGACAGCGAGCAGCGGCAAGCCATGGGGCATCAGAGTAAGAGGTTAGTCGAGCGTTTGGCCGACTTTGAGGGCATTCTTGGCGAGCATGGCGAGCTGGAGGGGCGGTAGCTCCTGGAAGAAATAATTGAGTGGGTCAATGGGCTTCCCATCGTAAAGTACCTCGTAGTGGAGGTGTGGGGCCATGCTCATGCCCGTAGAGCCCACGGTGGCGATGGTTTCGCCGCGCTTGAGCTTTTGGCCTACGCGCACCGAGACCTGGTTTAGGTGCGCATAGCAGGTTTGGTAGTGGCCCATGTGATCTATTACCACCATATTGCCGTACCCACGCTGTGTGCAGCGGACCGATTTCACCACGCCGTCAGCTGTGGCCCAGACTGGAGTGTCCATGGGCGCTGCGAAGTCCACGCCGGTATGCTCTCGAAGTACCTTGTAGAATGGGTGCATGCGCATTCCGAAGGAGGCCACGAACTTAGTCAGCTCGTTGTTGGCCAAGGGCTGAATGGAGGGGATGCGGTTTGTGGTGCAGGCGGTGTCTTGGACTAGTGCCACGATGGTATCGAAGCGACGGGAGAGCCTTTCCAGGGAGGATTCGACCTGGAGGAGCAGGGCTGCGGCATCGCTAATCATGGCCTGGGAGCCTTGGGTACGCAGTCGGTCATAGAACTCGGACACGGCGAGCTCGAGCTCCTGGTCTGGGGTTTTGACGGGCTCTGCCTCAAAAATCATCCGATAGATGTTTTCATCGCGTTGCTCGATCTCCTGCAGGACGGTGTCCACGCGGGCGTAGCGCCAGGAGAGAGAGTCTAAGAGGAGCTGGAGCTGCCTATTTTCCTGCGCCAGCCTGCGCTCTTGCGGCGTGTAGAAGAAGAGGGAGAAGACCAAATAGCTCAAAACCGCCAGGGCAATGCCCGCCAGTAGGTAGCGGCAAAGGAGGGAGACGATGCGACGCCAGCCCCCTCGAGCGATTTTATAGCTTAGCGACTCTGGGTCGAACCGGTAGGCGCCCTTCCCCATTTCACCCCCGTGGCTCTAGAAAGTACTCTAAATGTCTAATCGAGCGCCTGGATTTGCGCATTGGCCAGCATTTGCTCGTATTCGGCCTCGTCCATTTCACTGAAGTAGAGAATGGGGTTGACGGGGCGATTGCGCAGCAGCACCTCATAGTGGAGATGCGTTCCGGTGCTCCGCCCCGTGGAGCCTATCAGCCCCAGCACCTGCCCGCGCTTAACTTTTTGCCCCACCTCTACGATAAGCTTACTCATGTGCGCATAACGGGTCTTATAGCCGAAGCCGTGGTCAATGACCACTTGCTTTCCATAGCCATTGGCGCGGTATTCAGACTCGAGCACCAGCCCATCGCCCGTGGCGTGGATCGGTGTGCCTACAGGCGCCACGAAGTCTAGACCTGAGTGGAGACGCCCCAACTTCGTAAAGGGATCGGTGCGTACACCAAAATAGGACGATATGCGCGCCAACTGCTTGACCGAGACTGGCTGCACGGCCGGCACGCTATGCATCATCTGATCCTTCTTGTGGGCTAGGGCCGCCACCTCATCAAAGGATTTGGACTGTACATAGGCCCTCCAATTCAGGCGATCGAGCGATTCAGCCAGACTTGCCAGGAAGGCTCCATTGCCCATACGGCTGTATTCAGCGTAGTGATCCACGCCTCCCACGCCCCCCTCCCGGATGGTGCGGGGGATGGTGTCAGCTTCGAAGATCGTGCGGTAGAGGTTATTGTCGCGGGCCTCCACTATCGCCAGCCTCCGCTCTGCGGCGGCAGCCTGATCCGAGAGCATGGCAAACTGCAGCCGGTAGTCTTGCTGCTTTCGGCGAAGCGCATGAGCACGGGGCGTATCAAAAATCGTGGTGAACACCATCATGAGGCAAAGCCCAAGCGCCGCTACGCCCACAAAGGTTGCCGAGCTGCGCAACACTCGGCGTCCAAGGCTTATCTGCCGGACCTCGTAGCGCAACGTATCCGTGTTGAAGTAATACCGCTTCCTCGCCATCTCTAACTTTCAGCCGTTTGTGGTGGTGGATTGTGTAAAGGACGCCCGCACTACGCCCTCGCTCCGATGGAGGCAAAAGTACGACTTTCCCCTCCGTTGGACAAATTGCCCATAGTGGGCCTGTTCATTGGGGGGTAGCGCGTGTTGCGCCCCCGGCCGTCTTTGCCGTGTGCGTGGCCCTCGGGTAGCTGCGCTTGGGATTTTTTGGGAACCACCCCTTGGCCACGCGCTGCGTTTGTTTAATCACTTCCCCTATCCCCCACAGGCAGCAAAAGCCCCACACGGCCAAGATGGCCGCATAGAGCACGTCTTTCACGAGCATGCTCCCTAGGAGCGATGCCAGCCCCACCGCAAGGAAGGCACACCACACCTTGCGCCCCCAGTAATACTCTCCCCAGATGACCAGCTTATGCGAGAACTCAAATATGCCGATTGTAGCTAGTCCCAAGATGACACCATCGTACAGCATAGTGTTACCCCAATTAAAACCGCCTACTTTGCCGCTTGGCCATAGTAGGCCATGGGTCGTTTTGGATTGCGCTTGGCGCGCCCGAGCCCCACGCGCTGGTGCTGCATGCGGAGTTCCAAGGCGCACCAGTAGGCCGCGGCGCCACAGGCACCCAAGGATAGCGAGGGTAGCTCGGGCAAGGTCAGGGAGGCCACAAAACAGCAGAAGGAAAGAAGAATGAAGAGCCACCAGACGCGCTGCCCCAGGTGGTATTCCACCTTGACTACCAGCGGGTGGCAGACCCCCACCAGCAAAAAAACCATGGCCCCCACTACGGGACCTTCAACATATAACGACATCACCAGTTACGAGTTTGCGCAAAGAGCAGGAGGATTCCAAAGATTTCTAGGCGTCCCAACAGCATCACGATAGACAAGGAGAACTTTAGCACAGAGGGTAAGGCAGCTAGGGAGTCCAAGCTGCCAAAAGCTCCGAGGGCTGGACCCACGTTGCCCATGCAGGAAGCAGATACGGAGAACGAGGTCAGCAAATCGTAGCCAAAAAAGGACATGAAAAGCGTGTGGAGCAGGACGATGGCCGCGTAGGTGACTGCAAAAACAAAGACGGAAAAGAGCACATTGCTGTTGATGTTGGAAGTACCCACATGGGGCATCACTACCGCTTGCGGGTGGCGAAGTTTGACCAAGTAGGCACGCAAAGCCGCCATGAGAACCAAGAGGCGATCGACCTTGAGACCCCCCGATGTAGAACCTGCGCATCCGCCCATGAAAGAGAGGAATAAAAGCAGCAGGAGCGAGGTAGATGGCCAAAGGTTGGCGTTGGTCGTGGCAAAGCCCGTAGTGGAGACGTAGGAGATCACCATGAAGAAGCCCTGGCGAAAGCTCATGCCGAGGTTTTCACAGGAGCCAGAGAAGTAGAGATTGAGCCCAACGAGTAGCCCCACGACACCCACGATGAGTAGCAAGCCCTGGAGTATCGGGTTGCGGAGTACTTGGCGTACGCCCCCGCGGGCTGCAGTGGACAAGAGGCCCAAGTGGATGCTGCAGATGAGCATGCCAGCCATTAAAATGAGTTCCACGGGGAGGCTATTGTAGGCCAACACGCTGGTACTTCGCACGCAGAAACCGCCAGTGGCCGCAGTGGCGAAGGCGAGCGTAAGGGCATCGAAGGCAGGCAGCTGAGCCAGTAGCAGCGCCAGGAAGATGAGCAGGGTAATAACCAAGTAGGTGACCGACATCATGCGCAGGTGGGTCATGGTGCGGTAGCGGAAATCGTGCCGCGCCATGCTCGAGAGTTCCGACCGCGACAGTACCATGCTGGCATGCCCACCGCCAGGCTGCACTAGCAGGAAGAAAATCACCACACCGAGTCCCGAGACCCAATGCGTCAAGGCCCGCCAGAGTAGTAGGCTGTGCGGCAAGGCCTCCACCTGCGCTACCACCGTGGCACCAGTAGTAGTGTAGCCCGACACAGACTCAAACCACGCCCCCGCCAGGTCAAAAGGCCCCCCCCAGAGCACATAGGGCATCATACCGAAGAAACAGACCGAGAGCCAAGAAAGCACCACGACCATATACCCCTCCCGCTCGGTAATGTGGCTCTCGCGGGGCACTAGCACCACCGGGAAAAAACCCATGAGGGCCGTGAGCAGCGCGCTGAGCAGCAGCACTACTTGGGCCCCATCACCTAGGGCCAGCGAATAGCAGAACACGCAGAGCAGTATGACCGAATTGGCCAGCAAGACACTGCCTGCGTAGCGTAAGACCACGTACCACCTCACGGATGCTTGGGCTCGGCTTGAAGTAGCTCGCTACGCCGGATTACCTGCCCCACCGCGCTGTGGAGAGCTGAGAACTCGGCGTTGGCCGGCTGGGGCTTCTCGAGCCAGCGCCCAGTGTGCAGGTAGTGCTCCAGCGCTTGTCTCAGCGTGCGCTGCGGGCGGAAGTAGAACACGTCGATGAGGTAGGTGTAGAGCAGCGCAAACAGGATGCCAATCGAGAAGATGATAATTCCGGGCCTAAGGGCCCGAATTGGGTGCGTGCGCAGCATATGGGTAAAGGAGACGACAGCCCTATCGTTGAGAGAGAGTAGGCTGTCGATATTGCGGTTGATCGAGTCGTAGAGTGGCACGCCACGCCTCATGTAGCCCTGCAGGCTCAGCGAGTCACCACGGAAGCTGGTGCGTAGGAGCGCATAGTAGCCATCTGAGTAGCTTGCGATTCGGGCCACTCGGTCAGCCTCCCCAGCGTAGGTAAGGTTCGCGCTTGCTTGTTCGAGTGCCCAGCTGAAAGTGGAGTCTAGCTCGATGAAGCTTTGTGCGTAGCAGCCCCTCGAAGCCTCTTGGGCAAGCTGTAGACGGAAGAAAAGCGACTGCGTTTTCGCCAACGTTGACTGCATTGCATGGCTGTAGGTCACGCTGCGGTAGCCATCGCGCAACATCGTGCTCATCTCGAGCGACAGGGATTTAAGCTCGTAGACGGCCAGCACCCCCGAGACAAAGAGCATGCTCAGCAGCATGAAAAAGCCCAGCAGCAGTTTGCCCTTGGCCCCCAGATGGAAACCTAGTCGTTTTAGGTGTTTCATGGAGTGATTGATGTGTTTCATTGCCACTACTTGCGCAGGAAGCTCCGACAGGGAAGCTGGGAGGGACAAGCTTTGACTGGTGCAGGAAGTCTCCCGGCCTATTCCACTATCTCGTAGCTGCTATCCTGGATAGGTTCTCTGAGGCTGCTGAGAATACGCTCCACGAGGATACCCTCACTCATGGGGATGCCGTAGCCGTAGGTAGCACGTACTCCGAGCGTGGCGAAGTGGACGGCTCGCTCCATGGCCTCTGGGAGGCTATCGTGCTGGAGTAGAGCCCCGAGCAAGACGCTGGCAAAGGCATCGCCAGTCCCCGGGAAGTCGCCTGGCAGGTAGTGGCAGCGCACGCGCCAGAAACGTCCATCGGCGCGCGAATACCCCAGCACGCTAGTCTGTAGCCCGTTTTGCTCCTCTGGAACGCTCGTTACCACCACCATCTGCGGCCCTTGGGCGGCCAGGGTACGTAGCTCTGCTTGCAATTGTTCGAGCGGCACGTAGGGTGTGTAGGGTCTGCCGAGTAGGAGCGCAAGCTCCGTGAGATTTGGGGTAATGACATCGGCTTTGGCCACGAGTTCTCGCATGGCGCAGACCATGGCCTCCGTCATGGTTTGATAGAGTCGGCCGTAGTCTCCCAGCACGGGGTCAACAAGCACTAGTGGGGCGTTGGTGCGCTGGCTATCGATGAGTTGGAGGACTATCCGTACCTGCGCATCGGCTCCCAGAAAACCGCTATAGATGGCATCGAAATCTAGCCCGAGTTGCCGCCAGTGCGCCAGGGTCGATGTCAGGGTGGGGGTCAAGTCTGTAAAGGTAAAGTCGGGCAGCTGGCTATGGGTGGAGAGGATGGCCGTGGGGAGCGGGCAAACTTGAATGCCCATGGTCGTGAGGATGGGGATAGCTGCCATGAGGCTAGTGTGGCCATAGCACGATAAATCGTGTATGGCTACACACCGTGGACTAGGACGTTGGGCTAGCTGCATACGCTGAGTACTCCTAGCCCACCACGCCCTCACGGAGCAAGTCGTGGATATGCACCATGCCAACATACTGGCCGTTTTCCATGACCAGCAGCTGCGTGATCTTGTTCTTCTCCATCATCTCAAATGCGTTGATGGCCAAGGCATCCGGGGCGATGATCTTAGGTTTTGAGGACATGATGTCTTGGGCACACGTACCCTCTAGGCTGTGGGTTTTCTGGAGCATACGCCGCAGATCGCCATCGGTGATGATGCCGCGCAGAGTACCTTCTGGGCCCAACACGGCCGTAGCCCCTAAGCGATTGGCCGAAATGGAGATGATCACCTTCTCCAGCCCATCCCCTGGGGCCACGCTGGGGTGAATGGAGCGATCGATAATGTCATCCACTCGCATATAGAGTCGCTTTCCCAAAGCTCCACCCGGGTGGTAGCGGGCAAAATCCTGTGGGGTGAACCCCCGCAGCTTGAGGAGACAGACGGCCAGCGCATCGCCCATGACCAGCTGGGCGGTAGTGCTGCTTGTAGGGGCCAGGTTGTTGGGGCAAGCCTCCTGACTCACCGTGGCCTGGAGCACGATGTCAGAATGTTCGGCCAGGTAGCTCTCAACTTGGGAAACCATCCCAATGAGCAGATTGCCCTGCAGGCGAATGAGCGGCACCAAGACTTTTATCTCAGGGGTCATGCCGCTCTTGGAGAGGCACAGCACCACATCGCCCTTCTGGATGATGCCCAAATCCCCGTGGATCGCATCGGCTGCGTGCATGAAGACAGCAGGTGTCCCCGTGGAGTTCATGGTGGCCACAATCTTCTGGGCTATCAGGGCACTCTTGCCAATGCCCGTGACTATCAAACGCCCTTCCATTTGGAAGAGCACACGCACCGCCCTGGAGAAATGCGAGTCCACCTGCTCCGCCAGCCCGCGAACAGCATCGCTCTCCTGGAGTATCACATGGCGTCCAATAGCCTCTAGCTCCTGCTCGCTGAGCGTAATCTCACGCATCGCTTTCATCGCATACCAACTTGATTGCGCATCCCCGCGGCGCAAAGTTAACCTTCTTCGGTTGTATAGCGACTATAACCCCATGCGATGCCCGCGGCTAGCGTAGTACGGCGTTGTAGAGCGCATTCATCAGGTTAGCCCTGACCTTTAGTCGATTGATGAGCGTATTGCTGCTTTCGGGAAAGGTTCTATTCGAGAGAAGGATGAAAAAGAAGTTTTTCGCAGGATCGAGCCACAACACCGTGCCCGTGTAGCCCGTGTGCCCAAAGCTTGCCGCCGATATGTCGTCGCCGATGATTTGACTACGTGTTACCCTAGGGTTGCGCTTGTCGAAGCCATAGCCGCGGTAGTTGCCATTCTTGGTGGTAGGGCAACTGGAAAAGAGCGCCACCACTGCGCTATCAAGATAGCGCCTGCCTGCGTAGGTGCCTCCGTTGAGGAGCATTTGGGCATAGATGGCAAGGTCGTGCGCAGTGCTGAACAGGCCGGCGTGGCCCGATACACCGCCCATCATTGCGCAGACCAAATCTTGGACATAGCCCTGCACCACCTCCTTGCGTAAAAAAACGTCGTGCTCACTGGGGGCGCAAGCAGCGGCATAGCCGAGGCTCCCTGGGGTAAAGCACGTACGGCGCATACGCAAAGGCTTATAAAAAAGGCTATCGGCCAGCACATCCAGTCCCTGCTTATGGCGGCGCTCAAGCCATTGCTGGAGGAGAATAAAGCCCCAGTCGCTATACTTGTAGCCTGGTTCGGGGCGCAGTTTGGTGTGGGCTATGGAGCTAATAATGGAGTCACGCAGCTGGGTGGTGGCATATAGATGGCGCGATACGGGGATGGGGAAGGCTTCGCACTGGTGGTCGCAATAGTAGCGGGGGGAGAGTACGATGTGCTTAGTCATGTAGCCTAGATAGCCCATATCGACGCAGTATTCTCGAGAATACCGTGGCTGCATGAGGGGGCGCATGGGGTAGAGACAGTCGATGGTCTGCATGTAGAAAGGCAACCATGGGGGCAGCTGGGCCTGGTGAAGAAGGATGTCGCCAATTTGGAGACTCCCGCAGGGCAGGGAGTCGAGTGCGGGCCAGGCACGGCGTAGGCTATCCTCCAGGGAGAATGTCCCTTGTCCGTAATCATGCATGATCACGGGCAGCGTGGCCACAATCTTGGTTAGGGAGGCCAGGTCGTAGCGCGTGGTGTCGCACACCCGAGGTGCTCCAGGCGCATAGGTGGTGCGCCCAAACTGCTTGTGGTAGTAGAGCACGCCGCGCGAGCCAGCATAGACCTGCATACCCGGCATGGCCAGACTATCAATAGCGGCAAAAGCGATGGAGTCGGCCCGCCGCAGGAGCATGCGGTCTAGTCGCATGTCTGCGGGCAGGGTGGTGCTTAGCCGCAAGTCGTTGCGGCCTGGTAGGCCGGTTCCCCGCACAAAGTAAGACGGTAGTGCCACGGGAAGCTGGCCCTCAGCCTGGGAGGCCCCCACCACCACTTCTGCCACCCGCCGCTGAGCTGCCCCTGCGAGGCTGTACGAGAGCACCACATCAGATAATTGGGGCGTGAGTGGCAAAGCGGACAACGCGTAGGGTACGCCAAACAACAATAGCGAAACACGGGCCTGTCGGAGGCAAGCCTCTATGACTGGCATCGCTTTCTTGAGCCCGAACCAATTGCTAGGGCTATAGCCGAAGGCCTGCACGGCCAAAAGAATGTGTTCCTTACCTTGAAGGTAGGCCTGTAGCTCGGATAAATCTGCCGGGATAGCTTTGGGGTCCACGCTGAAGGGGAGAATCCCAGTGTACGCATTAAGGGCGTATTGGAGGCTATCCTCAGAGCCAAGGAGGGAAACGTAGCCCACTTTCTCGGGCTCTAGGGAGGTGCTCGGGAGCGTATTGGCCTGTAGCAGCGTGACGCTACCAGTAGCGATCTCATCCCGTAGCGCAAGATACTCCTCACTGTGGAGGTTAGCTACCAGGTGGGCTGTATCGATCGGGAACACTTTCGGGCCCATGAGATGGTACTTAGCCTGGAGAACACGGGCGGCGCGCCGAACCACTGCCAGGGAGTCCAGGCCTCCCTCAGGATGACTACGCACCTGCTTAGCCAGCCTAGCAATGGTGGCTTCCACCTGGTCAGGACAAAGCAGAATATCGTGTCCAGCAGTGTAGGCCTTTACGTTCACCTCTACGGGCTTTAGCCCCTGGGTAGCCCCCTGCATATTGAGGGCATCGCTACAAATAAGTCCCTGAAAATGTAAGCTATCACGCACAATGGAACCCAGTCCTCTGTAGAGCGAGATGGGCTCCTCGGGGCCAGTGCCAAGGGCAGGTGCGGCCAAATGACCCACCATGAGCATGGAAACATCAGAGGCCACAAGCATACGGAAGGGCACCAGGGCCACCGTATCAAGAGCCAACACGGTGCTCTCCACGCGCGGGAGCCCTTTGTGCGAATCTACATGCGTGTCCCCATGCCCGGGGAAGTGCTTGGCGCAGCTGTAGACTCCATTCTGTTCCAGACCCAGCGAGAAGGCCATCCCATACTCTGCCACGGCAGTCGGGAGGTCAGCAAATGCCCGCTGGCCTATCACGGGATTCCGGGGATTGGTGTTCACATCTACTACTGGAGCAAAGTTTATTTGGATGCCGAGCTGCCGCATCTGCTGAGCCAGCACCGCCCCAAGTCTGTAACTCAGGGCTGGGTTACCCGTGGCGGTCAAGGCCATGGCCTTCGGATAGCTAATCGCATCGTCTATGCGCATACCGAGGCCCCATTCGGCATCAAGAGCCATCAACAGCGGTAGCGTCGCCTTACCCTGAAGACGATTGACCAGTTGGGCTTCTTGTTGCAGAGACCCCTGGAAAAGTAGCACGCCCCCTATCCCTGCCCTCTCCACGAGTCGCTCGAGCTCCTGAAGATGTTTTTCACCTTGCCGAGGGTAGGCCCCCACCATCATCGACTGCGCCAGCATGCGTTCGAGGGGCAGCGTCTGCACCACTGAATCGGCCCAATGCGCCGCTGTGCTGTCGGCCCACCAAGGTCCACTAGGCACCAAGGCGCGGGGCATCTGTCCCTGCCCGCAGGCAGGCAACAGCAATACGCTTAACGCGTAAAGGGCCACCGCCTTCACGTACTTCAACATCTGCTTGCACATAGCAACAGCACCAACTCAGAATTAATGGTTAGCTGCGAGTCGGCCAAAAGTGGCTGTGGACACTCACTTATGTGCGCTTTCCATGAAGCGCAGGGCTTCGAAGAGCGAGGCCTTGTAGCTGCGTCCAATGGGTAGCGCCACGGGACGCCCCATGCGGCGCACAATGGCACTCTCGCCCTCTAAGCGCAATACTCGACTCAGGTTCACAATGTAGGAACGATGAATACGCCTAAACATCTGGCTTGGCATTTGGCTCTCGGCCGACTTCATGGTGAAGTGCATGACAAAGCGGTCGTGCTCAGTGAAAATTCCCACGTAGTTCTCCATGGCTTCTATCCAGATAACATCGCTATAGGCCACTTTGACTAGGGTATCCTCGCGCTTGAGGTAGAGCTGCTCGTCCATGCTGGCCGAGTGCGACCAACGGAGAGCCTTAGACACCGATTGGTAAAACCGCTCATAGGTGATGGGCTTGAGCAGATAGTCGGTGGCATCGTAGTCGAAGGCTCGTAAGGCATATTCCTCGCTGCTAGATATAACTACAATCTGCGGATTCCGATCGAGACTGTCAAGAAACTCAAAACCGTCCATGCCCGGCATCTGGATATCCAGAAAAACCAATCCTATGTCTGGATGGCGCCGGAGGTAATCTATCGCCTTACGAGAGTCTACAAAGACTTCAGAGAATATGAGGGAGTCTGTACGCTCCACATAGCTCCTGAGAATGCGGTGGACTAACCTATCATCGTCTATTACAATACATTTCATGGCACTGCTCTACATATCCTTTATGCGCACGTACAGTGCTGGTGCGCATAGCAGCCCCAAGAATGAGACTAGTCATCGCTATCGGCCAGATCGTCCATGGTATCCTTGGCCCTATCCATCGCCTCGCTATCGTACACCTGCATCTCCTGCTGACGCAAGTCCTCCACGTCCATGTGACGAGCCTTGGCCATCTCTGCCGGCAGCTCGCTAGAATCGACCATTCGGATATGTGACTGCAACTCCTCCTCAAACTCCTCCACGGCCACTTGCGCTTCACTAAGCTGCTCCCCAGGGTCGAGATCTTGCTCCAGCCAACGACTATAGACCATCTCCTGACCAAAGTATTTGGCTCGCCAGATAAGCCGCAAACGTCCCTCGCGATCCTCAAGCTCCACCATCTGGCTACTGGGTGATCGGTAAAGCATCACATGCTTACCATGCGCTGTCACCAGACCTTCACCACTATAGCAATAGGCGTTGAGCACGGCTAGCAGCGTGTCGTAGCGCTGCCAGCGTATACGAGGCCCCCACACACGGCGGTAGAATACACTGGCCAACAACCCCAATAAAACAACTACCAGTACGACTACAAAGCTCAGTATCATTTATGCGCATAGCGTTCAACACAGTGCGAAGTTACAAATTTATTCCTTAGCTGGGCATACACTCTGAATCCGTCCAACCAGAGGTGGGCGCAGGATTCTTCCACGCGAAGGATCTGCTACGGCACGGCATCGCAACCCTGTCCTAGAAGGCCACACGCATCACTGACTTTAAGCTCTGGACTAGGAAACCGTACAGCAGCACACTCGAAGAGTCTTCGCTAGACTCTTGGAATATGCGGCAGTTGGAACGGCAAGGGTATGAAGCAAATCTTCTTCCTCTCCCCCTCCGCCTGAGGCGTGCTCCCCGGGGCAGGCCCTGCCCCCCGCCGGGGCGGGGGGTAGGGGGCCGATTAGAGCACGGTGACGTTGCCGCGGAGGTCGAACTGGGCGCCGTCGAAGAACTCG
>CAMXWF010000018.1 GCA_947252645.1 uncultured Bacteroidia bacterium
GTGCAGGGTGGGCGTGCTCGGCGTGGTCCCCGCGGGCACCTTCACCAGCTTCACGGTCGCCTCCGTGGTCTCATTCTCTTTGATCGTCACGTCCACGCTCGCGGGATAGTAGCCCTCCTTGGCCACCGGCACGGTACTCGTACCCACCGGCACGGCCTGTAGGGTCACCTTGCCCGCCCCGTCGGTCGTGTGCTTCTCCCCGCCGATGGTCACCTCGGTCCCCGTGAGCGGCTTACCGTCCTCGCCTATCACTGTCAGCTCCAGCGTCCCGGTCGCGGCCCCGGGGTTCGGGGTCTCGATGGGCTTCAGCGTCACCGTCAGCGTGACATCCTGCCCGTCCACGGTCAGGCCCGCGGGCGTGCGTCCGGTCTCCTCGTAGCCGGCCTTCTGCACCGCCACCGGGTAGGCGCCGTTGGGCAGCTGGGCCGTCACCTGGCCGTCCGGGCCGGTGGGCTCGGGTGCCCGGGTGCCGATCCGCACCGTCGCGCCCGCAACGGCCTTGCCACCGGCGAGCTGCGTCTTCACCGTCACCGTGTAGGTCTTGGCCTGCGGCGTGGCCCCGCTGATGTCCTTCACCAGCTTCACGATCGCCGTGGTGGTCTTATTCTCCTCGATCGTCACGTCCACGCTCGCGGGATGGTAGCCCTCCTTGGACACCGGCACGGTGCTCGTCCCCACCGGCACCGCCTGCAGGGTCACCTTGCCCTCCCCGTCGGTCGTGTACTCCTTCCCGCCGATGGTCACCTTGGTCTCCGTGAGCGGCTTACCGTCCTCGCCTATCACCGTCAGCTTCAGCGTCCCGGTCGCGGCCTTGGGGTTCGGGGCCTCGACCTTCAACAGCGTCACCGTCAGCGTGGCATCCGCGCCATTCACATGTAGGCCTTGGGACGTACGCGCTTCCTCCTTGTAGCCGGCCTTCTGCACCGCCACCGGGTAGGTGCCGTCGGGCAGCTGGGCTGTCACCTGGCCGTCCGCGCCGGTGGTCGCGGGTGCCTGGGTGCCGATCCTCACCGTCGCGCCCGCAACGGCCTTGCCACCGGCGAGCTGCGTCTTCACCGTCACCGTGTAGGTCTTGGCCTGCGGCGTGGCCCCGCTGATGTCCTTCACCAGCTTCACGATCGCCGTGGTGGTCTTATTCTCCTCGATCGTCACGTCCACGCTCGCGGGATGGTAGCCCTCCTTGGACACCGGCACGGTGCTCGTCCCCACCGGCACCGCCTGCAGGGTCACCTTGCCCTCCCCGTCGGTCGTGTACTCCTTCCCGCCGATGGTCACCTTGGTCCCCGTGAGCGGCTGGCCGTCCTCGCCTATCACCGTCAGCTTCAGCGTCCCGGTCGCGGCCCCGGGGTCCTTGTTCACGATGGGCGCCAGCGTCACCGTCAGCTCGACGGCCGCACCGTCCACGGTCAGGCCCGCGGGCGTACGTCCGGTCTCCTCGTAGCCGGCCTTCTGCACCGCCACCTGGTAGGCGCCGTCGGGCAGCTGGGCCGTCACCTGGCCGTCCGGGCCGGTGGGCTCGGGTGCCCGGGTGCCGATCCGCACCGTCGCGCCCGCAACGGGGGTGACTGGGGTACCGGTGGCACCCGCAAGCTCCACCCTCACCGTCACCGTGTGCAGGGGGGGCGTGGTCGGTGTGGTGGGCGTGGTCCCCGCGGGCACCTTCACCAGCTTCACGGTCGCCTCCGTGGTCTCATTCTCTTTGATCGTCACGTCCACGCTCGCGGGATAGTAGCCCTCCTTGGCCACCGGCACGGTACTCGTACCCACCGGCACGGCCTGTAGGGTCACCTTGCCCGCCCCGTCGGTCGTGTGCTTCTCCCCGCCGATGGTCACCTCGGTCCCCGTGAGCGGCTTACCGTCCTCGCCTATCACCGTCAGCTTCAGCGTCCCGGTCGCGGCCTTGGGGTTCGGGGCCTCGACCTTCAACAGCGTCACCGTCAGCGTGGCATCCGCGCCATTCACATGTAGGCCTTGGGACGTACGCGCTTCCTCCTTGTAGCCGGCCTTCTGCACCGCCACCGGGTAGGTGCCGTCGGGCAGCTGGGCTGTCACCTGGCCGTCCGCGCCGGTGGTCGCGGCTGCCTGGGTGCCGATCCTCACCGTCGCGCCCGCAACGGGGGTGCCAGCAGCACCCGCAAGCTCCACCTTCACCGTCACCGTGTGCAGGGTGGGCGTGCTCGGCGTGGTCCCCGCGGGCACCTTCACCAGCTTCACGGTCGCCTCCGTGGTCTCATTCTCTTTGATCGTCACGTCCACGCTCGCGGGATAGTAGCCCTCCTTGGCCACCGGCACGGTACTCGTACCCACCGGCACGGCCTGTAGGGTCACCTTGCCCGCCCCGTCGGTCGTGTGCTTCTCCCCGCCGATGGTCACCTCGGTCCCCGTGAGCGGCTTACCGTCCTCGCCTATCACCGTCAGCTTCAGCGTCCCGGTCGCGGCCCCGGGGTCCTTGTTCACGATGGGCGCCAGCGTCACCGTCAGCGTGGCATCCGCGCCATTCACATGTAGGCCTTGGGACGTACGCGCTTCCTCCTTGTAGCCGGACTTCTGCACTGCCACCGGGTAGGCGCCGTCGGGCAGCTGGGCCGTCACCTGGCCGTCCGGGCCGGTGGGCTCGGGTGCCCGGGTGCCGATCCGCACCGTCGCGCCCGCAACGGCCTTGCCACCGGCGAGCTGCGTCTTCACCGTCACCGTGTAGGTCTTGGCCTGCGGCGTGGCCCCGCTGATGTCCTTCACCAGCTTCACGATCGCCGTGGTGGTCTTATTCTCCTCGATCGTCACGTCCACGCTCGCGGGATGGTAGCCCTCCTTGGACACCGGCACGGTGCTCGTCCCCACCGGCACCGCCTGCAGGGTCACCTTGCCCTCCCCGTCGGTCGTGTACTCCTTCCCGCCGATGGTCACCTTGGTCCCCGTGAGCGGCTGGCCGTCCTCGCCTATCACCGTCAGCTTCAGCGTCCCGGTCGCGGCCTTGGGGTTCGGGGTCTCGATGGGCTTCAGCGTCACCGTCAGCGTGACATCCTGCCCGTCCACGGTCAGGCCCGCGGGCGTGCGTCCGGTCTCCTCGTAGCCGGCCTTCTGCACTGCCACCGAGTAGGGGCCGTTGGGCAGCTGGGCCGTCACCTGGCCGTCCGGGCCGGTGGTCGCAGGTGCCTGGGCGCCGATCCCCACCGTCGCGCCCGCAACGGCCGTGCCGTCGGCGAGTTGCGTCTTCACCGTCACCGTGTAGGTCTTGGCCTGCGACTGTCTCCACAGCGCCGTCAGCATGATGTCGGCGTTCACCGGATCGTCAAAGTTGTACGCTACGCCGTTTAGCTGCCACTCCACGAAGGTGTAGCCGTCCCGCGTGGGATCGGCGGGCTTGCTCGCCGTCTTTCCATCTTCCACCTCCTGCTTCACGGGCGCCGTCTTACCATCGTTGTAGTCGAAGGTCACCGTGTGCTTCGCCACCCACCGCGCCTTCAGCGTGATATCCTGGGTGACCGCCGTCCCGAAGTCGTACGGAGCGGTCGCACCATCCTGGTACCACCCCTTGAACGCGTAGCCGTCCCGCGTGGGATCGCTGGCCGGCCTGCTCGCAGCCTTTCCATCTTCCACCTCCTGCTTTTCCACCGGTGTCTTACCATCGTTGTAGTCGAGGGTCACCGTGTGCTTCGCCACCCACCGCGCCGTCAGCTTGATATCTCCTTTCACCTCACTTGTGAGGTCATACGAATCGTTGTTCAGCAACCAGCCCACGAACGTGTAGCCCTCTCTGGTGGGCTCCTCCACGTTGGACTTCTGGATCGACTTGCGGTGCGCCACCGGTACAATCCGCCACCTGCGACCGTTCGCAAACCGCCCTTCGGTCGCGTCGAACTCTACCTCCCACAGCACCGTCAGCTTGATCGTGTCCGGCTCCGCTTTGCCTTCCGCATCTACCGATACCTTCACCGTGTTAGCTTCATAGCCTTCAGCCTTAGCTAATACAGGATAGCCCTTCTTTTTTATCTGTAGGTTCAGCTTCACCTTCCCACGGTCATCGGTCGTTACCGTCTGCGCACCCACCGTCACCGTCGCGCCCTCGATGACATTCTTCGTCCCCGGATCTACCACCGTCACCTCGACTTCCTTAGCCTCTATCACATTGACTCCCGGGGTGTTACCTTCCTCGATATCTATCGTAGCTGGGGTCGCATGCCCCCACCCATCTATCGTCACCGGCACCGTCACCACGATGTCCGTTGTCCTTACGGTTACCGTCCCCTCGGTCGGCGCCGGCACCCCGGGTACTTTCGCAATGCCATCCTCATCGGTCTTCGCCGTATACGATTTTCCATTCTCATCCACAATCGTCACATCGGCCCCGATTAGTGCATTACCGTTATTCCTCACAGTTATCGGCACTTCAATAAAATACTTCAGCTCAATCGTGTCGGGATCCGCTATACCTTCATCATTCACTGACACTGCCACCGTCCTATCGACATAGGTGGACGCTTTGGCCTTCATCCGGTACTTGACTCCAGTACCACCCAGCAGGTTCAGCGTCACCTTCCCATAATAGTCGCCGGCCTTCGCCACCTGTGCGCCCACCGTCACCGTGGTCCCGAAACGATCACCGAGGCCATATGTTCTAGCCGCCGAATCGACCACCGTCACCACGACCGCCTTGGCCTGGCTAATATCGATATTATCCGGCTCAGCCTTCCCATCCCCTTTCACCTTCACTGGCCCCGTCACTTGCTTCCCATCTTTCTCCACGGTAACGGTCCCTTCGGTTAGCACTGGCACCTTCTGCACGACCGCCATGCCATCGTTTAAGGTCATTCCCTTATACTCTTTTCCTTTGACATCCACGATCGTCACCGTGGCGCCGGGTACCTTAGCCCCATTATCCGTCACCTTGATTGTCACGCCCGCCAACGACATCAGCTCAATCCCGCCCAGCGTTAGGGTGCTGCCGTTATACGCCTTCACCCTCCTCTTCACCGTGCTATTGGCGTAGCCGTCGGCCGTGGTCACCACCTGGTACTGAATTTTGACACCTTCCTGCAGGTTCAGCGTCACCTTGCCATTGCCATCGGCCGTTACCGTCTGCGCGCCCACAGTGACCTTGGCGCCCTCAATTCCTTCTCCCGTCACCGCATCAATCACCGTCACCTCAACCCCCCGGGGCTTCGCGATGTCTATCCTATCCGGCTCCAGCTTCCCATCCTTGGCCACCTTCACCGGCACCGTCACTACCTTCCAGCCTTTCTCCACCGTAACTGTCCATTCGGTTGGCCCTGCCATCTTCGGTACGTCAGCCTTGCCATTAGAACCGGTCGTTTCCTTATACTCGTTTCCTTTGGCATCCACGATCGTCACCGTCGCGCCATCCTCAGGCTGATCATTATTCACCACCGTGATCGTCACGCGCTCATTTTGCTTCAACTCTATCGTGTTAGGGTCCGCTGTACCATCAGCATTCACTAATACTGTCTCCGACGTAACGGCATAGACCGCAGGACCTTTGGCCACCATCTGGTACTGGATTCCCATACCGCCCAGCAGGTTCAACGTCACCTTCCCATCGCTTCCAATGTCGGCTTTCTTCGCTGCCACCGTCACCGTGCCATTCGGGATGGGCACCGCCCACTCATCAACCACCGTCATGATCACGGGTACTATCTTCTGGATGTCTATCGTATTCAGATTCGCATTCCCATCCTCGTCCACCGTCACCGGCACCGACACCTCCTTGTCGCCTGCACTCACAGTCAGCGTCCCATCGGTCGGTGCTAGCACCTTCGGCATGACCGCATTGCCATCAGAACCGGTCGTTTTCTTATACTCTTTCCCGTTCTCATCCACAATCGTCACCGTGGCACCGGACACCCCCGCACCATTATCCGTCACCGTTATCGTCACGTCCCTCACCGGTGTCAGCTTGATTGTGTTAGGATTCGCTATGCCGTTATGGTCCACCTTCCGCATCACAGTGCTATCGGCGTAGCCTTCTTTCTTGGCCACCATCCGGTACTGGACTGGATCAGCAATAGTACCTCCCAGCAGGTTCAGTGTCACCTTACCAGCACTGCCTTTGGTAGTTACCACCTGCGCGCCCACCGCTACCGTGGCGCCCTCAATGCCTTGCTTCGTCTTCGCGTCAACCACTGTCACCACGACCGCCTTAGCCTGGCTAATATCGATATTATCCGACTCCGCCGTCCCGGCCTCGTTCACCTTCACCGGCGCCGTCATCACCACCTGCCCGCTTTGCTCCACGGTCACTGTCCCATTCTCCTTGATTGGCACTGGCACATTCTTCACGACCGCCTCGCCAGTAGGACCGGCCGTCCCCTTATACTCTTTCCCCTTGGCATCCACGATTTTCACTGTGACACCGGACACCGGAGAGCTACCATTCACCACCTTGATCGTCACACCCCTCACCGGTGTCAGCTTGATCGCGTCCAGCAATGGTTTTTGAGCGTCAAATCTCTTGATCGGTCGCGTCACCGTGCTAACGGCGTAGCCGTTCGCCGTGACCGATACAGGGAAAGTCCCTCTCATCAGGTTCAGCATCGCCTTCCCTTGGCTCTTGGTCTCTGCATTCTGCGCGCCTATCGTTACCGTGGCACCCGGAATGCCGTTACCCGTCACCGCATCTACCACCGTCACCTCGACCGACTTGGCACTCGCGAGGTTTATCGTGGACGGGCTCACCTTCCCACTCTCGTTCACCTTTAGCGCGGCCGTCACTACCGTTGCGCCACTCTCCACAGTAACGGTTCCCGCGGGCGGCACTGGCACCCCCTCCACAATCGCTTCGCCATCGTCTTTGGTCGTCCCTTCATGCTTTTCCCCGTTGGCATCCACGATTGTCACCTTAGCATCTTTCACGGGTGTGGTTTTTCTATTCACCCTGTTCGTCACCTTGATCTTCACGTCCTGTGTGGCCTGCGCCATCGCCCCCACGGGCAGCAGCAGTAGCGCCATGAGAAACCACCCCATGGCCACCAACATCCTCTTTTTCATTCTACTCAACGCTTCCATATGTCTTATTTCTGCTGCTTTTTTACCGCGTTCCATACCGACCCTCTGCACTCTCTCCATAAAGTCGTTTTTTCTCTATAGACTCCCTGCGCCCAAATTTCGATGCACGCAGTCAATTATATTAACGTGAAGGTGTGGAGGAATGTTGCAGTAAGGCAATGCGAAGGGCAAGGGTAAAGGATTCGTTGGTTTATGAATAGTAAAACAAACTACAAATTATCTTCTAGATTTAGTGAAATAAAGGATGCTGCATCATCAGGGCGTTCTATGCGTTCATACAACATTTCAGTCCGTTCACCCCTCCGAAAGGCCCATTCGTCCAAAAGGGAGAGGGAAATTGTCGCCCTGGCGAGCAGAATGCAAAAAGGAATGCCCCTTCGCGCTCTTTCGCCTCTCCGTTCGCAGCGATACGGCCGCAAAACGATGCGCAGCCCGCCGCCCCGCAATGCCCTGCACACCATGCCTTGCCCGCAATGCCCATTGAAAAACGAACCTCTATAGTACCCTCCGCGCCATGCAGCAAACACAGCGCGGCCTTCCCCATTAGCATGGGGAAGGCCGCGCTATCACTCCTGGTAGCCTAAGGCTTTACCTACGCACCACCAGCTTCATCGCCTTACTTTCGCCGTTCGCTGCTTCTATCATCACAATGTACACCCCCTCGGCCAGGCTCTCCACCTGTAGGTTCGTCTCCTTCTCACCATGAACGGCCAGACTCAACACCTGTACGCCCGTCACCGTATAAACCGCTATGCGCTTTGCGTTCTCCACTGCTGTCGCGCCGTGTCCTGCTGGGCCTCGCCTAGGGGAGAGAGCTCCGGGAGTGTGCCACTTCCCCATCCGCTCCGCACCCCCTTCGCTAAATTATCGAAAAAGAGCGGCGTTGGTACGGCGTTGATACGGGGATGGTATGGGTCGAGATTTCCCTGGGCGTGCTTAGCCGTGTGCATTGGCCGCCTATCGCCCGAATTGCTCGCTGTAGAAGATGGAGATGGCAAGCCAGGCGGGCCCGCTCTCGGGCTGATCCAGCAGGAGGGTCTGGTAGCCGGTGTGGTGGAGGGTGGGAGAGAAGATGATTAGCTCCTTGGGGACCTGCAGGCAGAGGGTGCGCATGGTGGTGCTTTCGTGTGGGGCGTAGAGCACGAGCAGAGGAACGCGGAGCCTTCCGACGACGCGCTGGACAGCGTTGGGCGGCTCGAAGTACTCGCCGGGGGAGAGCGCGATGACCTGCTTGACCCGGAAGTCAGTGGTGGCGGCCATCATGGCTAGGGCCGCGCTGCGCCCGGCACCCACGAGCAGGACGCTGCTGGGTTCGTCGTGGCGGGTGATGTCGGTCACCACGCGGTGGAGGAGCTTGAGCAGCGAGTCGGGGGCGGCGTGCGGGTTGAAGTAGAGGTCGGGTAGCTCTGGGATATAGACGTTGCAGCGCAGGTGGAGGAGCTTCCGCGCGATGGCTTTTCTGATGTTGGAGTCGTCTGGTTGGTGGGGCAGGAGGACAATGCGTGGGGCGCCGTACTGCAGGGAGAAATGCCAGCCCAGGCGGTGCCCGGCACTATCGCGTAGCTCCTGCTGAGCCGTAGCGGCCAGGGGGGCGAGCAGCAGGAGACCCGCGCAGACCCAGGCCGCCGCGCTCCTGCGCGGGGTGGCTGTCTGCAGCTGGCTTTTCCGCATGGTCCTAGCGCGCCGCGTGGGTTATGGGATGTGCCTGCTGCGCCAGGATGGTGACGGCGTCATCGTGCTGCTCCACCAGGCCCTCGCCCACCAGACCGAAGCGCGACTCGCTGCCATCGGCGTGGGCGAGCCGGACGATGCCCGGGCGCAGCGTGGAGACGATGGCCTGGTGCTGATGGAGCATAGTGAAGGGAGCCTTGCCACCGGGCACGGAGACCCGTACGGCCTCTCCCGTATATACCGTGGCCTCTGGTGTGACTATTTCTACTTTCATGATGGGCGTCCTATCGTTGCGGGCGGGCGCATGGTGGCGCTGCGGGCGGGCGTTGCTCCTTGGCAGGCACTACTTAGCCTCCTTGAGCAATTTTTCGCCCTTGGCGATGGCCTCGTCGATGGTGCCAACCAAGTTGAAAGCGGCCTCGGGGTACTGGTCCACCTGGCCGTCCATGATCATGTTGAAGCCCTTGATGGTGTCTTTGATGTCGACCATGGTGCCCTGCAGGCCAGTGAACTGCTCGGCCACGTGGAAGGGCTGGCTCAGGAAGCGCTGCACGCGGCGCGCCCTGTGGACCACGAGCTTATCCTGCTCGCTGAGTTCATCCATGCCGAGGATGGCGATGATGTCCTGTAGTTCGTTGTATTTCTGGAGCAGTGCCTTGATGCGCTGGGCCGTGTTGTAATGTTCTTGGCCCACCACCTCGGCGGTCAGGATGCGGGAGGTGGAGTCGAGGGGATCGACGGCGGGGTAGATACCCAACTCAGAGATCTTACGGCTGAGAACGGTGGTGGCGTCCAGATGGCTGAAGGTGGTAGCCGGGGCAGGGTCGGTGAGGTCGTCGGCGGGCACATAGACGGCCTGCACGGAGGTTATGGAGCCGCGCTTGGTGGAGGTGATGCGCTCCTGCATGATGCCCATTTCCGTGGCCAGGGTAGGCTGGTAGCCCACAGCCGAGGGCATACGCCCCAAGAGCGCTGAGACCTCGCTGCCGGCCTGGGTAAATCGGAAGATGTTGTCGATGAAGAGGAGGATGTCGCGCCCCTGCGGCTCGCCGGGTGCGTCGCGGAAGGACTCGGCCACCGTGAGCCCCGCGAGGGCCACCCGCGCGCGGGCTCCCGGCGGTTCATTCATCTGCCCAAACACCAGGGTAGCCTGCGACTTCTTGAGTTCCTCGGGGTCCACGAGGTCGAGGTCCCACTTGCCCTCGGCCATGGCGGCCTTAAATCGATCGCCGTAACGGATGACGTTGGACTCGATCATTTCGCGCAGCAGGTCGTTGCCCTCGCGGGTGCGCTCGCCTACCCCGGCGAACACGGACATGCCATCGTAACCCTTGGCGATGTTGTGGATCATCTCCATGATCAGGACGGTCTTGCCTACCCCGGCCCCCCCGAAGAGGCCTATTTTGCCGCCCTTCATGTAGGGCTCGAGTAGGTCGATAACCTTGATGCCTGTGTAGAGGACCTCGCGGTCGGTTTTCAGGTTCTCGAACTTTGGGGGCTCGCGATGGATGGGGTAGCGATCTTTCACCTCAACGTGGGGGAGCCCGTCGATGGCGTTACCTATCACGTTGAGCAGGCGGCCCTTGACCGCGGACCCCACGGGCATGGTGATGCTCTGGCCGGTGGCCAACACCTCAGTGCCCCGGGCCAGGCCGTCGGTGGTGTCCATAGCTATGGTGCGCGCCGTGCTATCGCCTATGTGCTGCTGCACCTCGAGCACAAGCCTGCTCCCATCGGCGCGGTGGATCTCGAGCGCATCGTGAATCCGCGGCATCTCGGCCCGCCCCACCTCAAACGACACGTCAACCACAGGCCCAATCACCTGCGATACTCTACCCTTGATCATGGATGGTTTCCCCATATGGTTCCTCCACCACAAAGGTAGAGAATTTTTGTGCACTCTGCTACTGGCGCAGCGCGCGGAGGGGAGGGTCGGCCACGCAGCGGGGGGCGCTGGGGGCTACTCGTTGGAAAAGCTCACCAGTAGGTCGCGGTAGGCCGAGAAGATCTTGGCCTTCGACACGAAGCCCACGTACTGCGGGCCGCTCAAGACGGGCAGATTCCAGGCCTTGGTCTCCTCGAATTTTGCCATCACCTGCTCCATGGGTTCCTCGATGGAGATGATGGCGGGGGGGGTGGTGATGAAGTCCTTGACGGTATAGTCGTCGTAGCGGTCCTGCTCAAACATGACGTGGCGGATGTCGTCGAGCAGGACGATGCCCTGGAATCGGTTATCGTTGTCCACCACGGGGAAGATATTGCGATGGGAGGCGGCCACGGTGCGTACCAGGGCGCGCAGCGTGTCGGTGATTTTGACGGTTAGCAGGTCGGTCTCGACGACCTTGGAGAGCTGCAGCATGGTGAGTACGGCCTTGTCCTTGTGGTGAGTGATGAGTTCACCGCGCTCGGCCAGGCGCTTGGTGTAGATGGAGTGGGGTTCAAAGGGGGCGATGGTGATGTAGGAGATGGTGGCGACGATCATCAAGGGTAGCAGGAGCGCATAGCCCTCGGTAAGCTCGGCGATGAGGAAGATGCCCAACAGGGGGGCATGCATCACCCCGGCCATGGTGCCGGCCATGCCTACCAGCACGAAATTGGCCTCCCCCACCCCTGCGCCAAAGCTGTTCAACAGCTCGGCCAGGACGGCGCCCGTGACGGCGCCCACGAAGAGCGTAGGCGCAAAGGAGCCCCCTATGCCCCCGGCCCCGGTGGTGGCGGCCATGGCAAACACCTTCACCAGGCACAGCGCCGTCAGGCACAGTATGGCCAGCCAGGAGTTGTCCATGGCGTAGCCCAGCGGGCTGTAGGCAAAGAGGACTTTCTGCTGCCCCTCAAAGAGCATCTGGATGCTCTCGTAGCCCTCCCCGTAGAGGGCTGGGAAGAAGAAGATGAGTACCCCCAGCCCCAAGGAGCCCACCAGCAGGCGTCGCCAGGGCGAGCGCATTGCGCCAAACCAATGCCCGGCACGGATGCCCATGCGCATGAAGTAGAGTGACACAAAGCCCGTCACCACCCCCAGCAGCACGTAGTAGAGGGTTTTGGAGAGGTCGAAGGGCACATTGTACTCAAAGTGGAACAGGGCGGCATCGCCCAGGAGGAAGAAGGAGACGATGGTGGCGGAGACGGCGCTGAGCAGCAGGGGGATGATGGAGTTCATGGTGAGGTCGAGCAACAGGACCTCCAGGGTGAAGACCATGCCGGCCAGGGGGGCCTTGAAGATGGCGGCGATCCCGGCAGCCGCCCCGCACCCCAGCATGAGCGTGGTGACCCGTGCGTCGGCGCGGAAAAAACGAGCCACGTTGGAGCCTATGGCGGCCCCCGTGAGCACTATGGGTGACTCAGCCCCCACCGACCCACCAAAGCCTATGGTCAGGCTACTGCTCACGATGGACGAATAGACATTGTGTCGGGCCAACCGCCCCCGGTGGCGCGAGATGGCCAGCAAGATCTTCGACACCCCCTGACCAATGCTATCCCGCACCACATAGCGCACGAACAGGTAGGCCAGCAGAATGCCCACCCCAGGCAGCAGCAGGAAGAGCAGGCTCTCGGTCATCTGGCCCACGGAGTTGATCACGAGGGTGTGTATCCAGAGGATTGTGTTTTTGAGCAGCACGGCCGCCAGGCCGCAGAGCGTGCCCACAATCAAGCTGAGCAGGATGGCGTAGTGGCGCGGCCCCCGCCGCACCACCCAGCGCACGCCCTCCTCCACGTGGCGAAGCACCCGAAAGCGCCACCGCACCCACCACCGCCTAATCCGAGCCCTCAGCGTTTCCATCCATCCCCCCAGTAGGCCGCGAATGTAGCCAATCCCAGCATTATGCCGCGCCCCTAAGCCGTGGGGGCAAACGATGCGATCCTGGGGCCGCCTGGCCTTATGGCCCTCGCCTCGACCGGGATGCCTAGCGCTTAGGCAGCGTGAACTGGATCTCTAGGCCATGGGGAACAACGTTCTTGGCGTAGACCTCCCCCCCGTGGGCCAAGATGACGTTTTTGACGATGGCCAGCCCGAGCCCCGACCCCCCCTGGGAGCGGGCCCTCCCCTCCTCTACCCTGTAGAAGCGCTCGAAGAGGCGCGCCAAGGCGGCCGGGGGCACCCCCACGCCCGTGTCGGCGTAGGCGAAGATCTGCACCCGGGGTCTATCGGCCAGGAGCTTGAGGGACACCTGGGCGCCCTGACCTGCGTAGCGAATGCTGTTGACGAGCAGGTTGCGCACCACGGACTCCAAGAGCTTGGCATCGCCCTGAACCATTAACCCCGCGGGCAGCGCGTTGGTTGCCTGCATGTGCTGGGCCTCTAGGTCGACCTCCAGCTCCTGGACAGTGGCATCGAAGAGCGCGCCTAGGTCTACGCAGGTCTTGCGCAGCCTGTCGGAGACCTCCTCGGCCATGGAGAGGGTGGTGATGTCGCCTATCAGGTCGGCCAAGCGCTTCGATTGCTGGTAGGCTTTTTCGAGGAAGTGTCGGCTCTGCTCTCCCGACAAGCCACTGGAATTGAGCAGCGTTTCGAGGTATCCCTGCACCATGGTCACCGGGGTGCGGAGTTCGTGTTCGATGTTGGAGCTCATCTCCCGCTTGAGCTTTTTTTGCTCTATGGCCTGGGTGACGTTGCGGAGTACTAGCTCGTGGCTGCGGTCGGAGAAGATGAGTAGCTCCGCCTGGATTCGTGCGCTGCCCGCCGCCAGGCATATCTGCTTACTGGTGTTTTCCAAGTCGCCCTCCTTGCTCTTGAAGGTCGAGTCCCGGAAGTCCCGCAGCTCAGCGAACTCATGGAAGTCAAACACGCCGTTGGGGGTTACCACGGGTTCATGGTGCACCAGGTTGAGATATTGCACGAAGTAGGAGTTGGAATAGACGAGCTGCCCCTCGGCGGTGAACATGGCCACGCCCTCGTTCATGTGCATGAAATGCTGGCGCATTTTTTCTTGCTCCAGCCTGATGTTTCGGTTGCTTTTGTCGAGCAGGGTGTAGGCCTGGATGATCTCTCGGCCCACGTCGCCCAGCTCCCCGCGGGGCATTTTGACGTTGCGTGGTATTTCCCCCTCCCTGGCCATCATGGCGAATCTCCGCAGCACGGAGATGGCCCGGCCAAAGCGGTCGGAGACGAAGAGCAGCCCTAGGAGTCCGAGCGTAAAGAGGAGTGCCAGCAGGAAAAGGAACATGCCGTTTTGCCCCAAGAGGATGGGCTGGGCGATGTTGTATGGCATGGCCACGCGCACGTAGCGGGAGGGGAAGGCCTCGGCATAGTAGAAGAAGCGACAGCCGAAGGTGGAGGAGAGTCGGACGGCGTCGCCGCTGCCCTCCAGCTGGGCCTGCTCGAGCTCGGGGCGCCCCATGTGGTTGTCCATGGGGGCCTCGTGGAGATTGTCGAAGAGCACCTGGCCCTGTAGATCGATGACTGTGAGGCGCAGGGTGTCCTTGAGGACCCGCTCCACCAGGCCGTAGTCGCCGGGACGGGCGTCGAGGAGCTGATTGGCCATGTAGGCTGTTGCCCCGAGCTGTTGCCCGAGCATCTGGCGACGGATCAGGCGCTCCCGCTGCCACTGAAACACCAGCAGTACTGCGGACAGCAGTACGAAGAGCACCAGATAGTTTAGAAAAAGCTTTCTTCGGTATGAGCCTCTCATGATGGCAATATGGTTGAAGAGAAAAGGAGGATTCACTCCTCCTCCTCTACAGGTTCGTAGCTATAGCCATACCCTGTGCGGTGGATGATGCAGACACCCAGGCGGCCGAGCTTACGACGCATGCGGGCAATATGGACGTCGACCGTGCGCTCCAGGACGTAGACCTCCGAGCCCCAGACCTGCGAGAGGATGGTTTCCCGACTAAACACCTTGCCAGGGGCCATGGCCAGCACGGAGAGTACCTCGAACTCCTTTTTGGTCAGGCGTACCTCCTGCCCATCGACGTATATGCGCTTGCCCACATGATCGATGGTGAGCGAGCCCACGGACACCACAGGCCGCCCAAAGCCAGGCATGGAGCGCATGAGCACGGCCCGCACGCGCACCATGAGTTCCTTGATCGAGAAGGGCTTGGTGACGTAGTCATCTGCCCCGAGGTTGAAGCCCGTCAAGAGGTCGTTCTCCTCGTCCTTGGCCGTCAGGAAGATAATGGGTTTTGGCACGGCCTCCATGCTGCGGATGCGCTCGGCGAGCTTGAGCCCCGACATTCCAGGGAGCATGATGTCGAGGATAAGGAGATCCACGCGGGCCAAATCCTCCTTGAGGGCCTGCTCGGCCGATTCGCAGCAGATCACCTCATAGTGTTCGCTCCTGAGGTTGAATTCCAGGATTTCCCGTATACCTTCCTCGTCCTCCACCACCAGGATTGTGGCCACATGCTCTATTCTATCCATACGTTAGTTTCTATCGTGGCCTAGGCACCTACTCCGCGCCGCCGTGGCGCACAAATTGGCCCACGTAGGTGTAGATGGTAGCCTCGGCCAGGTTACTAGAATGGTCGCCGATGCGCTCTAGGGCGTGAGAGAGGGAGAAGAGGCTTAGGGCGGTGGTGGCCTCGTCTTGGCGTGCGCCATGCTCTGCGATGAGCGCAGGGAGTACCTGGCATATCTCCCGGTGAAGGTGGTCGATGGGCTGGTCGTCGTCGAGCAGGGCGCGGGCGGTGTCGGGCTCGCCGCAGGTGAAGGCAAAGATGGCCGTCTGTAGATTCTTGCGCACCTGTGCGAACTGGCGCTCGAAGTCGTCCTTAAGCTCGGTGAACACGGCGCCCTCGCGGTAGACGTTCTGCAGGGCGCGGTGGGAGTTTTCCAGCAGGTCGCCCACGCGCTCCATGTCGGAGGTCATGTCGTAGTAGGAGACCACCATTCGGCTCTCCACAGCCTTGGGCATGTAGAGCACGATGGCGTGCATAATGTCTTGGTGGAGCTTGACCTCCATGCTATCGATCATGCGCTCGGAGTGGTCAACGAGCTGGGAGAGCTTTGCATCGGCCGGGGTGGTGAGCTGATGCTCCACCCGCCCGTACTGCTCAAGTACCTCCCTGGACATGGCCTCGTAGTCCTGTACTATCTGCGCCACATGGCGATTGCGCACATCAAACATTCTCTGCCTCCTTCTCCATCTGGTGTAGCTCCCCGCGACTTCTAGCCAAATTGCCCTGTGAGGTAATCCTCTGTTCGCTTATCCTTTGGGGCAGTGAAGAGCTGTTGCGTGGAATCATATTCTATCAGCTTGCCGAGGTACATGAACATGGCCATGTCGGAGATGCGCGCTGCTTGGCCCATGTTGTGGGTGACGATGACGATGGTTACCTTGGTTTTGAGCTCTAGGAGCAATTCCTCGATGCGGCGGGTGCTGATGGGGTCGAGCGCGCTAGTGGGTTCATCCATCAAGATCACCTCTGGCTGCAAGGCTAGAGCCCTCGCAATGCAAAGGCGCTGCTGCTGCCCCCCGCTGAGAAAACTGCCTTTTTTCTCGGTGACCTCCTTGACCTCGTCCCAGAGGCCCACGGCGCGTAGGCTCTGCTCCACCAGTGCTTGTCGCCGTGTTCTTCCGAGTCGAATGCCGTTGAGGCGATAGCCCGCCACCACGTTGTCGGCTATGCTCATGGTGGGGAAGGGGTTAGGCCGCTGAAACACCATGCCGATCTGGCGGCGCACTTGCATGGTTGGCATCTGGAGTACATCGCGCCCCTGCAAGTAGATGTGGCCTGTGACGGAGATATCCCGGTAGAGGTCGTGCATCCGGTTGATAGCCCTGAGCAGGGTACTCTTGCCGCACCCCGAGGGCCCCATGATGGCCGTGATGGCGTGTCGGGGTATGGCAGCCGAAACCGAATCCACCGCCTTACTCCCCACGGTATAGCTCACGCTCACCCCTTCGAGCTTCAGGAACGCATCCTCCATGGTCTACTCCTTTATCCTCGCTAGTGCGCCATGCGGTGGGCCAGGTAATTCAACAGCAGGGTGAGCAATAGCAGAAACAACGAAGAGCTCCATATCATGGCCATGAGGTTAGGATCGTTGTAGAATTCCCATATCTGCAGTGGAACGGCCGACATGGGGCGAAAGATATTAGTGACGATGGCCGCGGAGCCGAGCGCAGTCATGATGAGCGGGGCCGTTTCCCCCATGGTGCGCGCGATGGCCAGAATGGCCCCCGTGGAGATGCCGCCATAGGCCGAGGGCAATAGAATTCTGAAGACCACCCTGTAGAAGGGGGCGCCCAAGGCCAGCCCTGCCTCCCGCAGCGTGGAGGGAAGTAGCGACAAGCTCTCCTCTGTACTCCTGGCCACCAAGGGTAGCATCATGAAGGCCAAGGCCATGGCGCCCGCAAAGCCCGAAAAGCTGCCCATGGAGCGCACCACCCACTGGTACATCACAATGCCCACCACGATGGACGGGGTGGCCTGTAGGGCATCAGTGACAAAGCGCACCACTGCGGCGTAGTGCGTTTTCCCGTAGAGCGAGAGGTACACGCCCGCAGCTACTCCCAGCGGGATGGCCACCACGCTGGCCAAGCTCACCATGAGCAACGTGCCCACAATGCCATTGGCGATGCCACCAGGAATGCTGTCTCCTCGACGCGAGGCCAGCATGGCCTCCAGGGTGCTCGGCGTGGACTCGGTGAAAAAGGAGATATTGAGCTGCCCTAGCCCCTTATAGATCAGGGAACCCAAGATGAAGAAGAGCGGTGCGCAGGCCAGGGCAGCCAGCACGTAGACTCCGACCTCAAAAAGCCTATTGCGACGTTGCCGCCTCGCGTGGTGTCGCCCTATCCGTGATCCCGTCAGCACCTCAACATCCCCCATGGCATCCATCACTTCAAATAGCGCATTATGGCTCTGGCTACCAGATTGATCACCACCGTCAAGAGGAACAGTACCAGCCCCACCGCGTAGAGCGCGCTGAGCTTGAGCCCCGAGGCCTCGCCAAACTGGTTGGCTATCAGGCTGGCCATGGTGTTGCCCGTGTCGCCCAACCCCGCAGGCACATTGTTGGTATTGCCTATGAGCATAGTTACAGCCATGGTCTCCCCCAAGGCCCGCCCCAAGGCCAAGATGAACGCAGCCACGATGCCCTTGCGCACCGCCGGCAACACCACCTTGACGACGGTCTCCTGCCGAGTGGCCCCCAGGCTAAACGCCCCCTCCGCCAGCTCGCGCGGGGTCATGACGATAAATTCCCGGCACAGCGAGGCCGCGTAGGGCACTATCATGATGGCCAATATCAACGATGAGGTCAAAATGCCCAGCCCGAGCTGGTTGATGCCTAAGCGAATGATGATGGGCCGCAGGGCATAAAAGCCCCAAAGCCCATAGACGATGGAGGGAATGCCGGCCAATAGGTCTATCACCACGATAATACCCCGCGCTATGCGTGTGCCCCGCAGATAGTAGCCGGTCAGCAGGGCCACTGCCAAGGCCAACGGAATGCAGAGCAGCAACGCTAGCAGCGATGTAAACACCGTGCCCACAATAAAGGGCATAGCCCCGTACTCCTCGCGCCCCACGGTAGGATTCCAGACGGTGCTCGACAGAAACGACCAAAAGCCCTTCGCCTGCACGACGTCGCGGGCGCCCAGCAGGAGCGAGAGGAGCAGCCCAGCGCACAGCAACAGGATGAGCGCGCTGACCGCATAGAGCATGATCTTGAACACCCTGTCGCGCATCGGATTCGTTTTGCTTGCCTGCCCCCACTCTCTTGGTCGCGAAGTTGGGCAACCAAAGTCAAGCCTAAGGTACGGAAGTGTTACAATTTTGTTACAATACTACAAACACAGCGTTCCTAAACGTAGTGTGCGATGCAGTGTGTCTAGATTTTGGATATATGGAGCTGGAAATTGGCCGCTGGAAGCCAGAGTTTGGCAATTGGGTCAACGGGCGACTATTAGACTACGCACCTTCTCTCTCTAGGCCTGGCAGAGTATGTGGATCCATTGTTTGGTAGGCATCCGTGGCCTCGCCATTCCCTAACGCATTGCGTAGAACCCCAGCTGATGACGCACTTTGCGCATCCACTCGTCAAGGAGTAACACCGTAACCAAGGGGTTGCGCCACACCAAACCCCAGCAGTTGCTTCTGCTGATGCCCACCACTGCGCCCGTTAGCTTTCGGACTCCACGCGCAGTGGTGGCCAAGGGAAGGTGTGCTTTCCAAGAATCGAATAATCTAATGATTATCTTTGCTGCTTTCGATACACTGTGGCATATGAATATCATCGTAGCGGGCATCGGGGAGGTGGGGACGCATCTGGCGACGAAGCTGAGCAAGTCGACCCATAGGGTCATGGCTATAGACCCAGACCCTGCGAATCTCCAACGGCTCAACGAGCAGGCGGACCTTGGAACCTTGCTGGGTTCGGCTACCTCTATTCCTATTCTACAGAAGGCCGAGGTAGGCCACACGGATCTTTTCATTGCAGTGGCGCACGCTGAGACGACCAATATCATCGCTGCCCTACTGGCCAAAAAGCTTGGGGCCTCCAGGGTGATCGCCCGCATCGACACCAACGAGTACCTGGAGCAGGAGAATAAGCGCCTACTCAAGGACATGGGGATCGACACGCTCATCTACCCCGAGAAGCTGGCCTCGCAGGTGGTGATAGGTATGCTTGGGGAGACGGGGACGTCGGAGATGGTGGACTTCAGCGATGGGCGCCTAGTGTTCAGTACCCTTCAAATAGACAATGATACCCCCTTCGCAGGGCAGACCCTGGAGGCCATCGCCAAGCGCCCTTGGCACGATGACTACCGGATCGCCGCCATTGCGCGCATGGGGCAGACGATTATTCCCCGCGGTTACGATACCCTGCTTCCGGGCGACAACATCTACGTCATCTCCACCAAGCGGGGCATAGAGGAGTGGCGACGCCAGCTTGGGGGCGAACATTTTCAGGTCAATAGCCTGATCGTGGTGGGGGCTAGCCGCATCGGCATTCGCACCTGCTTGGACCTGGAGGGCAAGGTTAAGTCAATCAAGCTCATAGAGAATGACCCCGAGAAGTGTAGGGCCCTACGACCACATCTCCATCGTACCCTACTGCTCAACGGAGATGGTCGGGATACTGACTTTCTCATAGAGGAAGGGCTGGACTCGGCCGATGCCTTTGTATCTGTGACCGGGGACTCGGAGACCAACATTCTGACCAGCATGGCGGCCAAGCGGGCTGGAGCTAAACAGATCATCGCCGAGGTAGAAAATTTCAACTACATCTCACTGGCCGAGAGCATAGGGATAGACAACGTCATCAACAAAAAGCTCATAGCCGCCTCGTACATCTACCGCTACACCATGGAGGGCGGGGTCATCGACATGCGCTACCTGTCCGGGACCGATGCGGAGGTGGTGGAGTTTGAGGCACAAAGCAATTCCCTGGCCACTAGAAGTCGCCTGAAGGACCTCAATTTTCCAAGAAACTCCATTGCGGGGGGCGTTATTCACGATGGCAAGGCCTCTATAGCAACTGGCGACACCATCATTGAGCCTGGCGACCGCGTGGTGGTGTTTGCGCTAGGCTCTGCACTCCAGAAGCTAGAAAAATTCTTCAAGAAAAACGGCTAGTGTCCCCAATGCTGCCCAACGTAAAATCGGCACGAATGGTGGGTGAAATGCATACGAATAGCCCGTTCGTCCAATGAACATGGATGCGTGATGGGGCTAGGCGAGAAGGTGTCGGGCGTTGCGCAGGTCTTGGTCGATTTTTTCACGAAGGGCCTCTAGGCTACTGAAAGACTCCTGCCTTCGCAGCCAGTGGGTAAATAGCACCTCCACGTGTTTTCCGTAGAGATCCCCATGAAAATCAATGAGATGAACCTCAATTGCAAGTTCACCATCCTGTAGCACTGTGGGGCGTCGACCTACGCTGATCAACGATGGCCAGAAGTGTGCTTGCCCGTCTCCCAAAAGTCTACAAAATCCGGCATATACTCCCTCGCCTGGGAGAAGCTGGTGATCATACTCTGGGGCGATATTGGCGGTAGGGTATCCTAGTCGCCTACCTACTTGGTAGCCATGCTCTACCCTCCCCCTGAAGGCAAATGGATGCCCCATATAATCGTAGGCGAGCGCCATGCGCCCCTCAGCAACAAGTGCCCTGATGGCCGTGGAGCTGATCTCCTGCCCGGCGAGCCAAACCGCACTACCACGGTAGGCCTGGCAGGGCTTTCCGTCAAGGTACTCCACCAACGTGCCGTAATTACCTTGTCCCCCTGCCCCGAAATGGTGGTCATAGCCCACGAAGACGGCACTGGGGTTGCACCTACTCCCCACCAGATGGTCTAAGAACTCCGTGGGGGTTTTGGCTGCAAATGCGCTGGTAAAAGGTTCCACCAAAACGTGCTGCACTCCAAACTCCTCCATGAGCTGGAGCTTCTGCTCGAGGTCGGTCAAGAGATTAAAATTGCCACTCCTTGTGCCAAGTAGGTACGCGGGGTGGGGCCACATGGTGTACACTAAGGCTGGCACTTGGTGGAGATGTGCGTAGGAGAGCATGCGCCGAAGGAGGTATTGATGCCCAAGGTGAAAACCATCGAAGAATCCCACGGTGACTGCGCACCTGGGGAGATCGACACTCGCTATACTCTCGTATACCTCCATGCGTTCCGCTGTAGTAGAGGCAAAGGTAACAAGAACGAAGGTTATGTGTACACCGCCGAGGGGGAGAAAGTCGGGAGTAAGGGCGGAAAGGCTAAATTTGCAGGGGGTAATACGTGCCAGCCTATGCGTGTGGAAAGGTTAGTGAAGGATATTCTGGGGCAGCATGACTACGTTGCGCTCCCAGGGCTTGGGAGCTTTTGCCGTAGCTACCAGCCAGCCAAGCTGGAGGCGAAAACCAATACCCTCCATCCCCCGCAATGGCGCGTGGATTTCATCACCACGCGGCGGTTTGACGATGGCTGCATCGTGCACTACCTACAGCAGCGTTTCGGCTACCACCGGGAGAAGGCCGAGGAGATAGTCAAGGAGTGGCTTCGTGGCTTGACGCAGCAACTCCAAGAGGGCACCCCCGTACTTTTTTCTGGTCTTGGCACGCTGCGCCAAGAGGGCACAGGGGTCACATTTGCCCCCCTTCCCTCAACGCAGCAGGCCACAGGCACCTTTGGTCTACAGGCCGTCAAACTGCCTCCGACCATAGCGCAACCAGTGAAAAGAAAATCGCACCTTGGCCTCGCCATACTCCTGGGCACTGCGCTTGGCGTACTCATACTGGGAGGACTTATCGTCTACCCCTACATTGACTGGAGCTACGTAAAACGGCAACTCCCATGGTATAGGGAAGATGCTACCCCATTGCCTACTCCAGCCACAGTGGCAAACCACGAGGCAGACTCAGCCCCAGGGGAACTCCCCTCGACGGTGCTAGGACAGCCAGCTGCTGACACCTCTGGGGCGGCGCAGTTCCCTGTCGATAGCGCACTAATCCAAAAGAAAGCCCTGCAATACAACGAGGGCTCTAGTGGCACACGCTACTACTTGGTGGTGGGCGTATTCGACGTGGAGGCCAACGCCAAAAAGCGCTATGCGCAGCTCCTCAAAATGGACTACTCTCCCAACATCATGGGACTCGACGGTCGCTTCTATGTGTACGTGGGTCTCTACACCAATCTCTCGATGGCCAATAGCCAAATGGGTCGGCTCAGGGCAAGGGAAGATGGCGTAGAGTTCTGGATTAAGGCCGTGGAGTAGAGCGGTGTGGATAACTCAACATATAGGGTGCAAAACTCAGCTGAGAGGTGCTCAAAACTTGCGAGAAGTCGATTTGCAAATGTCAAAGCCATGCCGGTATAGGCAAGTGCGCGAGATAAGCAAGAAAATGTTCTAGGAACTCCAGACGAGTTATGCACATGAAATCGCGCAGTTTTGTAGCAGGAACGCAGCAATGTGGAGGTTGTCGACACTTGTCCATTAGCTACGTTTTCGTGTGATATGTAGAGTTTTTATACGTAATATAGAATATCAATACGATTGTATAAGCCTATGGCTAATGACATGTATGCTGGTCGAGGCCACTTATGCACAATTGCACTGTGCTACCATATCTTTTCCTCTCTATCTTAAAAAGAAATGAGTGGATTTGATAGTGGGGCAAGATCTCGAGAAAACGCCCTGCCTGAGGAGGTTCGCTACCTAGGTGAACAGGTCAATGAGGAGTTTGAGGGCCAGATACGGCCACAAACGTTCAGCGATTTTCAGGGGCAGAATAAGGTGTTGCAGAACCTCGAGGTGTTTGTCCAAGCAGCAAAACTGCGCAAGGAACCTCTTGACCACATTTTGTTTCATGGCCCACCGGGTCTGGGCAAAACGACTCTAGCGCACATCATTGCGCATGAGCTTGGGGTAGGCCTGAAGATCACAAGTGGCCCAGTAATCGATAAGCCTGGCGATCTGGCTGGTTTGTTGACCAATCTACAGCCTGGCGATGTGCTGTTTATTGATGAGATCCACCGTCTTGCGCCAGTCGTGGAGGAGTACCTCTATTCTGCCATGGAGGATTTTGTGATCGACATCATCATCGACAAGGGGCCCTCTGCACGTACCATCCAGATAGAGCTCAACCCCTTTACCTTGGTTGGAGCTACAACACGTAGTGGATTGCTTACAAGTCCATTAAGAGCAAGGTTTGGTATTAGCTGTTTACTTGAGTATTATGATGTAGTTGTCATTGAGCGCATAGTAATGCGTAGTGCCTCTATACTCAAGGTTCCAATAGTTGCCACTGCGGCTGCAGAGATTGCACGTCGAAGTCGCGGGACTCCCCGTATTGCCAATGCGCTTTTGCGCAGGGTGCGCGACTTTGCCCAAGTCCAGGGGAGTGGTACAATTGACCTTCCTATCGCCAAGCATGCCTTGGATGCCCTTAGTATCGATAGCCTTGGTCTCGACACCATGGATCGTAAGATCCTTCTTTGCATCATAGAAAAGTTTCGCGGTGGGCCAGTTGGCCTAGCCACTATTGCTACCGCGGTGTCAGAAGACACTGGGACTATAGAAGATGTCTATGAGCCCTATCTGATAAAGGAAGGCTTCATTCAGCGTACTCCTAGAGGGCGTATTGCGACCCCGCTTGCGTTTCGCCACTTTGGATTAGAAGGTCAGAGGCCGGGGGCTACGCTGTTCGACCCTTAGCTCTTTTCCCTATCTTCCACTTTGGGTACTTCCCCCTTTGCCTGGCCATTTTTCTTCGCCAGTAGCCCATCAAGTGCGCCCCATATGATTTTGGCCTTGGCGGGTCCTAGGCATCGCACGAGCTTCTCTAGCCCTTGCTCCTTGATTTGCTCCAAGCTGTCGTATTCCTTGTAAACTGCTTCTACGCTCTTTTTCCCTATCCCTGCCACCTCGTTGAGCAGGGAGCCCTGCATGTGCTTCAGCCTTCTCTTGCGGTGGTGGGTGATGCCGAAGCGATGGGCCTCATCCCGCAGGTACTGTAGTAGCTTGAGTTCGTCAGAGCGTTTGTCTATGGAGATTGGATAGGGATCTCCCGGCAGATAGACCTCCTCCAGTCTTTCAGCCAGGGCAGCCAGGGGTATCTTTCCCTCTAGGCCCAGCGACTGTAGGGTTTCTATCCCCATCTTAAGCTGGCCTTTCCCGCCGTCGAGGAGTATGAGGTCAGGGTATTCGTTGGGGGCCATCTTCCCATACCTCCTCGTGATCACCTCCACCATGGTCTTGTAGTCGTCGGGGCCTTCCACCGTACGCACATTGTAGATCCTGTAGTCGCTTTTCTTTGGCTTGCCGTCTACGAACACCACGACGCTCGACACGGCATCCTGCCCTAGTAGGTTCGAGTTGTCGATGCACTCGATACGCCTTGGAATGCTAGGAAGCTTTAGAATAGTCCTGATCTTCTCCAGCGTGGCCTGCTCGTCCTTCACGAAGGGCTTACGCAGGTCCTGTATGTAGACTCTGCAGTTCATCACGCTCAGGTCGGCTAGCTTTTTCTTCTCTCCGCGGATGGGCGTGTCGACCCGCAGCTGCCCCACCATTTTCTCCTCAAGTGGGATATTGGTGATGATGGACGTTGCGTGACTACCAAACATCTCCTGCATGGCAATGAGTGAGCGCTCAAATATCTCCTGCTCGTTTTCACCAAGCGGATTGCGTATCTCACGGTTGGTAGACATGGTGATGTATCCCTTGCGTACCTGCATGTAGTTGGTTACCGTGTGCTCCTTCCAGCATACCACGGTAAGGATGTCTAGATTCCCCACAGCGGGGTTGGCGACCACCTGTTTGCTTTCGTACTCCCGCAGCCTATCTATTCGTTCCTGAATGATGCCTGCCTCCTCATACTCAAGTTTTTCACTCAACTCCTCCACCTTTTCCTCTAGCCGCTCTAGGATGTGCCCACCTTCCCCCTTCAGAATTTGCCTTATGCTCTCGATGGATTCTAGGTACTTTTCTCGTGTTTCTAGACCTTCGCAGCAGCCCTGGCAGTTGTGGATGTGATATTCTAGGCATACTTTGTGCTTGCCCTCGGCGATGCTATCCTCGGTGATATCGAAGCGACAGGTCCTGTATGGGGCCACTTTTCTGATTTGCCGTAGCATGTGTGTAATAGACTTCGCGCTGGTATAGGGCCCGAAGTATTCCCCGTACTTTCTGTTGTAGCGCCTGGTGACGATGATGCGTGGATAGTGATCTTTTGTGATGCAGATCCACGGGTAGGTTTTATCGTCCTTGAGCAGGATGTTGTACTTAGGCTTATTCTCCTTTATCAGGCTATTTTCTAGTAGGAAGGCCTCCCGCTCATTATTGACTACTATGAAGTCTAGATAGGCTATTTTTGAGACCAGAATCCTGGTTTTTGGCGTTAGGTTTGCAGGGGCCACGAAGTATGAGGACATCCTATTCTTTAGATTCTTGGCCTTCCCCACGTAGATGATTTGCTTCGATGCGTCGAAGTACTTATACACTCCAGGATGCTCTGGAATGAGAGTCAAGAAATCTCCTTGAGCTGGGAACATATCAATTAGAGATCATTGCGTTTTCTACGAAGTGGGAAACCTGCGATAGTTGATCTCCCAATACCACCACGCCACACCACAAGCATATATTTTCTTACTACCGCCGCACGGTAGAAATCCCTTCATTTTCCCTGGCATTTTGTTCCACGTGGAACATACCCATCGCAATCCTATGCCTTGAGAAGTTGTACAACAAAGCGAGTCCTAAAAAGGAACATACCACAGCGCCCTGGTGGTGTGGGGAACGTTCCACGTGGAACATATCCTATGGTTAGCTTTACTTTTCCAGCCCCCCATCGCTTGGCCGCTCTAGCCGCAGGATGAGCTGCAAAATGTCGCTAGGCTTTATACCGGGGATCTTCTTAGCCTCCCCTACGCTGCGTGGGCGTAGTTTCCGTAACTTCTCACGTCCCTCTATGCTTATGCCCTGTAGCTGCGAGTAGTCGATCCAGTCTGGTATGCGTAGCCCTTCCTTGCTACCAATTGTCGCATTCTCCCGACTTTCCTTCAGTATGTAGTCTGCGTATTTTGTCCTTATCTCTGCCCCATCTAGGATGGAATCCATGAAAGTGTGCGAAGTAGAATCCCCATGGTTATTCCCCTGCGCTCCAGAATGCGCATTCTTAATCTCCTCGCATCCTATGAGTGGCAGCAGAGCCCGAATACTAACCCCGGGACGCTTCAAGAGATCTCGGGCTTTCATGCCCTGTCGAGCCAGTGGCAACCCAGTGCCAGCCAGTAGTCTGTTGGCACTTTCTTGGGTAACTGAGGAGCAGGCCAGCTTTTCCATCCATGAGGAAATGCCCTCCGCCTTGGCTTGGTAGAATTCCCAAACGTCGTCATCAATCAGTCCTAGCCCATGCGCGAGTGGCATAAGGCGCTCGTCGGCGTTGTCTTGGCGTAGCTCCAGGCGATGCTCTGCGCGCGATGTGAACATCCGGTAAGGCTCGTCAGTGCCTTGTTCCAAGAGATCGCTAATCATCACGCCGATGTACGCCTGGTTTCGTCCTAGCACCAACGCCTGTTTTCCCATGATTTTCAGCGCGGCATTGATACCAGCCACCACCCCCTGGCCTGCGGCTTCCTCATAGCCTGTCGTTCCGTTCACTTGTCCAGCTAGGTAGAGGTTTTCTATCACTTGACTTTCGAGTGTTGGAAGCAATTGCTGTGGATTGAAGTAGGTGTATTCTACTGCGTACCCGGGCCTGATGATATGGGCTTCCTCAAGCCCCCTAACGCTGTGGAGCGACTCCTCTTGGATTCCCAGTGGTAGAGAGCTGCTGAATCCGTTCACGTAGACAATATTGTTGTACCTGCTCTCTGGCTCTAGGAACAATTGGTGCGACTCTTTATCTGGAAACACCCTGATCTTGTCCTCTATGCTTGGGCAATACCGCGGGCCCTTCCCTCGGATGATGTGGGTGTAGAGCGGGGATTGGTCTAAGTGTGCCCTGAGAATGTCGTGCGTGATGCTGTTGGTGTGCGTGATGTAGCAGGGTAGCTTGGGTAGAGTGTTGCGTTCTTGTGGGTAAAAGGCGAATTGCCCTGAGATTTTGTCCCCCGTCTGTTGTTCTAACTCCTCGTAGTGAATGGTTCGGCCATCTATCCGCGCTGAGGTACCCGTCTTAAACCGTCGCGCTTCTAAGCCGAGCTCACTGAGTTGTGCCCCTAGCCCTACTGCGGCCGCTTCCCCAATCCGCCCACCTGGCCAGTGCCTAAGCCCTATGTGGATTTGACCGTCTAAGAAAGTACCAGCTGTTAGAATGGTGGAATTTGAATTATAATCACCACTACAAAATGTACTTACGCCAACACAACTTGAATTATGGACTATAATTCCAACTACAACGTCCTGTATGAGAAATATATTCTTATTTTTATGTGTCACCTTTCTCCACTCGTAGGAGTAGAGTTCACGGTCGCACTGCGCCCGGGGACTATGCATGGCGGCCCCTTTAGAGAGGTTGAGCATGCGGAACTGTAGCGTTGTGCGGTCAGTAATTTTAGCTGTAAGACCTCCTAACGCATCAATTTCGCGTACGATTTGCCCTTTGCCAATCCCCCCTATCGAGGGATTGCAGCTCATTTCGCCTAGACGCGAGATGTCCGCAGTGATGAGCAGCACAGTGAGGCCTAGCTTTGCGGCCACTTGGGCGGCTTCTAGGCCGGCGTGGCCGCCGCCAACCACTATGAGGTCGTAGTGGCGATTATCGCGATGCGCACCCATCGAGAAGGCCTTGGAAAAAGTCCAAGTAGCGGTTTTCTGCCCTGCGCATTTCGCTTACGTCCTTTGGGGTATGGTCATCGTACCCGACCATGTGGAGAATGCCGTGGAAGATGACCCTATGCATCTCCACCGCGAACGGCTGGTGGAAGCGGAGGGCGTTGATCCGCACCTGAGGCTTACATATCCAGAGCTCTGCGGATACAACGTCGCCCTCGGGGTATGGGAAGGTGATGATGTCTGTTGGGTAGCGGTGCCCGAGAAACTCGCGATTGATTTTCTCGCTGGTGGCTGAATTGCAGAAGACGTACTGGATGTTGCCTACTTGGCGGTGGTGGTCTGCAATAATTTTTTCTATTGTTGTGCGCAGTTGTGGCTGGTGGTCAGCGTTGTAGCGCACCGTCAGACTGTCAAATCGAATAGGCATCCTGTTGTTTTTCCAAGAGTCCAGTGTCCAACTTGTCAAACTCCATGATCACCAGACTTCCATTATTTTCAAAGGTCACCCGATTAGCCAAACGCTTGATTAGGTAGACTCCTCTTCCTTCGAGTTTCTCGAGATTCTCTGGCAAAATGGGATTGGGCAGATGGAGATAGTCGAAGCCAGTCCCCTCATCCTCCACCTCAAAGCGCAGGGAATCCTCCGTAAGCGTGTAGGCCAAGCGTACGGATTTGTTGGGGTCAAACCGGTTACCATGGATGATGGCGTTGTTTACCGCCTCTGCCACGGCCAATTCAATGTTTCCGTAGATGGGCTGAAACTCAGGATACTTGTCCACGACCTTCTCTACGAAGCGGTGGGCAACGTTGAGCGCTACAAGTTCAGATTTCAGCTGTACGCTCCCGTCTATCATGTCAGGTATTTCTTATAACTATCCGTCTATCCCGTTATACCAAAAATGTGGCATAAAGGTTACAATTCTGTATTATCTTCGTAGCCAGTGTACCGGGTTCTCTGACTGCATGCCCGACCAGATTTCAAAATGGAGCGTTGCCTGCTGCGCCCCCTTTGGGTGAGATAGGGTACCCAGTCTGGTTTCTGGCAGCACCCACTCACCCTGTCGCACAAGCACATGGTCGAGGTTTGAGTAGAGCGATAGGTATTGCCCGTGGCGCACAATCACCACCATGTTTCCCCCCGGCAGACTCACTACCATGCTCACGTTGCCCGAGAATACAGGGTACACGCTGCTCGTGCTGCTTGTAAGTATATCTATGCCTGCACTGGTGGTTTTTACATCCTTGAACACTTTGCTTTGCAATTCGCCGTAGCCCCTGGTGATGGCTCCACCCCGCACGGGCCACGGGAGATTGCCTTTATTTGACTTGAATTTTCTACTCAGCTGTTTGTTCTCAGCCGTAGCCTGTTTTTTCCTGTTGGCCGAGGCCTCCGCACGGATGATTTGCTCTATCTGCGCGTTGAGCTTCTCCAAGCGTTGCTTCTCTCCCAGAAGAAGCTGCTTCAGGTGCGACTCCTCCTGCTTGAGGGAGTTCACCTCGTGGTTGAAGGCCAACTGCGTTTCCTCCAGTGATCGCTTTGATTGTATGTTCTCTAACTTTAAGTCCTTTGCCTTCTTGTGGTTGGCCAGCAGAGCCTGACGCGCCAGCCCGAGCAGGCTATCCTGGCGTTGGATCTCAAGGTACTGCGTCCGTTGGTAGGCGGCGTACTCCCCGTAGTAGCGTAGACGGCGCAGCATTTGTGTAAAGCTCTTGGAGGCCAATATGTAGACTACGATGGAGTGCGAACTACGGTTGAACTGGGTTTTCTGTAGGAAGGCCGCGTAGTCTTTTTTTAGATTCTCTACTACAGATTCCAGGGAATCAATCTGTTGCTTGTTGTTTACAAGGGCTCGCTGGTAGTAGGCCTCCTGCTTGCTGATCGTATTGATTAGGTCCTCTTGGGCAGAGATCTTTGCTTCTATCACAGCCAGTTGTTCCAGTCGTTCCTTCTGTGTGCTAGCAGATTGTGAAAGCAGCTTATTGGTTTCCACGATACGTTGCTCGGTGGCCTTTTTCTGCTTGGACAGTTCGGCCATACCCTGCGCCCAACAGGGGCTGATTCCCGTTAGGGCCAGCAGGGCGCATAGGGTAAGTGGGACAATACGCTGGGCAAGCATCACTAGGGCCTAATGGTTAGTCCTGCTGCGTTTCAGCCTTCATCCGGTAGATGTCGGCCACATCCTTCTTGCCAATTTTCTCCAGCAAGTCGCTGTAGTGAAGCAGCGTGGTGCGTCCAGGGTTCGGGGCTATGGAAAGCAGCTTTACAAACACCTTCTCGGAAGCCTCATATTCCCCGCGCAGGTAGAGAATATAGGCGTAGGTGTCGAGGTAGGTGGCATTATCCTTCGAGATTTTCAGGCTCTTCCGCGATAGCTTTTCAGCCAGCCCTAGCTGGTTTGGGGCGTATAGCGATAGGTAGTAGGCGTAATTGTTGAGTACCACGCTATTGGAGTCGTTGTATTGTAGGCTACGAGTGTAGTATCTCCATGCATCATCCTGGCGGTTGGCCTCTACCAGCAGGTCGCCAGCATAGCCCAGCAAGCTGGAGAGGCAGCGCTTTAGGGTCTTCTGCTTGTGGAGGCCATGACGCGTCCCGTCCGCATCGGCCACCAGGAAGGAGTCTTTGCGTCCGCTTTGCGCAAGCAGCCCCTGGTAGTAGTCTATGAAGTATTTGATTGTATCTATTTGTCTTATTGTGGATTTTGTTACAGTACCTACAAGGGCCGTATAGGTTATTGGTGCATCGAGTACAAAAGGAAAACGCCTTACGATCTCGTGTATAGAGCCCGTATGTGCATCCCAGTGTTCGGTAAGTTCCTCGTTGATCTGTTCCTCTGACAAGTCGCGCATCGGTTCCCAGTGTCCCTCCACCATCCTATGCGTTAGCTGGAATTGCAGAAGTTGTATCCAAGGGGCCACAATGTCTGGATTTTGCTCAGTGCGCCGCGTAAGTAGGCGGTAACCCCGGTTTGGATCGCTACCGAGACTGTAGCACCGCTGCGCGTAATCCAGGGTACTATTCGAATTGGGGTACTTGTCTACTAGCACATCGCCAAGGGCCATAAGGGCCTCCTGCTTCTCCCTATCCACCAGTCCAGGCACCTTCACGTACGTAAGGAGGCTCTCCACCTCATCGGTGCTGTAGTGGCAGTTGTCAATGGCTTCAGTCAGCACCTGGATGGCCTTTAGCTGATCGCGATGGGTCATCTTGTAGTGTAGGTAGAAGTTGAGTACGAAAGACGATGGACACGCAGTGGATCGAGTACGTTGGTAGCATAGGTCTAGTAGACTATCGTTCTCTAGCATCGCCGAGGCTTGTAGAGCCAGGTAGAGCAAATTGCTGTTGCCATCTTGTCGGCGCAGGTAGCGCTCCAAATATTCTTGGCCCTCGGCGCGCTTATTTTGGACTGCCAGACTGGCACCGATCAGGATGTCGGTAATGCTATTGGCCTGCAGCTGCTGGTAGTTGGATTGGCAATACTCCACGCATTTTTCGTAGGCCTGGTTCTCAAAGTAGGCCAAAGCCAAGGTACCCTTGGTGTCGAGGTCATTGGGTTCCATTTCCACGCTCTTCTCTGCAGCGCGTACGTTGAGTTCCCGGTACTTTGTATCCCGAGATGATATAGTATACTGTAACTTCCAGAAATCCACCTGCGTGGAATCAATAGCCAAAGCTTGCTCTATGGCCTCCAAGGCCCGGTCGGTGTTGCCCTTGGTATACTCCTCCTTGGCCAAAAGGTAGGGGTAGACGGCCTCCCGGGGATACTCTGCCATTCGAGCCCTGAGGGTCTGATGGGTCGTGTCCCCACTATCGAGCAGGAGGTGGCGGTAGGTATCAAAAAAATCAGACTCCATGCCCTGAGGGTACTCGATCCTTGGCATCCTTTTCCGACTGCATCCTTGCGCCAGCAGGAAAGTCAGGAGGGCTATCAGCGCGGGCACTGCCACTCGCATCTTGGCTACCATCTCTTCGTACGGCTTCTACTATTTACCTGTATGGCCAAAGCGCCCCTCTCCGCGAGCAGTAGGAGTCAGCTTGTCCACCGTCTCAAAGTTACACCTAATTACAGGACATACCACCATTTGCGCCACGCGTTCCCCTGGCGCAATGGTCACCGCACCCCCACCGTGGTTGAATAGAATGACAAGGATTTCCCCACGGTAGTCGCTGTCGATGGTGCCAGGACTATTGAGTACCGACACGCTCTCCCTAGCCGCCAGACCGCTCCTAGAACGTATTTGTACCTCATACCCGTTGGGTATCTCCACATAAACGCCCGTAGGAATGATAGCTTGGCTTCGTGGGGGAATAATGACCGCATCCGCAAGCAGCGCGTAGAGGTCAGCCCCCGAGCTGCCTGGCGTTTGGTACTCGGGCATCTTGGCCCCAGGGGCGAGGCTTACTTTGAGTGTCGTGTCCATAGTCTAAGAAGTTGGGTGGCAAATTGTCTGTCTATCCCGACCATGGCTCCAAGCAGCACGCATGCTAGCAGCCCCCGTGCACCCAGCAGAAACCATACATTTTCTATTGGCAGGTAGAGGCCAACCCACATGAGGGCGCAAGAAGCAGCAATGGCAAGGATCATCCGTCTTTGCTCGTAGGGTATGGGGAAGAAGCGTTGACCCACCGCAATGCACATTGTCGTCATGGCTACGTAGCTCCCCAGCCGGGCAAGCGCCGCACCGTAGTAGCCCATCCGCGGGGTAAGCCACAGGTTTATGGCCACGGTAATGGCTGCGCCAGAAAACGTAAATAGCACCGCGTACCACGTTTGCTTGGTTTGCTTGTACCACATGCTGACGTTGATGTAGAGTCCGTAGAGCAGGTTGGCCAATAGGAGTATGGGCACCACCCCCAGCCCTACGCGGTACCGATGCCCAACGAAATATTTGAGCAAAGGCAAGCTGAAGGCAATCATTACCATAGCTATAAGGCAGAAGTAGGTGAAGGCCTTCGTAGATAGCGCATAGTCGGTGCTGCTCCACGCCTTCCCCGAGCGCTTCAAGAAGTAGGGTTCTGCAGCGTACTTGTACATCTGCACGAAGAGCGTCATGAGGACTGCTATCTTCACGTTGGCCCCGTAGATCCCCAGCTCCACCATGGCATCAGGGCCTGGGGCTAAGTATTTGATGAACAGACGGTCAAGAAATTCGTTGGTCGTTCCTCCTAGCCCGCTGATGAGTAGCGGGAAGGAAAATGACAGCACTTTCCACACCACGCGCCAACTTCCCCAGCCTGGGACCCCCCCAGTGAAAAGCAGCGCAAGAATAAAAGCTGTTGCGCTGCCCAGCAGGTTGCTCAGCAGCACATACCCCACACCAAAATGACCATTGTACCACCCTAAGCGCGGGAAAAGGAGCAGGAACACCAAGTTCCCCGCAATGGTGAGTACCACGGAGATGATCTTGATCCAGGCAAACGTTCCTGCTCGTTCCTGTTGCCGTAGCTTGGCAAAAATGATGGCGCTCCAGGCATCTAGGGATATGATCCCCGCTAGCATCAGTAGGTAGCTCAGTTGGTGGCTGTAGCCCAAGGCCAATCCTATACTTGGCAGGAAGAGCCATACAAAGAAAAAAAACAACGTGTTAGTTCCACCGAGAAACCAGAATAGGCTTGCGTAGGTTCTCTGCGTCTGTTCCTTGTCACCATCGGGCGCAAAGCGGAAAAACCCCGTCTCAAGTCCAAAGGTCAGCAGCACCAGGAGGATCGCAATGTAGGCGTAGAGTTCCGTGATAACACCATACTCGGCCTCAAAAAATACCCTCGAGTGTAGTACAACGAGGAAGTAGTTGAGCATCCGCGGCACAATGTTGCTCAGCCCATACACGGCAGACTGCCCGGCCAATTTTCGCAGTACCCCCATGGAGCACTCCTTCCATGAATTACAATACCGCGAAGGTAGCGTCTCTAGGGCGAAATGACCTTAAACGTGCGCTGGTAGAAGTAACGGAGCGTGGAATGGGTGAGGGAAACCTGGGGAGTCGTGGTAAGTGTAAAAAAAAGACATACCCCAACGGCCGGTGGATGTCGCCACGCTGGCTGGCAAGAGGAACCAGGCCCTTATCCCTTGGGGTCTTGGAATTATCTTGATTTCCCCTGACTATGCCCACCCTTTACCAAAATGAACTGTTTGCCTGTGCCCTGCAGGCTACTGCTACTACGGGGAAGGCGTGCGCTGGGGACGTTGCTCGTCAATTTTCCCCAGCACCAAAGACAACCTGCTTTTCCTCCAGCTATCAAATCCGACTCGGTGAGCTAGCACGCCGTTGCGTCATTCCCGCATGAAACCGCGCAATAGTGCAGAATGGCTACCTTTGGGGAGCGCAATCTCTCCAGCACACCATGGACGGTTATACTCTCCTAGTCCTCATTGGCGGGGTTCTTTTGCTCATACTGGGTGGCAGTGCCGCAGCCCGAGCTACCGTGCTTGCCCTTTCTGGAAGCAAGCTCTCTCCTCTTGTTGGCTGGGGGCTTCTCTATGGATTCCTAGCCGCGCTGCCTGAACTCTCCATGTCGCTAACTGCCAACCTAGTTGGTATGAGTACACTTGCTCTCAGCGTGCCCATTGGGAGTAGCATTTTCAACATGTTGCTCGTTTTGGGTCTTGGGGCATTAATACGCCCCGTAGCCCTTCAGCGTCAATTCACCTGGTGGCCTCGTCTCTCGCTATTGCTCTTAGTGCCTAGTGCGTTGGCTTGGGCCTTGGTGAGCGATTTTAAGCCCCACGCTACAGGGCAAGTCCCACCCGTGTACGGGGTCGTCCTCCTCACCGTCTACCTGCTCCTACTGCTCTATCTAGCCCTCTACCTTCAGAAGAACTCCCAGCGCCAGGACGTGGGGGGTACAGAGACTGCCCTACTCCGCGCACGTCGACCCCGTGTTGTAGGGGCTTTCCTGTGGGGTGTGGTCGGGGCTCTATTGCTGGGAGTGGGCGCCTGGTGTAGTACGTGGGCTGCCGCACGCTATGCCTTGGCTACGGGTGCTAGTCAGGAGTGGCTGGGGTTGCTCCTCATGGCTCCTCTGGGCGGGCTGCCCGAACTCACGGGGATGATTGCCCTTAGGGCCAAGCACAACGACCTTGATCTGCTTCCCAACCTCATGAGCAGCAGTGCAGCCAATCTCCTCTTCGTGATTGGCCTCAACGCCCTACTCATGCCTATGCCCCGCTACCAATACGCCTCGGCCGACTTGCTCGTGCTGCTGATAGGTAATGGCCTTGTGATGGCTACTATCTACATCGGCAAGGGCCATCGAGTCAGCCGCACCGAGGGCGCAATTCTCTTGGGAGGCTACGTGGCCTACGCCGTTTTCATAGCCCTTCGACAGCCCCTGTGGGCCAATATGGCCTTCTAAGCCCTTGTGCGCTGAACATTCACTCGTAACAATAGAGGAGATTAAGCATGGAATATCGGACTGAGCACGACACGCTCGGCACCGTGCAGGTGCCGGCCGATTGCCTTTGGGGGGCGCAAACCGAGCGCTCACGAAACAACTTCAAAATAGGCCCTGAGGCCAGCATGCCCCACGAGATCATCGAGGCCTTCGCCTACCTGAAGAAATCAGCGGCCATTACCAACTGCGAGCTCGGAGTGCTGCCGCAGGAGAAGCGCGATCTCATCGTGCAAGTCTGCGATGAGATCCTCAACGGAAAACACCGCGACCAGTTCCCGCTGGTCATCTGGCAAACTGGCAGTGGCACCCAGAGTAACATGAATATGAACGAGGTGGTGGCGCACCGCGCCCACCAGCTCCAAGGGCATCAGCTCGGCCAGGGCAACCTCTTCATCCACCCCAATGACGACGTCAACAAGTCTCAGTCCAGCAACGACACCTTCCCCACGGCCATGCACATTGCGGCCTACCGCAAGCTCGTTCAGACCACCATTCCCGGCCTCAAGCGTCTGCGCGATGCCCTCCTTGCCCGCAGCCAGGAGATGCGACAGGTGGTCAAAATCGGAAGAACCCACATGATGGATGCCACCCCGTTGACCCTCGGGCAGGAGTTCTCCGGCTACGTCTCCCAGCTCGACCACGGCCTTCGCGCCCTCGACAATGCCCTGCCCCACCTCCAGGAGCTTGCGTTGGGCGGTACGGCCGTCGGCACGGGCATTAATACCCCTAAGGGCTATGCCGTCAAGGTGGCTGCTGAGATCGCCCGTCAAACAGGCCTGCCTTTTGTCAGCGCCGAGAACAAGTTCGAGGCATTGGCCGCGCACGATGCCATCGTGGAGTCCCATGGAGCTCTAAAGCAGCTCGCCGTCTCCATTATGAAGATTTGCAGTGACTTACGACTATTGGCTTCAGGGCCACGCAGTGGTATCGGGGAAATCACCATTCCTGCCAATGAGCCGGGCTCGAGTATCATGCCCGGGAAGGTCAACCCCACTCAGATTGAGGCCATGACCATGGTGTGCACCCAGGTAATAGGAAATGACGCCACCATCACCTGCGCGGGCATGTTGGGGCAGTTCGAACTCAACGTCTTCAAGCCCGTTATGATTGCAAACTTCTTGCAATCGGCCCAGCTTCTCGGCGATGCAGCTGTCTCATTGGCGAAGAATTGCGTCGATGGCATAAAGCCCAATATGCCTGCCATTGAGGCCCACGTTAAGAACTCCCTGATGCTCGTCACTGCCCTCAACACCCACATAGGATACGAGAAATCTGCTGAGATCGCCAAGAAGGCACACCGTGAAAACACCACCCTCCGAGAGGCTGCCCTGGCGCTGGGCTACCTCACTGCGGAGCAGTTCGACCAGTGGGTCGATCCCTCTAAAATGATTGGGAGTCTAGACTAATGCGTAGGTCTTCATCCAAGGGAGGTCAAGATGTGGCTCGGCTAGGGGCCACTTCCCCGTCCCCCGCCCCCGCCAAGCGCAGAGGTAAATGGTGCGGACACCCCGCCGCCTTCCTGGTGCTCGGGGGGCTTTGCGCCGTCTTGGGCCTCGCGGCCTACAGCACGCTCAGCCTCACGAAGGAACTCGACACGCTCTTTACGGTCTTTCGTAGTGCCGTGCAGCTCAACGTGGACAAGGTCTCAGGCCAGCAGCTCATGGAGGGCGGCATCCGCGGTATCCTACAGGAGTTGGACCCCTATGCCGACTTCATACCAAAAGCCCACGTCTCGCAGTTCCAGTTCCTCACCACGGGTAGCTACGCGGGCATTGGCGCCCTGATCCGCAAGGCCGACAGCCTCACTATGATCGCCGAGCCCTACGAGGGTTCTCCAGCGGCCCTAGCTGGCCTGCGGGCGGGCGATACGCTGTTGCGCATCGGATCACAAAGCGTCAAGGGGCTACCCATCGACTCCGTTAGCAACTTGCTGCGTGGAGACCCCGGGAGCACCTTTACCGTGGACATCAGGCGTACAGGCCATGACGAAACGCTCACGCTAAAGATCAGACGCGCCAACGTGCAGATCCCCGCTGTCCCCTACAGTAGCTCCCTAGGCCAGGGGGTGGTCTACGTCAAGCTGACGGGCTTTCGCGAAAACTGCGCCGCAGAGGTCAGGGAGGCCATCCTCAGCCATACACCAAAAGGCGATTCGCCCCGCGGCATCATCCTAGACCTCAGAGACAATACCGGTGGACTCCTAGAAGAAGCTGTTACCCTACTGAGCTACTTTATCCCTGAGGGTACACGGGTGCTCGAGGTGCGTGGGCGCGGAGGCGAGATCCTGCAGGAAAAGCATACACGCGGTAAATGCTACTTTGAGCATGTACCCTTAGTTCTCCTGGTTGACCGTGGATCGGCCTCCTCCAGCGAGATCGTCTCCGGGGCGCTCCAAGACATGGATCGGGCACTCCTCATCGGCCAGCGGACGTTTGGTAAGGGCTTGGTGCAAACCACCTTCCCCTTGCCCTATGGTGACATACTGAAGATCACTACCGCTAAGTACTACACTCCCAGCGGACGTTGTATCCAGTCGCTCGACTATGCGCACCGCGACAAGAATGGCGCCGTAGGCGAAATCCCAGACTCCCTCATGCAGGCCTTCAAAACTAAGCATGGGCGCGTGGTTGTCGACGGGGGCGGCATTTTCCCCGATCTCCCCCAGGAGGATGAGAAATTGGGGGTCTTCATCTTCTCCCTCGCGGCCTACGATGGCTTCTTTAACTACGCTACGCTCTATACAGCTAAACACCAGACCATAAAGCCAGTATCAGAGTTTGAGCTTACAGACCAAGACATCAAGGATTTCCTAGCCTACCTCCACGAACACCAGTTCCCCAAGAAAACACCTTTCTACGTAGGGTTTGCCAACTTGGAGAAGCAGTATGCTGGAGACCAGAGTATTGAGGCCATTGCGCCCCAGCTCAGGGAACTCCGTAAGAGCATTGAGCAACAGTTCGACACGCTCTTCTGGGCCAACCAGCAGCAAGTGCGCACCTTCCTCAAGGCGGAAATCTGCTCGCGCTACTACTACACCGCCGGGCGCCTCGAGGTGGAAGTCGCCAAGGATAAGCAAGTGGCCAAGGCCAAGGAGATACTCCTCGACTCTGCACGCTACCAACAACTGCTCACTCGCACGCCCGCCGATCCCCGACTCGAGCAGTACTACAGGTTTACCTACGGGTCCCACTACAACGACTCCATCGCCATGGCCCACTAGCAGCTCTTCGGATTCCGCATTCCATGGCCCACCTAGCGCAACTCCATCGTGCCACCTAGGTGGGCTTTTCATGGGCCAATGATGAAGATTTTGAGCGAGTGCAAGAATAGATCGTGCGCACCATGCCAGCGCTAACCAATCCCTACGACCTACAGCTCTTCTCCGATATCGAAGCGACCTTGGAATCCTCTCAAGGTGTCGTGGATTGCTATAGGAATCTGTACAGCATTTTTAAGCTCTTGCTGGAGGACATGACGCGCGATGCCCCCTTGCTCTTCGCCGGGCCCTACGCACGCATGGGCTACTTGGCGCAGAGGCTCAGCTATCAGGGGGAGGCCATCCGCCAACTCAATGGCTTTCGTGCCAGGGCAAGGCACGCACAATCTACCCCTGCCCACCAGCTACAACCCTGGCTCGGGCATGATCTCTCCATTCTCTGTAGGCTGGTGTCCGATTGCTATCAGCTGCCCATCCCTGATGCCCTTGCGCAACGCTTTGCGCCCTGCCCAGAGCGGCTAGGCGAGCCAAGGCGCTATCGCGTGAGAGTCAGGGTGGCCGTGCAACGTTTCGATCAGCACTTCCTCTACTGCCACGACCTAGAGGGCGATTCTAGAGAAATAAAAGTAGCGCTCACCTCTGGGCGAACGGGGCATGACTTCCACTATATCACTGCGCTCCTCTGGCCGGGCTGTCAGCTCAACTTGGTTGACACGTACCGCGAGCAGGGGGTGCTCTATGCCGAGCAGGTGGTGCTGGAGCCTGATTACCTTCTCAGCATCGGGACCGTAGCCCGTTCCCTTGGGGAGTTCAACGCCGATCCCCGCTGGGCTATCGTGCGTCTACTCCAGCCCAATACGCCCTCACCGGCAGTGCTGCTCGGCCAGCTGGCGGGGATGATCCTCGATGCCTGCCTCGATGGATACCCAGACCGCAAACCGGATTACCCCACCCTGGTCCGTAGCTTCTACGAGCAGAATGTCCTAAAGATTGCCGAATGCCTGCGCACGGGGAGTGACTTAAGTAACTTCCATGCTCTCGCCAAGCAACAGTTGGACAATGTATGGTATGCAGTGACCACACAATTGCCAAAAATTCAGGGATTTGATGAAAGAAAAATACTCCTAGAGCCCAGCTTCTTCAGCGAGCTCTTGGGGCTACAGGGTCGTATGGATCTCCTGACTACCGATTATGCCCTCCTGGTAGAGCAGAAAAGCGGGAAATCCGACGAGTTCTACGCGTTCATAAGGGGTGCCACCGACCCTGTACCTAAAGAGGAGCATGTGGCCCAAATCGCCCTCTACCAAGCTATACTACACTACAACTTCCGAAGGAACAATAGCAATATTAGCAGCCTATTGCTCTACTCAAAGTATCGGAATGGCTTGCTCCTACTCAACGTCACCCCTGCCACCTTGACCAAGGCCATGGCGATGCGCAACCGCATCGTGGCAAACCTCCATGACCTCGCCGCCAAGGGCTTTCGCCTAGCCCTCGAGGGCTACACACCCTCCTCCTTCAACCCGCAACAGAAGAAGATGAAGCTCTGGGCCTCCTATATTAAACCAGGACTTGATAATTGCCTATCTAGCTTCAATAAATCCACCTCTTTAGAATCATCATACGTTTGCACCCTTCTCGACTTTATGCTTGCCGAGCATCTCATCAGCAAGCTGGGCAGTAGCGCGCAGCCCTATGCAGGCATGGCTGCCCTCTGGAATGCCGCACCCGACGAAAAAGTCAGCTATGGCAGCATGATCGAAGGCCTACAGCTCCGACTGCCCCTACTGGCGCCCGGCCAAAAAGCTCATCCCCAATCGCTCCACTTCCTGCGCCAGCCCACCTCGAGCCAGATGCAGGATAATAACTTCAGGTATGGCGACATTGTGGTCGTTTATCCCTATAGTCCAGACTCCCTACCCGATGCCTGCGCGAGTGTAGTCTTCCGAGGGCGCATTGAGCTGATGTCAGCCCATGAAATCCACGTGGTTCTCCATGCCGCGCAGCACAGCTACTACGTGTTTGCGCAGCACGCCGATGATACCTGGGCCATGGAGCATGACTTACTGGAGGCCCTCTTTCAGCGCGCCTGCGCCAGCGTCTATAGTTTCCTCTCGGCACCCAGTAGCCGTAAGGATCTCCTATTGCACCAAAGGAACCCACGGTGCGACCTGTCTCGTACGCTTGCGCTTCACTACCCCGACACCCCGGAAGAGCAGGAGGTGGCCCGTATGGTCCTAAAGTCGCAGCAGGCGCGCGACTATATGCTCCTCGTAGGTCCCCCGGGCACAGGGAAAACCTCTATCGGCTTGATGCGTATACTCCAAGAAGAACTCGCGCAGGACGATAGCAATAGAATTCTCCTGCTCTCCTTCACGAACCGCGCCGTCGACGAGATCTGCGAAAAACTCCTTGAGGCCAACATCGACTTCGTCCGAATTGGCCACCCTGGCCACCACTGGCCTGCGCTACAAGCCCATCTACTCGAAAGCCTCTCCAATCGCACCACTCGGGTAGAGGACTATGAACATGCCCTCGAGGAGAAGCGCATTTTCGTCGGTACTAGCGCAAGTCTTATTGCTAAGAGCAGTATACTAAAAATACTTAGATTCTCGCTCGCCATTGTAGATGAGGCTTCTCAAATATTAGAGCCCCAAATCATAGGTATACTTTCCGCAACGCAAGACGATACCCCCTCTATAGGTCGATTTGTGCTTATAGGCGATCCCAAGCAACTCCCGGCCGTGGTGCAGCAGAGCCGTGCGCAGTCAGAGGTCAAGCTAGCAGCCCTCCGCCACATTGGATTGACCAATTGCAATCGGTCGCTCTTCGAGCGTCTCCTTAGCTATCAGCCCCCAGACTCCCCCTTCGTTCACACGCTCTTCAGGCAGGGGCGTATGCATCCCGAAGTGGCCAAGTTCCCCAATGCGGCTTTCTACCACGGCCTCCTAACCCCTTGCGGACTTCCACACCAGCAGCTCGTCCCCCTCTATCCGCGAGTGCCCCAGGGCGACCTCCCGGAGCTCCTAGCCTCACAACGTACCCTCTTTTTCAATGTAAACCCCCAGCAGCCAAGGCCGCGCGCTCGGGTAAATGCCGATGAGGCCTTGGCTATTACTAGGATTACCCTTACCATCCTGCAGCTCTATACCATGAACGCACTCACCTTTGACCCGCAGCAGAGTCTCGGCATCATCGTGCCCTTTCGCAATCAGATCAGCTCCGTACGCCAGCTGCTGCAGTGCACGGGGTTCCAGCCGCTCAGCGAGCTAACCGTCGACACCGTGGAACGCTATCAGGGTAGCCAGCGCGACATCATTATCTACGGTTGTACTATCACGCACGGCTTTCAGCTCAGGGCCTTGCTGAGTGCCGTCTACCAGGAGGACGGCCTCCGGGTGGATCGCAAGCTCAATGTGGCCCTGACTCGTGCCAAGAAGCAGTGCATCGTATTGGGCGCGCAGTCTGTTCTGCGCGACGACAGCGGCTACAGCGCGCTCATGGAGGCCTATGGCCCCGTATACCAATGGGCCGACTACTGCGCCCCAGGGGCTTCCCTAGGCCTCCAGGAGGGCCAAGGATGGGTGGACACCAAGCTTTAGCAATCTTGGGGGGCGCTGCTCGTTGCGATGTCTGCACGCCCAGAAAGAATTCAATGCAGTGCCCCCCTAGGTACTCTTGCCCAAACCGAGATTCCTACTCCGTCTCCAGAAACCCTGTATGGCCTACCCTCCGTGCTCGCCGCCCCGCGGACTCTGCCGTGCGCCCTGCATAGGAGACCATCGCGCAGGGGAATTTCATATGGACTGCATTACTACTTATTGCTCACCATACTACAGATAAACAACGTATTGATAGCACTCTATCCCTTTGGCTAAGGCCTCCCCCGCAATGGCCTCCACGCCATAAACTCTGCGCAGTGTGCGTTCACATAGGGTTGGCTACCCATGGTTTGCTCAGGCATTAAGGTGACACAAGCGGAATAAAGCCCTCTTGTGGAGAACTCCTATGGGGCGCCGTCGTGCTGGAGTTCCCTCCAGGCTCCTGGCAGTCGCAGGTCGAGGTGTTCACTTGGGGTGTTCACCCTAGGGAGATAATCTTCAGGCTGAAAGTAGTAAGATTTGCAATTGCTATTCCAGCACCGTGCGCCATGGGCGGAAAGCGCCTACCCCATGGGGGATGCCATTGACTTCTGGGGTTACGGCTCTCGGGAGCCTGGCCGCAGTGCGTGGCCTGTTTCAGGAGATGCAGTTAAAGGACGAAGGGATACCGCCAGAACGCTGCATCCCTTCGCCCCTTAATGAACGGGTGTTGAAAGCCCCTTGCGGGCTATAGTCTGAATTGCTCCAGGAAGCGCAGATCGTTCTCGAAGAAGAGGCGAATGTCGGGAATTTGATATTTGAGCATGGCAATTCGCTCCACGCCCATGCCAAAGGCGTAGCCCGAGTATTTCTCCGGATCGATTTTGCAGGCCTCTAAGACGTTGGGGTCCACCATCCCGCAGCCGAGGATCTCCAGCCAACCAGAATGTTTACATACGTTGCACCCTTTGCCATGGCAAAGGTTACAGCTGACATCCACCTCGGCGCTGGGCTCGGTGAACGGGAAGAAGCTGGGGCGCAGGCGAATGGCTGTCTGGGCGCCAAACATCCGCCGGGCAAAGTAGAGCAGCACCTGTTTTAGGTCGGCAAAGGTCACCCCCTCTGCCACGTAGAGCCCCTCTACCTGGTGGAATTGGCAGTGAGCCCGGGCACTAATGTCCTCATTTCTGAAAACGCGTCCGGGGCAGATGACCCGGAGCGGCGGCTGCGTCTTCTCCATGGCTCTCACCTGCACCGAGGAGGTGTGCGTCCGCAGGAGCACATCGGGCGAATGCTGGATGAAGAAGGTGTCCTGCATATCGCGCGCGGGGTGGTTTGGGGGGAAGTTGAGCGCAGAGAAAACGTGCCAATCGTCCTCCAGCTCAGGCCCCTGCGCCACGTCAAACCCAATCTGCGCAAAGATCCCCTCGATCTCCTGCTGCACGAGCGATAGCGGGTGCAACGTACCGCTGGACAAAGGCTCGGCAGAGCGGGTAATATCTACCCTAGTCTGCTCACCATCTGCCGCTTCCTGGCACTTTTCTCGTAGGCTCTTCACCGTAGCGGCAGCAAAAGTCTTGAGCGCGTTGATTTTTTGCCCTATCGCCCGCTTCTGCTCGGTGGGTAGGGTCTTGAACTCATCGAATAGCGCGGTGACCTTTCCCTTGCGCCCTAGGAGCGCCACACGCAGGGCCTCCAAGGCCTCCAGGGTTGAAGGCGCTGCCTCGGCTATCTCGGCGCGCAGCCTATCTATCTCCTCTTCGATCATATCCTAACCTCCGGCGCAGACAATAGCATGTGGCAACGTCTATTACTTCTTGATGTCCTTAGGTGTTTGGATCACCTTGCAGGAGATGATTTCCACCTTTTTCTTGGGACAGTCGGCCTGGTCCTTCTCCACGGCGGCGATTTTGTCGAGTACATCGAACCCCTCAATGAGCTGACCAAACACGGTGTACTCGTGATCCAGATGTGGGGTGCCACCCACAGTGCTATAGGCCTTGCGCTGTGCAGGGGTGAAGGCACTTCCTGGGGCCTTCTGGTAGGCTTGGGTGCCTATCTCGTTGAGCTTTTCCTGGGCTTGCTCGGTGGGCATGGCCCGAAGCTCCGCCTCGTGGGCCGCGAAGTAGTCCTGCACTGCTTGGTTGGCCACCCGCATCTTGGCCTGGTGAACCATCTGCTGTGCGTATTGCTCTAGCATTGAAGAGTCTAGTACCTCACCCTGAACAATATAGAACTGAGAACCCGAAGAGCGTTTTTCTGGATTGACCTGATCGCCCTGCCGTGCAGCTGCTAGGGCGCCCTTTTGGTGGAAAAGCTCTGGCACGATCTCTGCCGGGATGGTGTAGTCGGGACCGCCCGTACCATACTGCCGCCCTGGTTGGAAGTTGCGCGTGTCGGGGTCGCCGCCCTGGATCATGAAGTTGCTGATGACCCGGTGGAAGGCCAAACCGTTGTAGTAGCCCTCTTGGGTTAGCTTCACGAAGTTGTCCCGATGCTTGGGGGTCAGGTTGCTTAGCTCAAACACCATGGTGCCGAGCGAGGTTTTCATCTCGATGATGTACATAGCTGGGTTGTAATGTGGGCTTTTTTGCCCGCAGGCCCCCAGCGTCGCGGGCCAGAGCAGACAAGCGAGCATGAGCACACGGAGGTTCATAGCGGACTGGTTTTATCTATTGCCCGCAAGTTAGCGAAAAACCGACATTGCGCCTGGCACCCGTGGAGAGGGTGTCGACCCATCTGGCGAGCCTCGCTACGTGAATCCCCCGCCCCATGTTCGTACCTTCTCCGCTAAAGAAGCGTAAATGAGCGGCGTTGGTACGGCGATGGTGCGGAGAGGGCACGGGGCCAAATTCCCCGAATTTACCCCTCTGCGCCCTTCCACGAGCCCCACGGAGGACTGCCGGGAAGGTCGATTTGTAGACTTTGGGCAGCGTTGAGGTGTGTGCGCTGCGTGGCTGCGTGGCGCGCTTGGGGGCCCAGGCAGTGTAGGGTTGGCGGGACAGACTGTGTACATCAGCCCAGTATCGTTGAGTCTATTGAACTGCCTGGGGCTTTTGCTGTAGAGAATATGGTTGTAGAGCTTGGCTAAGCTTCGTGACGTTGCTAGGGCGTACGCCCGATGTTGAATGCGGCGCGGGGTGCACGCGGTGGCTACCACGAGGCCGTCCAGTGGAATCGCAGGGTCTGGCGGCGTTGCAGCGCACAGCATAATGTATAAGTGGTATTCAAACTAACAGTTGATTATCTGCATGTGGCCAATGGTCTATGCCCATCTATAGTATGTATATCTGCACTAGTATGCTGGTCATTAGTCCACTCCTAGTGCCGTCATTGCTGCCAATGTACCCGCAGCTGGCAGGAGTTTAATCTTTCCCGGGGTACTTCTATTCCCTGCCCTTTCGCCATGCGACATGGAAAGGGTAAATACGCGTAGCTAGCAAGGATTCCTCCCGTATGGGTTCTGGTGACCATCTTGCTACTTAGTTAAGAGATTCCAATGGAAAACAGTACGTTGTTTATAGACAATTCGATTAAATATCTATCAACTATTCTTCTGGGTACGTGATGCGCTACTGCTGTTTTGCCCCGTGCCCCTTTCTCTGAATCCCCAATAGCTGCCAAAGCCGAGCATATACAGAGCCATCACAAAGGCTTGATCCTGATCGTCCAATCCCAGCCTATTGCCAGCCTCTTGTAGTTCCTCATAAACAGTATCTTTTGGCATTTTACCCTTATTGCCATCGCAATGAACCACCTTTTCAATTACGCTGGGCAACACGCTGCAAAGCTGGTAAAACGCTTTCTCTTCACCCGTGACAATAGCGTAAAATTGGTCGATACTTACCCTTCGAATTCTAGCATGGTGTACCCTATTGCCATCCACCGTTGTTTGCCAAGGAATATTTTGGGAACGCTTGGCTATTGCCTCCACCAAGAAACACGAGAAGCTGTCATCACGAAGTAGCTGCGCCTGCATTTTTATGTACGTCCTAGCTGACGATGAGTAGTTCATCGTATTGTGCTTATTCTTCATCTCCACGTAGATACGCCTAACCCTACTACCATCTTCCAGGGCATATCCATCCTGCGGAGTGTAAATAACATCCCAACCGCCTTCTTTGCCTACTTCCGGAACTTTACAATTTGATAAGTAGGCAAAAACTCCTTGGTGAAAGTAGCCAATTTCATTGGTGTTTGACCTGTCTCGCTGCCTGAATGTCTCGTTCGCAAGGAGGGTTTTCCAATCTACCCCATACACAGCCCTGTCAAAGAGCATTTTCACAGGGTCCACTATGTTCTTGTTAAACTGAGCAAGGTCTATTGATTGCAATTTGCTCTTGTATTGCTCAATGGTATGCGCAATGTGGTCAGAGAGATGCTCTTCGGCAATAAATTTTAAATCACATCCCACGATTATTCTTTTCCCTGCTGGTATTCCCTCCACGCCCGTACGATCTCCACCCCCACCCGCCGCGCTAGCTCCACCGGCACGCCGTTGCCTATCTGCTTATACTGGCTGGCAAGACTCCCCGTGAACGCCCAGCTATCGGGGAAACTCTGTATCCTTGCGTACTCGCGCACCGTGAACGGACGACTCTCATCGGGGTGACAGCGCTCCGTCTGCTTCTGCGATGGCGAGGTGGTGAGCGTTAGGCACGGTTCATCCCACGCAATGCGCCGCGCCATGCCGCGCCTACCGCCACCTGAAAAGTAGCTGTTCCCCATGTACTCCTTCGCAACCGCTTCCGGCAGGTCAACCCACGAGCCCCCGGGCGGTACTAAATCCATCACTGCCCGCTTCCGATCGCTGTACGGCACGTAGGGGCTCTCTGGCACACCGCGCAGCGCCTCGCGAAGCGTACGCATGCGCTGCTCCGGCTTGGGAAACTCAAAATGTATCTTGTTTGCCAAGTCCTTCTGGATTCCTATGGCAATCAATCTCTTCCGCTTCTGCGCCACGCCGTGGTACGCCGCGTTGAGAATCTGGTACTGCACCTCGTACCCCAGCTCTTGAAAAACTTGCAGAATTGTTTCAAAGGTGCGTCCTCCATCGTGCGACACTAGCCCCGGCACGTTCTCAAAGAGAAACATGGGCGCATTGACCTCTCCAAGGCAGCGGGCAAACTCATGGAACAGCGTGCCGCGGGTATCGGCGAAGCCCAACCGCTTTCCCGCGTACGAGAAGGCCTGGCAGGGCGGGCCCCCGCTCACCAGCTCCACCTGGTCGCGGTATTCCCGGAAGTCTACCCGATGCACGTCAGCCCCGACAACGCGCCACTGCGGCCGGTTGTACCGCAACGTATCGCACGCCGTGCGTTCTATCTCCACGAAGGCTACGCCCTGCACGCCCGCCAGCTCAAGCCCTAGTGCCAACCCGCCAGCACCCGCAAAAAGTTCAATCCCTCGCATTGCTCCCATGTTCCGCCAAGTCGCAAAGTTAACCCGCCTACGGATTTTCGCCATGTTCAGGGCTTCTGGGCCTCGCAGGGGTGGCAAGCATGGCTACGTGCATTTGTTCCGCTGAGGCAGGGGCTTTCTCCTGCGGTTGGCTGGCGTGAGTGCGGCCACAATGCAGTCTAGAGGGCTTTTCTCCTTTTGCGCATTTGCGGCATTACCCTGAAATTTGATAGAGCCAATAGGGAATGGCGGTTGCTCCCACGCTGTGTTCACGCCGAGTCCGACCCAGCTGAACCCAAGATCCTCGCCCTAGTATGGAATGAATCATGTCGCCCCCATTGGATTGATGATTCCTTGATGATTCCAGCTTGGGGTTCCACGGTGTCCTAGGTTGTACAACGTTTAATCAAATCACGAGGCCATAGAGCAACCGTGCGGGAGGTGAACGTTGGCGCGGCTCCCGAGGAGGTCAACGTGTCGAGTGCCCCCACGCGGGCTGGCTACGACTTCAAGGGCTTGGCCATCGCCAAGGATGCCACTGCGCCAAGTTGCGCCCCAATGGATGGGCGGCGGCTCTTGCGCCGCGGCGTGCGACTTCGCCCCACTCGGCGGGACTCTGCGTAGCAGGCTCGTTGTCCTAACCCTTGGGACGCAACAAATCAACACGAACTTTCGTTGAATCGAGAGGAGTTCACCCTAGAAGCGTATTGCCGTGCAGCAGTTACCCTTGGCTTGGATCATATTCGGTGTGGTGGCATTACTCAGCTACCTTGTCCAACTCAACCTCAAGCGAAAGTTCAAACGTTACTCCCAAGTGCCCCTTGACAGTGGACTTTCTGGTCGTGAAGTGGCGGAGCGCATGCTAGCTGCGTACGGCATTCAGGGCGTCCGAGTGACCTGTACCTCTGGGCATCTCACCGACCACTTCAACCCCCTGAATGGGACGGTCAACCTCAGCGAGAGCGTATACAACCAGCGCAACGTGGCCGCCGCCGCAGTGGCGGCCCATGAGTGTGGGCATGCCGTGCAGCACGCCGTGGGCTATGCCCCGCTGCGAATGCGCTCTGCGCTCGTCCCGGTGGTATCATTCGCCTCCAAGTGGGTGCAGTGGGTCATCTTGGCAGGCATCCTCCTCATCCAGACCTTCCCCGCCCTCCTGCTCCTCGGGATCATCCTGTTTGCCGCTACCACCCTTTTTAGCTTCGTCACGCTCCCCGTGGAGATCAACGCCAGCCGCAGAGCCATCGCTTGGCTTCAGGAGGCCAACATCACCAGCTCGACCAAGCAGCCGCTGGCTATCTCTGCTCTCCGGGCTGCGGCCTACACCTACGTGGTGGCGGCCCTTGGCTCCCTAGCCACCCTTGTCTACTATGCCTCTATCTACTTGGCCCACCGTGACGATTAGCCTTCCTCTACTCGTCCCCTGCTACGGGACTAACTAGCTTCGCTTTCGCCGACTTGGTCGGATATCTACGATTGCATCCTCAACAACAAGAGGCTAGCAAGGGGCATCCTGTGCAAGGTTACAACGGTTGAAGAAGCTGTTTTTCTGGATGCTCGCGCCTTGTTGTCCGTTGGGCTGTCTGCTTCCAGGAGCATAGGGGATTAGGTCTTCTTTGCGTGCAATGCGGTGCGTCTTCGCCGCCGGTAGGCTCTTTTCGTAGGCTTTGACTTGGTGACCTCCATCACAGGCACGGTATTTCCGGCTGCGCCTATACGCTCGACGTCTTTGCACAGACTTCACGCTACCCCGCCCCTAGCCTGCATGGTGTAGTGCCCACCATATAGGCACGCTGCGTATGCGGTGGGCAGCAAGGCCTCGCTGGTTGGCGGCGCATTGTCTCCAGCCCGTAGGTACGTACCCCCTAGGGGGGCCAGTAGGTCAAGCGGGACGAACGTAGTCCTGTGCGCTGGTGGCCTGTGAGGCCTGGTTCACGCTCTTCTCTTCGCCATGTGCTCCTCTCGTACCTGGAGATGCAGGAGCTTCGCCTCTCGGATTACCTGTGGACTCAGGAATAGCAGCGCGATCACATTAGGGATTACTAGGAAGAAGTTGAACGTGTCGGCTAGCTCCCATACCAGACTCACCTCCGTCACCGACGAGAGCACCACCATCACCGCCACCGCCGCGCGCAGCGGCCAGATGAGCAGATCCCCGCACAGGTAGCGCATGTTCTGCGCGGCGAAGAAGTACCAGCCTACCGATGTGGTGAATGCAAAGAAGAATAGCGCTATGCCCACGAAATATTTGCCCCAGACTCCGAAGGTGCCTAAGAAGGCCGTTTGCGCAATCTCCACGCCTTGCAAGTCGGGGCGTGTCTGTAGCACGCCCGAGAGGAGGATTACCAGGCCCGAGAGCGTGCAGATGATGAGCGTGGTGCCTACCCCCAGCAGGGCCACTAGCCCTTGGTCGTACGGGCGCTTCACCTGCGCGATGGCGTGCGCGTGGGGCGTGGACCCCAGTCCGGCTTCGTTGCTGAAAAGGCCACGGCTAATGCCGTAGCGGATGGTCTGCATGACCACCGTACCTGCCACACCGCCCGCGGCTGCGTAGGGCGTGAAGGCGTATTGGAAGATTTCGCGAAAAACACCTGGCACCGCCTCTGCGCGAAGGCCTATGTACACAATGGCGCCCAGGATGAAGAGCGAGGCCATGAAGGGTACTATGCGCTCTGCGAACGCCACGATGCGCGTCACGCCCCCGGCCAGCACCGAGAAGATGAGCAGCGCCAGCGGTATCCCGATGTAGAGCTTATTGACCCCTGCGGGCAGGAAGCTCGCCAAGGAGTCTACTATCGAGTTGGCCTGCACCATGGTGCCCATTAGCCCCAGCGAGAGGATGCCGAAAATGGCGAAGATTGCGGCCAGCACCCGCGATTTGAGCCCCTGCCGGATGTAGAAGGCTGGGCCGCCCACGGCGTGGTTCATGCGTTTGGTGCGGTAGAGCTGTCCCAACACCGCCTCCGAGAAGTTCGTGGCCATGCCCAGTAGAGAGCTTATCCACATCCAGAAAAGAGCCCCGGGGCCTCCTGACATCAGCGCTGTAGCTACCCCCACGATGTTGCCCGTGCCCACCTGCGAGGCCACGGCTGCCGAGAGGGCTTGAAATGGTGTGATCCCCTCGCTACGCGATGCCTTGCCCTTCCGACCGCCGCCTACCAATCGGCGGATGGCCAAAAAGAAATACCGCTGCACGAAGCCCAGCCGGATCGTGTAGTAGAGGCCCGTGAAAAGAAGGATTACCGACAGAATTGGCCCTACCCAATTCGCATTGAAGTCGTGGACGAAATCGAAGAGTAGTTGCTGATTCAAGGTAGTGAAAGGTTTATGCGGTTAGCGCGGTTTTGTGTACCCGAAATTAGTAATTTCCCGCTAATTGCTTTCCGAGGCACCGCCCGTCACACCCTTTACCTACTACTTTCTCACTGTCCGTATGTATGCAACGATTCCCCAGCCCAGGGGAGGTAGTTTACGCCGTACCAGCACATCTGCAAACACAGGAACCCCACCAATTGCAGCACGAGCGACATGCGCTCCCCTCGCGGGTGGAAGCGATGGTGGTGGAGATAAAGCAAATACGACAGCACCGTTATCCCCGCCCAGGTCTCCTTTGGGTCCCAGCGCCAGTAGGTGCCCCACGCCTCCTTTGCCCAAAGTGCGCCGAGAAGTAGGCCCACCATCAGGAAGCCCAAGCCCAGGCGCACTAGTCGCTCCGTCTCGATTGCATGCGTAATGGGGAGGCCTCTACGCATGGCACCCACGGCACCGTAGAGCAACGCCACGCCAAGCACCCCGTAGGCAAACATGTATGACAGCACGTGGGGTACGAACAGCACGCTCTGCAGCGCGGGCATTAGCTCCTGACTGTGGATCTCTGGGCGCAGCACATTGAGTACTGCGAATACGCCTGAAAGTACGCTGCTGCATAGCAATACCCACCAGTAGCCCGAACGGTAGTAGAGCACCCCGCCCAGCAGGAGGACGAAGAAGGAGTATAGCATCCTTGTTTCTCCCAGCGTGCGTAGCGGCGGACGACCGCCTACTACCCAGAGGTACACAATGAAGCCCCAGGTGGAGCAACAGGGCCGAGAGTAGGGTCACGTAGCTCGTGATCTTTGCGCCCCTATAGGCGGCATAGATGCCTGCACCGCTCAGGAGCAGGCTGCCTATGCCTACGTACACATATGCATCCCATGGGTTCATGCGCGGCCTCCCATTGGCACTAGCATCAACAGTAGTGCCCCACCGAGCAGCAGCACTCCAGAGACTACTATGCCCCAATACCAGCTATCGTTCACCACCTCCACTACGCTGTAGCTCGACCACCTCCCGCGGCTCTCGTCGTAGCTCTGCTGATAGGCGTACCAGCTCCCCAGACGAAGCGGCGCATTCACCGATAGCGTGGCAGTGCCCTGCGCGCCCCACTCGGTGTAGTATTTCACGTCGGAGTAGTACTGCCGTGGGCCGCCGTTCACGAGTACCAGCATCGTTGAGTCTGACAGCTGCAAGCCGTGGGGCGGAAAGAGGTGGCTCTGGGCACCCACCCACCCCTCGGTCTCCTTGCCCTGCGCATCTTGCACTCGCACCCGGAACGAGGGCACGTTGCCCTCCGTGCCGTACCCCACGTAGCGCACCTGCTCCCCCGCACGGATGGGGGATGAGTTGCGCAAACGCTCCACCACCTCCACGCGGTAGCCGCAGAGCTGGCCGCCCCCACAGAGGCTGTCCATCACCAGGTGCTGCGATGCCCCCTTTGGGAGGAATGTTCCGCTGTCCTTGTCGAGTAGCATCAGGCGTGGGGGGTACTCCTCCATGCGGAAATCGTGCAGCTCGAACGCCAGCGGTAGCTCCTTTAGCTCCGCGGCGCTGTAACTTTGGCCCCGCCACTCTACCTCCCCTTTCGGGAGGACCATCCGATAGCGCTCCAGGTCACTTGAGCTGAGTAACCCGAATAGCAGGAAAAGCCAGAGCCCCAGGTGGTTACTCATGAACCCGAACCAGCGTAACGTCAGCTTGCTACGGCTGAAGACCCAGCGAAATGTCACACCGCCTAGCACCACCAGCAGCAGCAGGTAGACGAGGTAGAAGGGATAGCTCTCCAGCACGTGGTGCCAGCCGAGTCGCTGCAAGAGCGAGGGGCTGCTCGATGAAGGCACGCGCCCCTGCGGGAGTAGCCCCAACACGAGGAGTCCACATAGAAAAGCTCCCAGCACCACTAGCGAAAGCTGGGGCGACACCAAGAAGCCCTCCAACCGGTTATATCGGCGCCCGCCCTCCCCAGCTCTAGCTCCGCGACGAGTGCGCCAGCCCAACCACACTGAAAGCAGCACCACTGCGCTGACCACTACGATGCTCCAACCTCCCCCCAATGCCCCCAGCGACAGCGGGGGCAGTAGACACTCCCACAGGGTGCCCACAAGCAACAGCCCCAGCACTACTGCAACGCTCTCCCCGTAGCCCCAGCGGCTTCCCCACATACTTGTCTTGCTCCTTACTCTTCGCGCATTCGATGCCCTACCTTGGCCTCCTAGCAGCATCCGCCGCTATCGTAACAGGGCTAAGCTCCCCCCACGAGTCCCTTCCCGCGTGCCGCCTCGAGCCAGCCAGGCACAATCTTATCCAGGAACTCGCGCTTGTCCTGCTTTAGCTGCACGGGGTCAAGACCGATGTAGCGCTGCGCCTTCTCCTTGGTGGATACATCGGGTAAGGGGATCTCCCCCACGTGACCGTGGCGCGCCACTACGTGTGCCACGGCCAGGCGGGCGGCCAGGGCGCGGCCTAGGCCATCACTGAGGATGCGCATCACCTCCTGTGGTGCGTGGAAGGAAGCCCCGTGCGAGGCCACCCCGTAGTCCCAGCGCCATTGCGCCTCGCGGATGAGCTTTAGGGCCGACGCCATCTCCGCCTCCGTAGCCCCGTGCTTCCAGGCGAACTCGGCCTCCAGGTGCGCCTTGCTGAGCTCCCGCTCTAGGTCGTTGCGCACCCCGATGGCCATCCGCTGTCGGGTTTCCACGTCTTGCCGTAGCTGCGCTTCACTCTCGCGGTGGCATGTTTGGCACGTCCGGTCTATGTAGGCCAGTGGGCTTGTGACGTGGTGGTCGCTGAACTTCACCCCGCCCTCGCTTTTGTAGGGCATGTGGCAGTCGGCGCACGACACCCCGCGCTGGGCGTGGATGCCTTGTAGCGAGAGTTCGTAGTCGGGATGTTGCGCCTTCAGTATGCGCGCCTTCGACAGGGGGTGCACGTAGTCGCAGTAGTTGAGCGAGTCGTAGTAGGCCTCTGCGTCCTCCATCGTTAGCCCCCGATCCCACGGGAAGGTCAGGTACTTCCCGTCGCCCTTGAAGAAGTATTCCACGTGGCACTGCGCGCACACCAGCGAGCGCATCTCCTGTGGGGTGGCCGCCGTTACATTCTCGCCCCTGCGCGTGAACGCTTGCGCCAGAGCTATTCTGCTAATACGCAATGCCATGTGGTTTTCCGTGTCGTGGCAGTCTGCGCAGCCTATGGGGTTCACCATCTCGCACCCGTAGGAGCTCCATTTTGAGCTGTAGAAGGCCGAATCGCCGTCGCGCTTTATCACCCGTGGGACGTCAGGTCCCTTACACGTCCAGCAGGTGCCCGGCTGCAAGTCGCCCTGACCATTCACCCCTGGGGCACCCGTGCGTAGGATAGCCCGGAGATCCTCTATTGCGTGCATGTGTCCGCGCGGGGTGTTGTACTCACGGCTGAACGCATACCCAGCCCACAGGATCACCATTGCAGGCCGCTGGCTAAGCACGTCCACCGCCTGGCTACCGTTGTACTTGCTCTTGAAGCTCGTGTCGGCCGTTTCACGCCAGCTATTGTACTGCCGTGGGTAGTTCACGGCGTAGAGTTCATTGCGGCTCTCCTGGGGTGCTACGTTCGTCTTAATGTTCGCATAGATGGTCTGCACCTCTGCTCGGCGCTCGGTGATCGATGCCGCAAGCATCCCCAGGCCAAACACGCCGCCTGCCACCAGCACGAATAGCAACCACCCCCACACGCCTATCCTTTTCTTTCGATCGCTCATCTTCTGCTCTCCTGGTTTTCTCTCCTGCCCCTGCACTCCTGTCATTTGCTATGCCCTTATCCTACGCTTTTCCCTATTCCGCGCTGCGCGCCGTGCGCAGCCAAGCTGGCAATGGCGACTCTGGGAACGGCACCAACGCGTTTGGCGTACTCGACAGCGAGGCCTTTCCCCCGTGCGGTACGTCTCGGTGGCAATCCCAGCAGACGAACTCCTTACCGCTCGCCACGTCTGCGCTCGCCACCAGTGCCGTTTTCACCATCATGGAGTTCATTTCACCGTGGCAACGTATGCAGTTGTTGTAGATCACCTTCTGGCTCCCCGGGATGGCCTGCATGCTCTGCGGCTCTCCTCGCATTGTGAACACGTAGGCGTGGCGCAAGCCATCCATCGCCTTGAAGTAGTACTTATTCAAGATGTTGTTGTGGGGCACGTGGCAGTCGTTGCAGGTCGCCCGTTCGCGGTGCGTTGAGTGCCACCACGTGGCGTAGTACGGCTCCATCACGTGGCAGTTTACGCAGGTGCTGGGGGCATCGCTAGCGTAGGTCCATAGTCTACCCATCCACACGATGTACGCACCCATGCCCACCAAGATCCCCAGCAGCACTACGCATACCACCTGCCTACGCCGGCTTTCCAGCAACCACGCCCACACCCTTCGCAGTGCTCCCATCGTGCTCGTCTCCTCGCTTACTCTATGCTTGGTCCTTCTTGCGCTCTGCTTACGTCTACTCCGCGGAAACTCACCCCCTACCCTGAGAACTATAATGGGCACTCCGCGCGTCATCCCCCATGGCTTGGCGTTGTAACCTCAAGGCATGTCTCCCCGACATTAACCCCTTCCCCGACTTGCCATGCCCACGGTGTTCCCCAACCACACGCCTCCTCCCCCTGAGCCTTCACCTCAACTAGACAAAGATACTAAATTCAGCTAACGCTGCGCAGTAGTATTACGCTTAAGTAGCTATGACTCTTTGCAGGACAGGTGGCCTAGCCCCCCCGACGGGCGTGGTGAGACGGGTGCTACTGCCTGGTCCCTTGCCCGCTTATTCGCTTTCCGAGCCACGCTGCCCTCGCCATTGCGCTGTGAGGGGCGCAAGGCTAAGTAGTCCCTTCGGTGGAGCTATAGGACTCTAAATCATGGTGTTGTGATAAGATTGTCAGGAGGTTGAGGTAGGCCCATAAAGCGGGGTAGGCCTATCTATGCGCCAAGAGACCACCATAGAAGGAGGGGTGAGGATTTGCAACGAATGCTCCACCTTCGTATTGGAGATGGCGGTGAGGGGGCATTTCTAGGCAGAATGTTTCTATATTACCGCCACTAGCATATGATTCTTTTTACCCGATAATACCGAGTTCCCATGCGTATAGCCCGTTTACCACGTAGTTGTATGCCCTACGCGGTATGCCCTCTATCCGCATCCGGCTGTTGGAGGTAATTACGTCTTTCTTCGCCTTATCCTCGAATCGGATTCGCTCCGCAGAGTAGAAGTCGTAGTCGCTCTCATCGCCTCGCAGCGGTCGCACCCCCACCACCCTTACCCCCTCCGGGGGCGGGCGGACCTCATAGTGCAGGTGCAGATCCGCCACGACTCGGCCTGCTCTGCAGAACGCCCAGAACGCCCTTGCGTCCTCCACCCACGGGATTCGCAGCAGCGACTTCCGCAGGTCGTTTGTGAGCTTCGCCCGCCAGTCACGTGCGTGCAGCACCCCGTGCACCTAGTAGAACACCTCCTCCTTGGTGATCGCCGCGCCCTCCAGGGCCCGTCGAGAGCCACCACGTTCCCATCCCCGTCGTGTACCATAGCGCCCACGCCATCGGTTCTATGGCCATGCCATTGCGCGCTACGCACAATGGCGTGTCGAACGCATGCGCCCTCAAAAGCTCCACCGACTCCATATTCACATATACCCGTATGGCTGCAGACCTTTCCGCACCTCCAGCTGCTTATTCTGCGGGCAAAGGTACCCCCAAGGTTAGGTCTCCGTGACGGACATATTGACTTTCGGCAACGCTACTTTTGCACTCTCTTTACCTCCAAAAACGCCCACACTGCTCCATTCTCTAGTACTGCCCACCTGCCCTTCACTCTCGGCGAGCTTGTATCATTTCAGAGAAAAGAATATTCCAGAAAAAGGAATATATTTGCCTTCAGCATTTCACCCTGAATTGCAGCGTTACCCACCAACGCTACGGAATCCCAAGCTAGGCCGAGGGCAATCCATCTCCAGCTATGAAGCCATCTTCCCAGAGAGTGAAACTGCACGTGGACTTCGCCCCTCCCCGAGGAACGCACCACCCCCTGGGGGAACGTTGCGCCCCCCTAGTGCCCCTCATGCTGCGTATTTCTACGGCACGAGGGGCTTTTTGTCTCCCCACCCCTCCCAAGCCTTCAGGACGGGCTACGGGCGCGTTGTCTGCCCGCAGCGCCTGCGCTCTATGTAGAAACAACTAATGCCTATGCGTATGAAACTGCTCTCCTTTATTCGTGTACTGGCCCTTGCGGTCCAGCTCCTGCTCCTGGCCAGCTCCCCGCTCCTGGCCCAAAGCCTCACCGTCTCGGTGACTTCCACGACCAATACCCAGGAGACAGCCACAAACCAGGCCGATCTTGAGCAGGCCCTCCAAGCCGCTGGTATTGCCCTCAAGGACATTGCGGGGATCGAGATCACCGCTGGCCACGTCCAGGTCTCCGATTGGAATTACTTCAGGGCGAGCAGGGATGCGATGTCCAACCTGAAGAGTTTCACCGTCAGCGATGGGGCTTCTGAGGTGGACGCAATCCAACCAAGCACCTTCGCTGGTCTCAAGGCTTTAACCAGCGTCTCCATCGCCAAGGTTGCTGAAGTGGGCAGCACCGCCTTCTCCCGCTGCTCCGCCCTGCAGAGGGTCTCGCTCCCCGCGGCCACGGGCATCGGAGAAAGAGCCTTCTCCAGCTGCACATCCCTGCAGACGGTCGAGTTCCCCGCAGCCAAGGGTATTGGGGAAAGTGCCTTCTTAACCTGCACATCCCTGCAGACGGTCGAGTTCCCCGCAGCCACGCAAATCGGAGAACAAGCCTTCTACAGCTGCCCCGCCCTGCAGACGGTCACCCTCCCTGCAGCCACGAGCATTGGGCAAATGGCCTTCTTTAGCTGCGCTGCCTTGCAGACGGTCTCGCTCCCTGCGGCCACGAGCATCGGATGGTTTGCCTTCTCTGGGTGCATTGCCCTACAAAAGGCCACCCTCCCGGCGGCCACCAGCATCGTAAGTAGTGCCTTTTCTGACTGCCGCGCGCTGGTCACCCTCGCCCTCGGCGCCACCCCGCCAACCGTTGGAGACGATGCCTTCGCCGGCTGCCCTCCCGCCCGGGTACTCACCTTCGTGGATGCTGCGGTGAACAAGCTCACCGGCACAGCCCTCGACAACGCCCGAAAAGCCTATAGAGACGCAGACGACGGCAGCAAGGGGGACGACTTCTGGTACGGCTGGGCCATCGTGGACAACCCCACCCTCTCCGACCTCACCGTCACGGTGACTTCCACGGCCAATGTCCAGCAGAGAGTCACTGACCAGGCCAATCTCCAAATAGCTATAGGAAACACCGGCTTTGCCCCCAAGGACATCGCCACCATTGAGATCGCTGCAGGTCGCATCCAGATCCTCGATTGGAATTACTTAGGCTACCTCCAAGAAGAGCTCTCCAATCTGAAGAGCTTCACCATCACCGAGGGCGTTTCTACCGTGGCCCCAATCCCACCAAACACCTTTGCAGACCTCAAGGCCCTAACCAACGTCTCCATCGCTAGGATCGCCAAGGTGGGCAGTTTCATTTTCTCTGGTTGCGCTACCCTACAGACGGTTACGCTCCCCGCGGCCACGGGTATCGGGGAAAGTGCCTTCTCTGGCTGCAAATCCTTGCAAACGGTCTCGCTCCCCGCAGCCACGAGTATCGGGGAAAGTGCCTTCTCCAACTGCGCTGCCCTACAGACGGTATCGCTCCCCGTGGCCGAGAGCATCGGGAAAAGTGCTTTCTCTGGCTGCGCTGCCTTGCAGACGGTCACGTACCCCAAGGCCACGAGCATCGGACAACAGGCCTTCTATCGCTGCAAAGCTCTGCAAACGGTCTCGCTTCCCGCGGCCACCAGCATCGGGAGCAATGCCTTTACTGGCTGCTCTACGCTGAAGACAGTCTCACTCCCCGCCGCCACGGGCATCGGAGAAAAGCTTTTCTCAAGCTGCAAAAGCCTACAGACGGTTACGCTCCCCACGGCAGCAAGCATAGGTAACTCCGCCTTCTCCTACTGCTCTGCCCTGCAGGAGATAGAGCTCCCATCGGCCACGAGTATCGGGGAAAGGGCCTTCTCTGGTTGCACTGCCCTGCAAACGGTCAACCTCCCAGTGGTCACTAACATTGGAAACTCCGCCTTCTCCAACTGCACTACCCTGCAGAAGGTATCGCTCCCCGTGGCCGGTAGCATTGGGAAAAGTGCCTTCTCTTACTGCACCACCCTACAGACGGTCACGCTCCCTGCAGCCACGAGCATAGGAGAAGATGCCTTCATCGGCTGCCGTCCGCTGGTCGCCCTCGCCCTCGGCGCCACCCCGCCAACCGTTGGAGACAAAGCTTTTTATGGTTGTTCCCCCACCCGAGTGCTCACCTTCGTGGATGCCGCGGGGAACAAGCTCACCGGCACAGCCCTCGACAACGCACAGAAAGCCTATAGAGATGCAGACGATGGCAGCAAGGGGGACGACTTCTGGTACGGCTGGGCCATCGTCCCGCTAGCATCAGGTGAACTCACCGTCACGGTGACCTCCACGGCCAATGTCCAGCAGAAAGCCACCGACCAGGCCTATCTCCAGATAGCTATAGAAAGCACCGGCATTGCCCTCAAGGACATCGCCACCATTGAGATCACTGCAGGTCGCATCCAGACCCTCGATTGGAACTACCTAGGCTATCAATCTGAAAAGCTCTCCAATCTGAAGAGCTTCACCATCACCGAGGGCGTTTCTACCGTGGCCTCAACCCTACCAAACACCTTATCTAGGCTCAAGACTCTAGCCAACGTCTCCATCGCCAAGGTTGCTGAAGTGGGCAACCTCACCTTCTCCCGTTGCGCTGCCCTCCAGACGGTCTCGCTTCCTGCAGCCACGAGCATCGGGGAAAGTGCCTTCTCCCGCTGCACTGCCCTGCAGGAGATAGAGCTCCCTGCGGCCACCCTCATCGGGGGCAATGCCTTTTCTGACTGCTCTAATCTGATGACAGTTTCCCTCCCCGCGGCCACGGGCATCGGGGAAAGTGCCTTCTCCAACTGCGCCGCCCTACAGACTGTTACGCTCCCCGTGGCCGCAAGCATAGGGTACTCCGCCTTCTCCGACTGCTCTGCCCTGCAGGAGATAGAGCTTCCCGCGGCTACGAGCATTGGAAAGTCGGTTTTCTCCAAGTGTACTACCCTGCAGAAGGTTGCGTTCCCCGCGGCCACGAGTATCGGGGAAAGTGCTTTCTCTGTCTGCAAAGCCCTACAGACTGTTACGCTCCCCGTGGCCGCAGACATAGGGAAAAATGCTTTCGCAGGCTGCGATGCCTTGCAGACAGTATCGCTCCCCGCGGCCACGAGTATCGGGGAAAATGCTTTCGCTGTCTGCAAAACCCTGCAGTCCGTTGAGCTGCCAGCGGCCACACACATCGAGAAAAGTGCTTTTGTCGCCTGTTCTCACCTGAAGTCCATCGCCCTTCCTGCGGCCACGAGCATCGGAGAAATGGCCTTCTTAAACTGCAGTGCGCTGGCCACCCTCGCCCTCGGTGCCACCCCCCCAACCGTTGGAGACAAAGCTTTTTATGGTTGCTCCCTCACCCGAGCACTCACCTTCGTGGATGCCGCGGGTAACAAGCTCACTGGCGCTGACCTCGACAACGCCAGAAAGGTCTATAGAGACGCAGACGATGGCAGCAAGGGGGACGACTTCTGGTATGGCTGGGCCATCGTGGACAACCCCACCCCCTCTGGCCTCACCGTCACGGTGACTTCCACGGCCAATGTCCAGCAGAGTGCCACCGACAAGGCCAATCTCCAAATAGCTATAGAAAGCACCGGCATTGCCCCCAAGGACATCGCCACCATTGAGATCACTGCAGGTCGCGTCCAGCCCCCCGATTGGAATTACCTAGGCTCTGAAAATCTCTACAACCTGAAGAGCTTCACCATCACCGAGGGCGTTTCTACCGTGGTCCCACTCCCACCAAACACCTTTGCAGACCCCATGGCCCTAACCAATGTCTCCATCGCCAAGGCCACGAGTATTGGGGAAAGTGCTTTCTCTGGCTGCGCTGCCCTGCAGACGGTCTCGCTCCCTGCGGCCACGAACCTCGGGAAAAGTGCTTTCCGTAACTGTGAATCCTTGCAAACGGTTACGTTCCCCGCAGCCGCAAGCATTGGTGACGGTGCCTTCTCCGGCTGCACTGCCCTGCAGGAGGTAGAGCTCCCCGTGGCCGCGAGCATAGGGAAAGATGCTTTCCGTAACTGCGAATCCTTGCAAACGGTTACGTTCCCCGCAGCCACGAGCATCGGGGAAAGTGCTTTCTCTGGCTGCAAAGCCCTGCAGTCCGTTGAGCTGCCAGTGGCCACGGACCTTGAACAATTCGCTTTCTCTGCTTGCCTTGCCCTGCGGAAGGTTGCGCTCCCCATGGCCAAAAGTATCGGGGGAAGTGTTTTCAATGCCTGCAAAGCCCTACAGACGATTGCGCTCCCCGCGGCCACCAGCATCGGGGAAAGTGCTTTCTCTAGCTGCAAAGCCCTGCAGTCCGTTGAGCTGCCAGTGGCCACGAACATCGGAGAACAAGCCTTCTATCGCTGCACTGCCCTGCGGACAGTGGAACTCCCTGCGGCTACGAGCATCGGGAAGTGGGCTTTCTGCGAGTGTACTACCCTGCAGACGGTGGCGCTTCCTGCGGCCACGAGCATCGGGGAAAGCGTCTTCTCCCGCTGCACTGCCCTGCAGTCCGCTGAGCTGCCAGCGGCCACACACATCGAGAAATCCGCTTTTAACAGCTGTTCTCTTCTGGAGTCCATCGCCCTTCCAGTGGCCACGAACATCGGAGAACTAGCCTTCTATCGCTGCGCTGCCCTGCGGACAGTAGAACTCCCTGAGGCTACGAGCATCGGGAAGTGGGCTTTCTGCGAGTGTACTACCCTGCAGAAGGTGGCGCTTCCTGCGGCCACGAGCATCGGAGAAATGGCCTTCTTAGACTGCAGTGCGCTGGCCACCCTCGCCCTCGGTGCCACCCCGCCAACCGTTGGAGAGAACGCTTTTTATGGTTGCTCCCGCACCCGAGCACTCACCTTCGTGGATGCCGCGGGCAACGAGCTCACCGGCGCAGCCCTTGACAACGCAAGAAAAGCCTATAGGGACGCAGACGACGGCAACAAGGGGGACGACTTCTGGTACGGCTGGGCCATTAATCCAACGTTCCCGGTGCGCTACACGGTCACCTTCATTGCCTACGATGGGGCCGCGCCCGCCACG
>CAMXWF010000019.1 GCA_947252645.1 uncultured Bacteroidia bacterium
TAGTAATCTGCGTCAAGGCGCAATGGTGAAAAGCATCCTCACCTATCGAGGTAAGCCCCTCTGCCAAGGACACCTCCGCCAGATTCGTACACCCTGAGAAAGCCCTATTATCCACCCTCATCACACTCCCAGGCACGGCGACCTTGCGCAGCGACTCAACGCCCTTAAAGGCCTCCGCTACCACCCCTACCACAGCATGCTCCTTGCCCTCGCTATCCGTCACCTTAGCCTGAATAATCGCCTCTGTGAGCCCCTCCTTATAGCCCACTACGTAGGCCTTATCGTTATTCTTATCCACCCTATATTTGACCCCGCCCGCTTCGACCTCTAAGCTGGCCTGCCCGTACGCAGCCGGGATCCCCACAAGCATGGCAAAAGCCAAAATAGCACCATACATCCATTTCATTGTCTTTCCTCCTATACTAGCCGTTAGGGTAGCAGCGTGGCCTTGCCAACCATGAAGTCCTCACTGGAATTATTGGTGTCCACCCAGCTACCGTCTGTATTCTTCCTACGTTGCACCGATTTACCAAAACGAGTCTTATCATTCCACTTCTCTGTTACCCCACAAAAACCCGCGTCGAGGAGCGGGGAGACCACCGACCACTCATACTTCTCCTTAACGCCTAACACCACAGCATCCTCAACCCAAGATGTCGGAACCATGATGGGCGGATATTTACAGGACATAGTCTTGGTTAAGCTTGGACTGACAAACTTCCACGTATAGCCGAAGTAGTGCGCCTGGTCCTTGACGTACTCCTCTGGAGAGGTTGTCCCCTTGAAGCGCGCTAGGGCAAAAGCCTGCACGCCCCCGCTATGGATGACCCACATCCCTTGCCCCTGGAGATCTGGGCGGTCCTGGTGCACGTATATCGGGCGCATGTCGGGCACGGCAGGGTTGTGCGGCATGGGTTTCTTGTTGAAGAGAAAAGCATTCTTGGCATCCACCCACTGGAAGGCGGCCTGGCGCAGGTCCACCGAGGCCAGCCCACCATCCCGATGGTCCACGGCACTCTGGCAAATAGTGATCTCCGCACCAGGCGCAAGCGGGTATTCTCGCCCCGTACCCGGGAATTGGTACACCACGTCGGCCACAAATTGCTTGGCAAAGGGCACTGGCGGCGTGCACTCCTTCTTGGAATTGGTTTTGAAATGGCTTTGCAGCAATAGGCCCCCATCGAGGTATAGCGTCTTGTCTTTGCTAGCATTAGCTATACGGATATACTTGTCGTGGATGTATTTTGCATCCACGCCTGCGTAGAAAATCTCGGTGATGAGCAGCCGATCCTGCCCGGCCATGGGGATGAACTGGAGGGTATAGGAGAACCGCAAAGGCCCCTCACCCACCTCCACCTCCAAGTCACCGCTATAGGTAGCCAACACATCCTCCTTTGTCGCAGACTCCTTATAGGTCGCCCGAATAGCTACAGGGTAAACCCCCGGCTCTAGCTCCCCGCGCAGAGTATCACCCTCACGCGTTAGCTCCACCGTGCCCACCTTGCCCTCCAGTTGAACCAGACGTGGGGAGCTGAGCACCGTAGGCGCATTGACTGTGATCTCAACCAGTCGCTTCGCCTTCTCTACCGTCCCTTCTTCTTTCTGGCATCCCGTCAGCACCATAAATGCCAGGGCCGCCAATAGCCCCAGCCTCGCAGTGAGGTTTCTCATTCTATACATCGTTGTCATTGCGCAGTTAGTTCATGGGTAAGAGGCTCACCATTGACTCTTGTGGCCTTTTTACCCTCGAAGTCCTCCTGGCTATTGTTAGTATCCATCCACCCTCCTTGCGCTGTGCGCTTGCGCTGCACGGAGAGGTAGTAGCGCAGATCGGTATTGTGGGTATGCGCTATACTGGCGTAGCCTGCATCGAGGAGCTTCCCGCAGGGCGACCACTCAAAATCATCCCGTATGCCCGTAACAACCATGTCCTCCACCCAGCTATTGGGCAGCTTCATGCAGGGTTCTCCTGGCACCGCCGGATAGTAGAGATGGCCATTGACTACTACCTTGAAAGTCCATTTGTAGTACTGGTTCGCCGGATCATTGTGGAAGGCCTCTGGGGAGCTCCACTCGGGCCGAACCAGCGCGTAGCCATGCCCCCCATTGTTGTTCATCACCCAGTACGTGTCCGGTGAGGCCCCGTCGTTGTCGGCCACATAGATCGGTCGCATGTCTGGCACCTCAGGATTATTGGGGCAATCGTGCGCCGCGCAGTCCTTCACATCGATCCACTCAAAGCGGGCACTGCGAAGGTCTGGCGCATCGGGGCAGGCCTCTCTGTGGTCTATGGCACTCTGGCAAATCATGATGGTCTCCCCGGGTGCCACGGGGTTATCGTGGCCATTCCCCGGAAACTGGTAGGCCACATCGTAGTAGACAAAATGCTCAAAATCTGGCATCGGCGTGGCATCGTAGATCAGGTTGCTCTGAAAAAACGTACGCACCAGCACAAGCCCATCCAAGTAGAGCGTCTTGTCGCTACTCGCATTGGTTATGTGGATGTAGCGATCATCGAGGTACTGGAACTTCTGCGGCGTGAGAACCCCAGCAAAAAATATCTCCGTGATGAGAAATTGATCCTTGCCTACAGGCGGCGTATAGACCAACTGCACGCCCATCTCCTTGCGGCGCCCGGCCTCCACCACCACCTCCCCACTATAGCTCGCCGTCACCTCTGTCGCTCGCCCCGACTCCTGATACACCGCCTCTACCGTCAACACATAGGCTCCCGGCTTCACCTGCACCCGCAGCGTATCGCCTTGGGCCACCAAGGGCAAATCGCCAAGCTGACCCTTGAGATGCAGCATCGTAGGCGCATGCAGAACACTCGGTGCCTTGACTATGAAACGCACCTCCACCTGCTCCCCTATATCTACCACACCCTTCGCGCATCCCCCCAAGGCCAGCAGGCCAACGCCGATAGAAAAAAACAGTAATGAATAAAGAAATGACCGTTTCATGGCATCGCATTTTTGAATTCAATGGTTTGACAACTCCATAGTTGCCAAACGATTAAAAGAGCATCGAGAGGCTACAGCCGCCCCTATACTCCGTGATAGCTCCCTGAGGCCAGACCGTCACACCACCGCTGAGGCCCAACTCGAGCACGCAGTACTGGCGCACTGCCAAAAGCCCCACAACCTCTAGGGAGCCGCCTATCTGGCGATAGGTACGGATAGCGGCGTTGTGGCGCACATAGTCCATGGCAGCCCCCCGGGTACTCGCCAATGGAACGTTGAAGCGATAGAGCGCACTGAGAGGCATCCCAAGCGCCACCATGCCCCCCACGCGGAGGGAATGCACTCCAAGCGTAGCGCGGTAATAGCCCTGCAGCTGCTGGGTGAGGTAGGCAGTACGCACCTCCTTGAAGGGAGTGTTGAGCTGCTCCCGCACTACGTCGCCGTGCACACTATATGCCACGCCGCCAAGACTCTTATACTCTGCCCCAAGCAAAAGACGCCCACCGTAGCGCGCAGCCGTATAGTTAGGGACAGCCAGTAGATCCTTGTACTCCTTGATGCCCGATCCACCAAGAATATGGTCGTAGCCCTGGCGCACCTCGCCATCCGCCTGCAGTGCCGCCCCCAGCTCCCAACCTTGGAGCGTTTGGCAATAGCCAAAGCTCGCCAGCCAATAGGGGCGCAGGTAATGATTGACGGGCGCCACATTGGCATACACTGCCAAACGCTCCAAGCGACCATAGTCGAACAAAGCCCTCGCCCAAAAACCAGCCCCACCCACGGGGCGCAGCTGCAGCACGCCGCCACCACCACGCAGACGATAGAGGATCGGCGAGTCGGAAACATCCTTACGGCGAAACACACTCCCCAGCCCCTTGAAGAGAAAGTAATCCGGCTCGGACTGCGGATTGTATATGCTCACGCTGGAACTCTGCTTATAGACCCTCAACCGACCCACAAGCCCCAGGGAATAGGTCTTCCCCAAGGGAACGGAATAGCCGAAGCTGAGGTTGAAGTCTGAAACGATATTGCGCGGGCGGGGATCCCGCGTACGGTGGTACTGCATGGCCCTATAGCGCACAGCCACGCCCAATGTGCCAAAGGAAAAACCATAGTCTACCCCACCCATGAAGCGGTAGGTAGACCTAATGCCCTCCCCGCCCTCAAGGGTGGCCGAGATGTAGGGGTAGGTCTCCTGGAGGTCGCTGCTATTCATCCACTGCACCCCGCGGATACGCCCATAGGTGTAGCTGGCCATGCCATAAACCGTGAGATTACGCCTCAAGTGCAGGTAGGAGTGCGCATGGAATACGCCCTGATGCCCCCCGCGCCCCTGATCAAAGCGCAGGAGCTTATTTCGCTGATCATACTGGTAGCGCAAGGCCACCCCCGTCAAGTCCGTAGCGTAGGCATACGCCATCTGCGAGGGGGTAAGCATCTGCCAGGCATCCGGGCCCGAATAGCGGGAAGAGGCCAAGATCCGCTCCACCGACACCCTGCTATCGCGGGGCTCCGTACGCAAAGCAGCCACCGTATCGGCAGCCTGCACGCACCCTGCTGCCCAGCAGCTCCACCCAAGACAAAGGAGCAGAGCCCACAGCACGACCACCGATTTCCGCCTATCCCCCATACTCTCCATCTCTACCGCAACACCTCCATAAAACCACATGCTTGGTCATCGAAGCCCCCACGCCGTGCCACACGCCCCAGGGGAAATCGTCCTACTGTATAAGCCCCACGCTGACCGGCAACTCCATGACTTCCTCCGCTTCCAACAGCTCCGCCTCCTCATCTACCGCCACCACCCGTGCCATACCTTTGGCACAACGAGCAAAACCGCTAAAATGCACCCGATAGAGCCCACGGCCCAACTCCAAATGTACCGGCGCAAAACCCACCACGGACCTCTCATAGCTATCGCGCGTATTGAGATTGAGCAGCACAAGCTTGCCGTCCACGGCCTCCGCGCCCTCAAGCTGCTCGTAGGTGATCTTGAGCTGTAAATGCGTCAAGGCAGGCGTAGCATCCCACTTGGCGCAGCCCGAAACTGCAAGCACCACCAACAAGAACACTGCTGCTCCCACAGCCCCACCAAGTTGCTTTCCTATGACCATCACGTTGCTATCTTCGTCTCGTTCGCAATCATCCTGCGCTCTAGCAAACGCAAATCCTAGAGCTTCAAATTGATCTCCATGCCAAAATAGGGGTCTTGGTAGCGCCTAACGGTGACCCCCTCCACCTGGTAGTCCGGGGCGTAATCAAAGATCTTATTCACAAACAGAGCCACACGGAGAGTCCCGTGGAAAAGCTCCTTGGTGGCCTTAAGGTTCACGCTCGAAAGCATGGGCACCGTGTAGACCTTGCTCTCGTAGGTGTCCACCGGCCGATAGAGTAACCGCAGCTGCGGGTCATCTCGATCCTCCAAGCGAAACGGACGCTCCACCGAGGAAAAGTCGATGTAGGCATCGGGCCATTCGTAGCGCGGCAAATGGCGCGACTTGCCATACCAGTTGGTCTGCAAGGCCAAGCTGATGCCCAGCGCCAAGGTGGGCACGTAGGCATCCAAGCGGATCGTGGTGTTGAGACTCTCCTGCTCCACGCCCTCTACATCGTTGTACTTACCCATGTAGGGGTAATCTTTTCCCATCAGGCTCACCGATGGGCGAACATACTGGGGTAAGCTGTTGCGGTAGCGCGTCACGAACCATGCCCCATTGGCCGTCACCCGGAGATGCGAACGCGGAAAACGCATCGTTGAAAAACTCCACTCCACCCCCTTCTTGTAGGTCTCGCTCCCGTTGCTGGGAGTAGGCAGAAGATAGGCGGCGTAGCGCACCTCGTAGTCCAGATCCTCCACACGCGGCGGTGCCGTCAGGTGTTGGTGGTCGAGCTTGTCTGTCGCATATTGCCTATACGTCAGCGGCTTATAGAGGCTACCCTCGCGAAATCCATTGCGCATATCCTCCTCAAAATAGGTCATCGAGAGGGAGTAGCCGCCCCACTGCGCATCCAGACGCACCTCCCACTTGAAATTCCTCGCAGGCAAGAGCTGCTGCGTAGGGCTATGCTCCACGTACGTGCGGTAGTGCGCTATCCGGTATTCGCGCTTCTCGTGCCAGTAGTTGAGCTGACCTAGGTCGATGTAGATGGGCTCGGGAAAGAGCTGATCGATGGTGGGCGTCATCGAGAGCCAACCCACCCCTCCCACTGCACGCAACTCGAGCGTATGCGCGCCCAAACGCGCCACGGACCAAGAAAGGGTGGCATTGATTCGCGGATCCACGCTCCAGTGCTGGCTCAGCGCGTACTCCTTCGGAAGAAAGACCATCGTCGAGCCCGAAAGACCCGCCATTAGACCCACCTCCATGTGCCAAAAGCGCCAAGTACTCTCGTTTTCTGCCCAAAGCGTGACCACCGTCTCGCCCGGCACCGCGCTGAATGCCCGAGGACGCGTCCCTGTAGAGGGATACACCGGACGCTCGAGGTCAAACTCAGTACCACGGCCAAAATTCTTGGCGTAGCGCAGATTCCCCCCGTAACGCAGCTCATATTGCCCCCCAAAGCGATCCATGAGCAGATGCGAGAGCTTCAGGCTACTATAGCCATACACCGGCAGCCCCTTGACCGTCTGCCAGGCCTCATAGTCAAAGGGCGAAAGCTGCGCGTAGTGCTCCCCAGCATCGCTCCATACTATCAGCGGCGTGCTAAGACCTGCCTGCACATAGCGCGTGATCGACATGAGATCCCAACTCCCATCAAGCGAACCTTGCCACTCGAGCTCCCGCAACCGTAGAGGATTATCCCGAAAACGGCACTCTAAGCCCAGGGCCCCCTGAAGTCGCTGGTGACCAACATAGAAATCATCACGATTGCCCAAGTTGATATCTGGGTCAGGCTTATTATTGTCAAACGACCCCGTGTAGTCCAACGAGGCGTTGAGCAAAACGGTCGCCCTGGGGCGTTCCCAACGCTTATAGACCCGCATGCTCCCAGTGGCCCGCTGGAAGCGCTCACGCACGTTGCGCGGGTCACTAAAAGCATTGATGTAGTCTGCCGAAAATAGCAGGTTTAGCGTGCTGTCCTGCAGCTCCAGGCCTTGCGCTACGTAGCATTGCACGCTCGCCATGTCGGCCTTCATGCGCCCCTCCAGGCCCGAAAAACGCTTACGGTGGATCTTCACCAGACCGCTGGTCAAGTTGCTGTACTCCACACTCGGTATACCGCGTATTATCTCCACGTGGTCTATGTTGTCCACGCTCAGCTGGCGCGTGTCCACGCCTCGGTTCATGAATATGTGCTTCGAAAACTCTGGGCGCCAAAGCCCCTTGAAGCTCTGCAGGTCGGCATGGGTATTCATGGGAATGCCATCCACCATCACCTGCGTCCCCAGGCGTGCGGTGGAGTAGTTCCCCATCCCTATGCGAGCCCAGAGGCGAGGCACATTGGCCGCTGGAATCAGTGCCTCGCGAATCTTGATGGTCTCTGGACTCGTGAGATCTGGATCGCGACTAAAGCCCCCTGGCAACAGCTCCATGAGATCCCCAAACGTGCTCGGCTGCAGATGCTGTATGGCATCTTGGCCTATCTGGCTCGCACTCGTGGGTCCCTGACCCTCCTTGGCCGTGATGATTACCTCCCGTATTGCGTGCGACTCCTCGCGTAGGACTACCTCTACCAGATGCGTCTCGCCAACTCGCACCGAACGCTCAACCGTCGAGTACCCTACATATTGCACCTTGAGCGTGTAGTCACCCCCAGTCAAATGGCGGAAAATCACTACCCCCGCCTCATCGGTGACCTGCGCCGTATGGCTATCCCCCTGCTTGAGAAGCACCAGCGCCATTGGGAGCCCTCGCCCACTCTGAGCATCGCGAACCTCTACACGCAGCACCTCCCACGGCAAGGCGCCCATGACCCTCCCTGCCAGCATTAGCAAGCACAGAAGCCAGCAAACAGCTAATCGCGCCACAGCAACAGAGGAATGAGTAAGTAGACGCCCAGGAATAGCACCCCTAGCGCGCTAACAATGCGCCGACCGCAGGAAAAGCGACGAAAAACAACCATCGTAGCGAGGGCTAGCAGCGCACCAAGAACAAGGCTAGATACGCCAGACCAAAGAACACGCGGGTAGACCTGCGCGCTGTCACCATCGGAAAAGTGCAGCTCAAACGGCACAAGAAAACGCCCCACCCGTGCACTGGCCATCTCCGGCACATCGAGCTGGCGCGTACGAAGAACCCGCGGCGCCCCAGCACCACCACTCAGTGCCACGTAGCGCACCGCTCGCTCCTGGATTATTTTCACCGTTTGGTCAAACTTGTTACCCAGCAGCACCAACGACATCGTACGGGGATCAAAGCCCCCGATTGGCAACTCAACACACGCACCCGTGCGCGCATCAATCCGGTAGAAACCACCCGGCGTGGTAGCAACATAGCCCAGGGAAAGCCTATCCTCAAATTCAGTGACCCACACCTGCGCTATCTGCCCCTCGGGTGGCCCCATCAGCCTGCGCACAACGGGCTCTCCTCCCGCCTCCTTGAGCTGGAACAGAGCATTGGCTCCGTCTACAATCAGGTAGCCGTTGTCATACTCCTTCCGCACATTGGGGTCGCCCACCGTGAGCTGCACCGGGAGAACCAAGCCCGCAAGCGCCTGGCGAAAACGCTGACTCTTCTCGCGAAGCACCCTGTTCTCATCTATCGACAGAAGCTCTATCCCCGCCTGCCCCCAGCGGAACACCTCGGTAGGCTCTGCGAAGGCCACCCGGCGGGCATCACCATCGAGAAGCGGATACAGGGGTATACTCACCCGGTTGACCTCCTGCGGCTTGCAATGGAAGACAAAGAAGCTCCGCTCCATCTCCTCCACGGTGATCGGCTGCCCGTGAAGTGTGTCTGGGAACCGCCCATCCACGGCCAGCTGGCTATAGTAGAGCCCAGGGAGAATGCTGTCGAACTGCGCCCGAGTGTAAACCCGCCCTGCATCATCGGCATAGCGATGTTCCGTCCCACCAAGAATGGCAAAAGTCCCCGTCACCCCGCTATAAACGCTGAAAGGCACATCGTACTCCCGGTCGAAGGCCAGATGGTAGAAAAAGGGCAACACCCAGGACAAGGTCAACGCTCCCAGCAGCAGCAGCACAACGGCGCCCAATCGCTTTACAATTCCCATAGCTCACTCCTCCGCATGGCGCTTTTGCATCCACGGACACCACAAACTCACCGCCGACCTCGAAGCTCCCTCCCGAAAACGCACCAGGGCACTGAAAATGAGCAGCGGAACCACCAAGAGCGACCAACACACCAGCACCCAGCCAAAACCCGCGTAGGCCTGCAACCCCTCAGAAAGGTAACCCACGTAGAGCCAGACCACGGCAAAGAGCGCACAGCCCACCCGACGGCGCAGCGACGGCTCCACGCACAGCCACGCCACCACTCCGTAGCCTCCAAGCCCCATGGCAAACCATGGAACGGTAGACGTCAACGTGGCCCACACAATCTCCCGCGGGAAACGCACCAGCAAAAAACCAACTGTCACCGACACCACCACCAAATCCAGCACGAGCTGGAACACATAGCCATAGCTCAACATCGTCCCAAGCAATCGAAAATCCGACAGCGGTAAATGGAGCGTCAGCTTGAGGCGATGCTGCTGCAGCTCGGGCACAAACTGCGCGCTGCCCAGCACCACCCCCACAAGCAGCGGAAGCCACTTGAAGAGGTGTACCAAATTGAGATCCTTGAATAGCACCATGGTCCACACCGTGAGTCCCCCCTCAAGGCGTAACGCACGCTGCACCAGCAGCACCGTGAGCACCAGCACCACGCCCCAAAGCACCACACCGCCCAAGACCACGTAGCGACTCTTAAGCCACTCCTTAAAGAGCAGCGCCTCTAGTGGCTTCAACTTCTTCCCCATGGCTTCCTCTCCTCTTATACAGCGCTGCCCCCTAGTACTCACCTGTGAGCGCCACAAAAGCATCCTCTAAATCGTCGGGGCGACGCACGCTCAGGGCCTCGCTTCCCACCCCCGCCCCCTCCAGCATACCCCGCACGGCCGACTCCGCCTGCAGCGAAGCAAAACGAAGCGAACCGCGATGCCGCTCAGGATGGTAGATCGCCTCGGCTTGCGCTCCAAGCAAACGCTCCACTTGCTCTAGCTGGTCGCCCGTATAATCGTAGATCCGGCACTCGCGCATGATGCGCTCCACAGGGCACTGCAGGAGAATCCGACCATAATCCAGGATGATACACTCCTTGATGAAGCGCTCAAGATCCTGGATGATATGGCTTGTGACGAAAACCGTCTTCCCCTCCGCCACCACGTACTCCTGTAGATACTCCACGAAGAGCCGACGATAGCCCGGGTCGAGCCCAAGGGTAAAATCGTCCAGGATCAGCAAGTCCGCATTCTGCGCCAAGATAAGCCCCAGCGCCACCTGGGAGCGCTGGCCGCAGCTCATGCTACCTATGCGCTGCCGCGGAGCTATGCGTAGGCGCGAGACAAGCTCGTAGTACACCGCACGATCCCACCGCGGGTAGAAGGGCGCAAGGTAACGCTCCACCTGCTCAACGGTCATGAACGGATACTGCACATGCCCCTCAAGCAGCAGGGCAACACGCTGACGTATAGCCCCGGGCAGGCTCTGGACATCATGCCCAAAAAGCCTACAGCTACCAGCTGACGGCTTAAGGTAGCCGTTGAGTATGTTGATGGTGGTGGTCTTCCCCGTCCCGTTCTTCCCCAGCAGACCTAAAACACTCCCCGGCGCCACGGTGAAGTTGAGCCCCTGGTATATCATGCGCGCCCCATAGTAGTGCGTCAGGTCTACACACTCCACCACTGGGGCCTCCGTAGCCCCTTGTACCACATCCTGCTGCCGTATCCCGCTCCGTGCACTCATCGCCTTCACCCCTGCTGCCACGACGCCCTAAACCATCGGCGCAAAGGTGAGAAGCTCCAACGGAGGCACGCATCACCAAAAATGAGGAATTCAGACCACCAGACCGCACGAACACACAACAAAAAGCCTGAGGCTGCGCGCGGCCTCAACGTCGCGCCAGCCTCAGGCTAGCCCATGGCATAATAGCTGTGCCTACCGCTGCACCCGGAGCAACGCCGCGGCGAAGAACCCCTCGCAATCCTGCGTGCGCACGAGGTAGGCCCCTGGTGCTAGGGCAGAGAGGTCAAGGGAGTAATCTCGCACCTCCCCGCGCTCGCTGTATAGCAGTTGGCCAGTAAGCGCATAGACCTCCACACGCCGGATTGGGCGCCCCGATGGCAACGCCAACACAACTTGCCCCCCGGTGGGATTGGGATAGAGCGTAAGGACGTGGGGCTGACTGGGATCCTCCACTGGATTCACCTTCTTTGTCCTTGGCTCCAGCACCGACTTCAGCCACTCCTGAACCCGTTCTGCGGGGTGCTGCACGATGGGCAGAGGGGGACCTGCCACAGGGGGCTTGCCCGCCGTCACATCGATCTCCATAGTGGCCGACTCCCCTGAAGCGTCATTAAGACGCATCCAAGCACTCCCAGTTTTATCCAGCTTCTCCTTCAAAACGTAGACATGCACTTTCGAAATCCCCAGACGCAGCACGTTGGCTGGCTGCTCAAAGGTAATTTCCACAAAATCACTCCCTTCCACTGTGTTGAATACGTTCCCGCTGGCTTCATATGAAAACTGCCCACTGGGTCCCTGGGGATCAAAATAGCCCAGCGAAAAAAGCCCCTCATAGTAAGTATTAGGTGCTTGATTCTTAAGGCGAACCTTGATCTGGAGTACATCGTCTTGGGTTGCGGAGAGCTTGGATTCAACAAACTCGGCTATTGGCCACAAGGAGCTATCAACGTTTTCAGAGGAGACCGTAACCTGCACAGGTGCGCCTAGCATATCGTGAGGCCTCCCCTGCCAGCGCTTATCGTAGGCAAAACTCGCGCTCGCATCCCACACCGGCACAACGTACGGCATACTGCGCCACTCGCTAGGGGTAACAACCTGGGTAAAGGTGATGCTCTCTCCTGGAAGCAGGTAGGTGCTGGTAAAATAGACATGATCTGGATTCACTGTGTCTGTGCTATTCTCCAACAGCGCCATACCCACGTTGGCCGCATAGGGCGCAGTGCCCTCATTGGTAAACTTGGTCTCCAGCTTGGCGAAAAGGCCCTTATGCACCGTGGAAGCTGTAAGCTGGCCAGCCAGCTTGACTACTGGCTGCTGGTAGTACGCCAGCTCACACTTATCGCCCTTCACCGTCACCTTGATGGCCGGGGCCTCGTGCTTATGCAGGCGCAGCGTCTCCCAAGCTCCGCCATCACTCTTCGCCACGGGGTAAAGCAAGTATGTACCATCGGGCACGCCTCGCATGTTGACGTTGAAATTGGAATACTCATCCTTCTGGAAAAAGCCCGCAGAAAGCTTTATGGTGCGTGGGGTAAAGGTCTTGACCTCAACCCCATCGAGCTGCGCCAGGCGCATGGCCACCTGGCAGTTCGAGGCCGTAGCGCCATAGTTGATAAGGTGGCTAACCTTGATGTTGGTCAGCGCCGCTTTGGTCTTGGTAACCACGGGCGTTTGCCCCTCGGGTAGGAGGGGAGACCCATCGGCCAAGAGCAAACGGTCGGCCACCATGGGAAGGGGAAGCCCCGGAATCGGGTCCATGTAGCCAGGCTGCATACCCTGCATAAAGCCCTGGGCTACCACATAGCCACCATCCGCCCCAGCACCTATGCCCTGGTAGTTAGGGGTAAGATCGGTCAACAGGTAGTAGCCATTGCCATAGCCGCTCCACCCCCAGTTGAAGTGGTAACGGCCTGCACCATCGTAGCCATCGCACACAAAGGCATGTCCTCCCTGACCCGCAGTGCCCGAATAGTAGACCGGGCGCCCGGCCTGCAGCTCACGAACTACCAGCTGCTCCCATTCCTCATCTGTATAGTAGGCGCGAAGGCAAATCCGAAGATCAGAATGGTAGAGAAAGTTTTTGACCATCCCGACCAGTGCATCCAAATCGTACGCCGAGCTCTCCTCCTTCCCATAGCTCATCTTGGATGCCATCCCCAAGTCGCGGCTAAGCTTAGCTACCTCTTGCTGCTGCGCAGGGGAACTCGTTGCACCGTAGCGCGGAGGAAGCAAGCTGTAATCGTATTTGTGGTCGCCCGAACTCAGGGAGTACGGGATCAGATCCCCTGTGCTACCCCCATCAAGATAGTAGCCCCCCTCGCCCACAGACTGCGGAGGCCAGCAATAGTAACGACACAGCTGCGCAAGGGCCGTCGCCACGCAACCCACGTAGGGCTTCTTCCCCGAAAGCTCAGGGAGTAAACCGTTATACGGGGCCCCCTGATCCCACATAAGCTCCATGAGCAACGGCTTGATGGGCGCCACATTAGGATGCTTTACCCCCCGAACACGCCCAAATGCGCCCGCAGGCAGCGAGGCCACCTGCTCCCAATGGCGCAAATAGGCCTGAAGCCCCGCAGGCAAGCTATCGCATACAAAGCGGGCATCGGGCGAGTAGCCGATGATCGCCGGCAGGGCCTCTTGCCCAGACACTATGGCAAAGCCCTCCCCGCGCCCAGGGCGCGTGGTAAACACATAGTAGGCCGGCTCGCTATTGGCCAGCCGCTTCTCGGTAAGAAGGGTCAGCCGCTCGCCCCGCACGCGCGGCTGGGGCAAAACCCCCGCAGCCACCGCCCGCGCCTGCTCCAAGCTACGAGACTGCGCATAGAGCGCACTGCCAAAGGGCAGTAAAAGCAAGAACACCAACCAAAGTAAGCCGCAATGATAATTGTTCATAGTAGCAGATGGTTTTCCTAAAGTCGTGATGGCGTAGAGACACCCTGTGGTCCGCATGCATCTCGCTCGCCCCTCAGCCCCGGCAGGCAGAAAGCAGACACCATAGCAGCAGCAAGCCCAACGGGCTAAAAACGCTCGTACTTGTAGGTATACATGACCCGGTAGCGGTAGGGGGCATAGTAAGACTGCACCTTGACCATGTCGCCCGCAGGATTGAACTCCGACTCCTTCTGCGAAACCAGCGACGGATCGCCATCCACCCAATGCTCCTCTATCAAATTTCCCCGGTCATCGTACTTGTAGTTGTTGTTCTCTATCTCGGGCCCCGCGGTCTGCCTCTGGTAGATCTGCGTAAGGCGATTCTGCTTATCGAACACATAGCGCAGCCGGTAGCGCAGGTTCCCCGCGTACGACTCCGACTCCGTGGCCACCTGGCCGCTGGACGTGTAGGTATACTCTAGGCGACGGAGCTCCTTGCCGTCAGAGCCAAACTGCACATCGGAGAGCAGCTGGCCCTGGCCGTTGTAGCTCTTCTCCACGCTATAGGGCTCACCGCGCCGAGGAGTCACGTGGATGGTCTGCTTGTTGCCGTTGTACGTATAGGTCCACCGCTCCCCCACCGTGTTATCCGAGTTATAGCGCGTGATGTTGGATAGCTTCCCATTGGGAAGGTAATTGTAGATGACGCGGTAGTTGCTCACGCCGTCAAAGCCGCTCTCGGTCTTCTTCTGCCCCTTGCTATCATAGGTGAACTTCTGGCGGAAGAAAATGCGCATCTGCGTGTGGCCATTCTCGTCCGTGGTCGGCTCCTCCTTGCGATATTCCACCCGCTGCCCCTGGTCGTCATAGGCATAGTAGAGGCGCGAAGACTCATCGCCATTGGCCCGATAATTGACCACCGTCAGCGGATTCCCGCTCTTGTCGTAGGTCGTACGCGTCACCAAATAGCCCTCCTCCTGGGGCGCCCCACGCTTAAACTTATGGGCATATTGCTCAGCCACCTTGACGTTGTTGGCCTTCATGCGCTCGCGCTCCATGGCATCGCGATCCAACTGCGCCAGGCTGAGGGTGGGGAGTAATGTGACCACTGCCAAAAGGACTACTATCCGTGTCATGCTCCTATGATCTTTTACTTACGAATCTAACGCCAAATCCTGCTGCGCTACAAACGCCGAGCCGCGCACGAAAGGCAACATGGTGGAGAAGCACAGCAAACACACCCCCTGCACCAGCGCCGTGGCCCGAAAACGCAAGGGCTGCGCAGACTGGCGCACCACCTTGATCAGCCCAAGACCCGCCCCGCCCTTCGCCGTGTGGCGCCCATTGACCAGCTGGATACGATAGCGCGCGCGGAGGTTATCCGGATTGTCCCGGTTCAGCACCTGGAGCTGCGCCCGGATGCGCCCAACCACCGCGCTGGGCGCCACATTGAACACCTGGATAGCCAGCCCCTCGCCTGTGAAAGCCACCAACAGGGCACCCGGCTGCTCCTTCGACCCAGAAGGCAGCCCAACACCATGCATACGCACGTTCTGCAGCAGCTCGATGATCACATTGTTGATGCGCTTCCATTGCCCGACCAGCGCCCCGCATTGCTCAAGCGCAAAAGTAGCCGCATAGTCGGCCAACATCACCAGCAAATTCTGGCTCACTGGGCCACAGTAGCGTAGAAAAGCCCCCGGCAAGTCGCCGCATACCGCCTGGCACAGCGCATCATACACCCACTCGGGCGGCTGAAGACCGTCTCCACAGCCATCGCGCAGCCCCCGCAGATCATCCCCTGGATGAACCCCTCCTACGATAGCTCCCACTATGAACCTCGAACCTCCCACCACAACCAACCTCGCAGCCTAACTTAACGACCACGAAGATAGGTCAAAATCACCTAATTATACGGGCAAGAGGAGAATAATGTTCTCCGAGCGCGCAACAACAAACTGACAATGAATCCAATAGGACGAACCTGGTGCGCGCTACAACCGCCATGGCGCACCCCCGCACCCCAGCCAACCAACGGGCACACGCCCCTTGCACCCCGCTACTAGCCCAAGCGCTCCAGCACTCCCACAATGCGCTACTGCCCCCAGACGCAGCGATGCCGCGCGGGCACTACCTCCCGCGCGGCATCACGCGCTGTAAGCTCGTCGGGGTGGGGAGATTCGAACTCCCGGCCTCGTCGTCCCGAACGACGCGCGCTAACCGGGCTGCGCTACACCCCGTGAACCACAACGGCTGCAAAGGTATGCACTTTCCGCCAAATGCACACAAAAAGCGGGGACGCCTACGGCATCCCCGCTCCAATACTAACGCCTTAATTCCTTACTTGCTAGCGCGATACTTAAACTTGATGAAGCCCTGATGCTTGGCATTCTTGCTGACCGCAGAGCCATCCGCGTTGCCCGCAGCAGAGACCGTCACGATCTCAACCAGGTAGCTAATATCGCCCTTCACAACTACCACCTGCTCACCGCCGGCAAAAGTCACTGCACCTGCCTCCGCTGTCTTGCCATTAATAGCCGCAGCCAAGCCCTCAGAGGTGGTCTTATCGTAGTCAAGCTTCGTGGCAAGCTTGATCAGGCTGGCACCATTGGCCGCCTTGAACCCCTTGACGAATTCCTTGCCAGATTCCGAGGTGTTCACGATATCCGCGTCTGCCGCATCGAAAGCCACAGGCCCTTTGGCGAAGCTAAAGCCGCCCTTGCCTGTCCCCATGGCGTGGTCAATCGCGCCATCCTTGCTCTCCTTCAACGCCGTGCCCGCAGGGGCGGGGGTAGAGCCGTTGGCCTTGATGCCCCTTTTGAGACTGGACTTCTGGCCGTTGTTATCGTAGACCTCAATTTCCAGCTTCGCGCTCGTAACTGGTTCATTGGGAAGTTTCACCTCCAGGATGTAGAGCAGATCTTTGCCATCTATACTCTTCTGTTGAGATTTCAACTGTATGAAGTCCTTGTCGCCCTTAACGTTACCGCCCTGCTCGTAGGAGACCTTATACTGGACCTTCGTGATCTTGACACCCTCGGCAGGCGTTACAGCGACAACGATCTTTCCTGGTGTCACCTCGCCCGCGATAGGCGTCCGCCCATCGGCCCCGTAGAGCTTAATCGTGGGTGCGCTCTTGGTGGCATCGTCCTTCTTGCAAGCACTGAAGCTCACCGCCACGCCCGCTAGCAATAGGGCTAGCATTAGAACCTTGCTCGTTCTCATCGTACTACTGTTTATTAATTATTCACTTACCGGGGCTCCTACTGCCCACACAACGTCCAAAACCTGCAAAAGCTGTGCCAAACTCTAAGCGGGGCCCTCTACCCCTCGCTGGGCACCCGCCCCTTGCTCACAGAAACCAAGTAGACTCCAGAAAAAATCAACGCCACCGCCACGAGCTTCACCCCAGTGAAGCTCTCCATCCCCAAGTAGAGCGACAAGCCCCCCGCGATAATGGGCTGCGTATAGCCGTACATACTGATGACCGTGGGCCGTAGGCGATGCTGCGCAATCGGGATAAGCAAGTAGCTCAAGAAGGTAGCAAAGAGTGCCACGTAGCCCGCGCAAAAAGCCCCCTTGGGCGTCACCTGGCTATAGTCAAAGGCCCAGACCGCGGGCGCAAAGACGGGAAGGCAGCATAGGGCCGAGAACAAAAACACCCACTTCATGAGGGTAACGGGGCTATAGCGCGTGGCCACGTTCTTGAAAAGGGTCAGGTAGATCACGTAGGAAAAAAGCGAGAGCAGAATCAACCCATCGCCCAAGGAGATAGGCTGCACCCCCCGTGGGCCCGCCAGCAGAAGCATGCCCGCCCCCACCACGCCCAGCAGCACCCCCACGATCTTCTTCCAGGTCATAGGCTCGCGCAGGAAGAGGGCGGCCATGAGCATGGTGAGTATGGGCATGGTGTTGGAGAGCATGCTGGCATTGAAGGGCGAAGTGATGCCCAGCCCGATGAGAAACACCGGCTGATTGAGCGTGACCGCAAAAAGACTGGCAAAGAAGATGAGCAGCAAGTCCCTACGCGACACCCTCTCCCGGGGCACCAAGCACGAAAGCCCCCAGAAAAGTATAGCCGCTAACACTATGCGCAGCAGCGAGAGCACCGGCGCAGTGAGCCCTTCTGGCCCTAGCGCTATCTTGGCCAACGGAGCATTAAAGCCAAAAATGACATTGGTGAACAATATGGCCAGGTGTCCCCTGAGCTTTTCGTTACGCATCGGCAGCCCGTTCGTGCAAAGTCCTAGCCCCCTCGCAGGGCTCCAGAACCGCCGCAAAGGTAGGGATTTCTACTCTGCAGCTCTACGGCAAAACGCCACTCCAAACTGGAGGGCGGTGCATGGTTTGTAGGATGCGAAGAATTGCGCAAATCGCCAGTTCGCTTTCGTCAGAAAGGTCGCCCTCTTGGGCCTAACTTCCCCGAGCAGACGCGGGCCTGCGCCGTTTTACGCCCCCGAAGGGTGGCTTTTATGATCCTGTCGCCAATTTTGAGGCCTGAAAACTGTCCACTGACAGCTTGAGGGCGTTGCCGCGCAACACCCTCGGAATGCCTACATTCGCACTATTAACTGCGGATAAGTGTAGTGCCACAGCACTTTTCCGCGCTTAAAAGTGTAGACATGGAGATCGCAAGGGATATAGTGGATGAATTCGTGCAGTGGAAGGATGCGAAGGATAGGAAGCCGATTCTCATCAAAGGGACCCGGCAAATCGGTAAGAGTTGGGCCATGGCTACCTTCGGACGGCAGGCGTTTGAGTATTGCGCCAAGTTCGATTTTGACCGGCAGCCAGAACTGCGTAGCGTTTTTCAAAACTCTAAGAGCCCCGAGCGGATTCTCAAAGAGTTGTCTCTGTATACCGAAGTCCCGATTGTTGCGGGCCGTACACTTATTATATTCGATGAGATACAGGAGTGCGAAGAGGCTCTCAATAGCCTTAAGTACTTCTACGAGGAAGCCCCCGCCTACCACGTCATGGCGGCTGGCAGTTTGCTAGGCGTCGCAGTGAAAAAGCGTCATATGGCCGTGCCAGTAGGAAAGGTGCGCGTGGTGCGTATGTATCCTACATCGTTTAGGGAGTTTCTGCGGGCTGCCAACGGGCGCCTATTTGAATATGTAGAGGGCCTCGAAAAGGCGGAGCATCTCCCGGAGATTATTCTCAATCAGCTGGAGAGTGAATACAGGCGTTACCTTGTTTGCGGCGGCATGCCTGAGGCGGCTATCAGTATGCTCGGCGACAAGGGCATGGAGGCGGTGGAGCGAGTGCTACAAGACATACTAGACCTGTATGAACTAGATTTTGCCAAGTATGCCACGGCCAGTGACATACCACGGATACATGCCATATGGCACTCACTGCCTTCGCAATTGGCGAAAGAGAATCGCAAGTTTATCTACAAAGTGGTGCGGCCGGGTGCGCGCGCCAAGGATTACGAAGATGCGCTCCTATGGCTGGAGGAGGCGGGGATGATTTATCGAACGATAAACATCACTAAACCGGGGATTCCGCTGAGCGCCTATGAGGATTTACGAGCGTTTAAAGTTTACGCGTGCGATTGCGGGCTGCTGCGCCGTTTGGCCAAACTACCAGCTACGGCAGTACTCAACGCCACGTCGAATTACACGGAGTTTAAGGGGAGCATGGCCGAAAATGCGGTGTTGCAGTCGTTAATGCCGCGCCTACAGGGCGATGTTCCCCATTACTGGTCGTCGGAAGGCAGGGCAGAGGTGGAGTTTGTCATTCAGCGGGGCGAAGAGGTGATACCCGTAGAGGTAAAAGCGGAACAGCGCATAAGCGGGCGCAGCTTGTCTGTGTACAACGATAAATACAGACCCAAGCATCGCATACGCTTTTCGTTCCTCAACTTGCAATACAACGAGGGGCTGCTGAGTTGTCCTTCCCCGCTTGCGGAGTGGTGTGAACGGTTTTTAAACTACCGCGAGCTGCCGTAAGAAGAGGGCAGTGCATGGTTTGTAGGATGCGAAGAATTGCGCAAATCGCCAGTTCGCTTTCGTCAGAAAGGTCGCCCTCTTGGGCCTAACTTTCCCGAGCAGACGCGGGCCTGCGCCGTTTTACACCCCCGAAAGGGTGGCTTTATGTGAGCCTCTCGCCAATTTTGAGGCCTGAAAACTGTCCACTGCCTACTGACAACTTGCGGACCTGGAGCCTGTTCACTGCGAACTGTTTTTTCTTATTATTTTTATGCAGTAAAGCGAGGGTGTTTTAGCGGGGAGGAGGTTGAAATGGGAATAGTACACCCAATAGGGGAGCAAAGTTTTTTTGAGCCGCCCGCGGCGGTTTGGCAAGAGCCTTCTGGTGAGTACACTGGAGACCTACTTTGAGGGGAAGCAGGAGCTGTTTGAGGGACTGGCGATGGAGAGGCCGGAGCGGGATGCAGTGTGTTTCGATGGTTTACGTATTGCTACGGCGTTTGCCCAGCGCGGAGCTACTTGCACTGTCAGCCCAGATGCGTCGGGCAGCCGTTTCAATTCCCTCCGACATGGCCGAGAGGCTGCGCGAGGGAGCGCAAAAGAATTTTGGCATTTCATATTCATTGCGCAGGGGGCACGGGCGGAGCTAGAGACGCAACTTTTGCGCTGTGTGCAGCTCGGCTATTCCCGGCCGGAAGAAATCACCGAACTCTTGGCCAAGCTAGATGAAGAAGCCAGAATGCTATATGGCCTTTCCAATTCATTGCAGTAAAAAACTGCCCGCTGCCAACTGGCTTGCTGTCAACGGGGAACTGCCTACTGGTAACTGATTTATGACGCACATGCGCAGCCAGGCCCACTACCGAGCAGGCTGGTGGCCACGCCTACAGGCCTCCGGCAGCACGCTCTACCTCTCACTCCCGCTCATCGCGGGCAATCTGCTGTCGCTCATACTCCCCAACCCACTCCCCGCTTGGGCCCTCTACGCCCTAGTGGGCCTCGGGCTGACGCTCTGGCTCGGCCTCCAGCTTATCCTGCCGCCAAACCAGCTCCTGCGCCTCCAGGCGCATCACCTAGAAGTCCCCCTCTTGCTGCTCATCGGCTTCTGCCTCCACCAACCACGATTCCCCAATGCCGCCCTACCGCCGCTGCCCGAGAAGAACGATAGCGCGTGCTACCTTGAGGTGGAGCTACGCACCAGCGGGCACCCCACCACGAAATACCAGCGCTTCACCGCGAGCCTCATGGGGTACTACCTCGACACGGCCTGGCACGCATGGCCCACGCAGCTCACCCTCTATGTGGCCAAGCACGACACCGCAGCACTGCACCTATTGCCAGGGCAACGCTACCTGGTCCGCGGCAAGCCCTACCCCATCCAAGACTCCAGCAACGATTTCTTTAGCTACCGCAGCTGGGCGGCCCACCACGGCCTAGCTGGCATAGTCTACACTAACAACGCCAACCTGCACCTGCTCCCCGCGCACCCGCCCTCCTTTAGCACCCGCATCGCCCTAAGCCACCAACACGCCATAGCCAAGCTCCGCGCGGCAGGGCTGCCCGAAGACATCCTAGGCCCCGTGGTGGCCATGGCCATCGGCGACCGCTTCACCCTCTCCGCAGAAATGAACACCAGCTTCCGCAATAGCGGCCTAGCCCACATCCTGGCCATCTCGGGCTTCCACGTGGGCATCGTCTACTCCGTGCTCTACCTGCTCACGCAGCTACTAGCCCAGAGCAATGCCTGGGCCTACGCGCTCAGGAACGCCCTACCCGTCCTATGCATCTGGCTCTTTGCCCTCTACTGCGGACTCGCCCCATCCGTCGTCAGGGCAAGCATCGTGGTGACCCTCTATGCCCTCAGCAAGCTCCTACAAGCCCACCAAGGGCGCGCCGAGGTCTACTTCGCCTCAGCCGCCTGCGCCATGGCAATGGACCCCATAGCACCTGTCGACGTGGGCTTCTTCCTCTCCTTCCTGGCCGTGGCCGGAATCCTGATTTTCCTCCCCTTCTTCTCGAACGTACTGCACACCGGGTACAAATGGCTCGATAGGTTTCTAGTACTCCTGCTGGTCTCCCTTGCAGCCCAATTGGGCACCCTCCCCCTGGTGCTGACGGCCTTTTCATCCCTGCCCGTCGTGGGGATCTTGGCCAGCGTGCCAGCGAGCCTACTCGCCTACCCCATCGTAGTGCTCGGGCTGGCCATCGTGCTGCTCCCCACAGGGTGCCTAGTCGCACGTCTGCTCGGCTTCCCCCTGGGCTGGAGCGCCAAAGGGCTAATTGACATCGGGCAACTTGGCAGTGCCCTCAATCCTGCAGGCCTCGCCCAGCTCCAGCTCCCCCTAGTCCTCATCGGCACCCTGAGCCTCTCCATAGGGCTATTCGGCCTCTACGCCGTCTACCGACACCCAGGCGCCGGGTGGGGAAGCCTCGGCGCATTCGGACTCAGCCTAGCCCTATTGGCCCTCTAGCCCCCCCCAATGCCATCCATACATAAATGGCTACCTTTGTAACGTTTCCATTCTGAAAAAGAAGCGCGATGAATATGAGACAGCTTGTGGAGTGCGTCCCGAACTTCAGCGAGGGACGGGACAGCAGAATAATTGAACAGATCCTCGATGCCATCCGGGCCGTGGAGGGCGTCAGACTGATCGACGTGGACCCCGGGAAGGCTACAAACCGCACCGTGGTCACCATGGTGGGTACGCCCGACGCCGTGTGCGAGGCCGCATTCCAAGCAGTCAAAAAGGCCTCCACGCTCATCGACATGAGCAAGCACCACGGGGCGCACCCGCGCTTTGGTGCCACCGACGTATGCCCGTTGGTGCCCGTGGCCAACATCACCATGGACGAGGTCGTGGCTTTAGCCCGCAAGCTCGGGGAGCGCATCGGCACCGAGCTCGGCATCCCCGTGTACTGCTACGAGCAGGCCGCCTTCACGCCCGAGCGCCGCAACCTGGCCACCTGCCGCGCCGGGGAGTACGAGGGCCTAGCAAAAAAACTCGCTGATCCCCATTGGAAGCCCGACTTCGGCCCCGCGCAGTTCAACGCCCGCTCCGGCGCCACAGCCGTAGGCGCCCGCAATTTCCTGGTCGCCTACAACGTAAACCTCAACACCACCTCCACCCGGCGGGCCAACGCCGTGGCCTTCGACATCCGCGAGAAGGGCCGCCCTCAACGCGAGGGCAATCCCGTGACGGGCAAAAAGAAACTCGGCCCCGACGGTAAGGTCATCTGGATACCCGGAAAGCTCAAGGCCTGCAAGGCCATCGGATGGTATATCGAGGAGTTCGGCATCGCCCAGGTGTCCATCAACCTCACCGACATCTCCGTCACCCCCATGCATGTGGCCTTCGAGGAGGCCTGCAAGAGCGCCCAAGCCCGCGGGCTGCGAGCCACCGGCTCAGAGCTGGTGGGCGTGGTGCCCCTAAAGGCCATGCTCGATGCCGGCAAATACTTCCTAGAAAAGCAGCACCGCAGCACAGGCATTGCCGACTCTGAGATCATCAAAATCGCCGTCAAGTCGCTAGGCCTCGATGAGCTCTACCCCTTCGACCCCAAGAAGAAGATCATAGAGTACATTCTCGAGGACCCGAGCTCCCAGAAGCTGACCAACATGACGCTGCGAGGCTTCATCGAGGAGGCCGCCTCGGAGTCGCCCGCACCGGGCGGTGGCTCAGTCTCCGCCGCTATCGGGGCCTTGGGGGTGGCCTTAGGCACCATGGTGGCCAACCTATCGGCGCATAAGCCTGGTTGGGACGACAAGTGGAAAACCTACTCCGACTGGGCGGCCAAGGGCAAGCACTACATGGACCAGCTAGTCCAGCTCGTCAATGAGGACACCCTGGCCTTCAATGGCTTCATGGCTGCGCTAGGCCTCCCCAAGAAAACCGAGGAGGAGAAGGCCGCCCGCCACGCCGCTATCCAAGAGGCCACCAAGGCTGCCATCAACGTGCCCGCGCGCATCATGCGGCTCTGCTACCAGTCGATGGAAGTGATGGAGGCCATGGCCGAGTGCGGAAACCCAGCCTCCGTGTCGGATGCCGGCGTGGGGGCCCTTGCGGCCCGAGCCGGAGTGCTCGGCGCCTTCCTCAACGTGCAGATCAACGTCAATGGCCTAGATGACAAATCGTTCGCCCAAGCCCTCATCGAGGAGGGGCATGACCTCGTCAATAAGGCCAACGCCCTAGAGAAGAAGATCCTCGACAAAACGCTCGAGGTGATGAACGCCAAGAAATAGCCAACAACTGTGCGGGGGCGAGGCATTTTGTGCGCCTCGCCCCCGTTTTTACACCCTATTGTCCATGACACGCAATCATCGGATAGCCCTCCTACTGCCTATTGTTGCCCTCATAGTGGCGACCAGCTGCGTGCCCGCCAAGCGCTACGAGGAGCTCAACAGCCGCTACCAAGATGCCCTAGAGGCCAGCCGAAAGGCTCAGCAGCGGCAAGATAGCATGCAGGTGGCCCTCAACGAGCTGGGAAGCAAGCACAACGCACTCACCCAACAGCTCGACCGACTCCTCCAGGATAGCCTTACGCAGGGACAAGCCCTACGCCAAGCCCAGGAAGAGAACAACAAGCTCCAGCGCAACTACGCCGACCTAGAGCGCATGCAGAAAACCCTCGTGGAGGGCAATCAGCGCGAGACCACCAAGATGCTCGCCGAGATGCAGCGCATGCAGCGCGAACTCCAGCAGCGCGAAGACGCCGTCAAGGCCCTCGAGCAGGAATTGCACCGAAAGAAAAACGCCCTGGCGGCCATAGAAACCGAGCAGAGCCAAACCCGCCGACACCTCGACTCCCTGCGTGTAGGCCTACAGGCCACCTCCGAGGCCCTGGCGCAGCAGAACAAAGCCTACGCCGACCTCCAGCGCGCCATGGCCCGCAAAGATTCGGCCACGGCCGCCCTCAAAGACCGCGTGGCCAAGGCCCTCTTCGGCTTCCAAGGCAAGGGGCTGACCGTCCATGAAAAAGACGGCCGCGTCTACGTCTCCCTGGAGGAGCAGCTCATGTTTAAGAGCGGGAGCTACACCGTGGATGCCCGCGGCCAAGAGGCCATCAAGCAGCTCATACCCGTGCTGGAGCAAAACACGGAGGTCAACATCCTCGTCGAGGGCCATACCGATGACGTACCCATGCGCGGCAGTGGCCCCATAGCCGACAACTGGGACCTGAGCGTCAAGCGCGCCACCTCCATCGTCAAGCTCCTGATCAACGGCTCTACCATTGCGCCCGCACGCGTCTCAGCTGCCGGACGCGCGGAATACGTTCCGCTCAACCCCGAAAAAACCTCACAAGCCCGACAGCAGAACCGACGCACTGAGATCATCCTCACGCCGCGCCTAGAGGAACTCGCCGCGCTGCTCGGGCAGTAAGCCACACCAAAACGAAACAAACACCCGCAGAGCGCATGAAAAAGATCATAGCTACCCCCCAGGCCCCCGCGGCCATCGGGCCCTACAGCCAGGCCGTGGAGGCCAACGGACTCCTCTTCATCTCGGGTCAAATCCCCGTCAACCCCGCCGATGGCTCCACCCCAACAGACATCGTGGGCCAAACCGAGCAGGTGATGAAGAACATCGGGGCCATCCTCAAGGCGGCCGGCCTCGGCTACGAACACATCGTCAAAACCACCTGTCTGCTGAGTACCATGGATCATTTTGGCCCCATGAACGAGGTCTACGGTAAGTATTTCCCCAAGGATCAGCCCGCCCGCGCCGCCTTCGCCGTGGTCAAGCTGCCCAAGGGAGTCCTCGTGGAGATTGAGGCCATTGCCGCACGGTAAGCTCTCAGCAAGCTTTCGCCCCCACTACCGAAAAGATCGGAGAAGCTTTCAATAAATTCGCGCCAACGGGTCCCAGCCGCCCACAGTGGCTCGCACGGCAAGTCCTGGCTGGCGACCGTTACGACCACGGGGCGGCATCTGCACCCTGCGACTAGCGTAGCGTCTCCTGCTTCCTGCGGCCGAGGGTTCTACGCCTGCCCGCAAGCAGCACCATTTCCGTGCCTAGAGACCCCACCATCTCCGTACCTCCTTCGCTAAAAAATCGAAAATCAGCGGCGTTGGTACGGAGATGGTACGGAGCGCATAGGGGGGTAGATTTCCGCATGTTCTCGCTCCATCCAAAAGCTTTTAGTGCGTCTGCACGATAGCAATAGCACGAGGAGCGGTCTACTTTCCCCCATAGGGCGCACGCAGGAGGAGCAGGAATGGCCCCTGTCAGCAGGGGGAGGTGGGATACCTCACCGTGCTTAAGCCTCTTGGTGGTGGTCGCAGAGACAAAGGCCACGCAGTGAGCCATGTGCAGCATCGAGGCGGTGATGAATCTTAGGAATCCCTCTGGTCTTGGCAGAGCAGTCCCTCCAGGACAGCGGTCGGACGCCGCATTCAGTGGGTGGTTGTACTCCCACGGGATGATGGTTTTTCTGTAACTTTGTTACGGCATGTGGGGCTACCGCAAATCTGCAGCCTTGGCTGGGGCGAGAGCCGTATGGCAGTGGACCGCTATGGGTTGCTGCGCGGCGTGGCTTATGGTTTCATGCCCCGTAGCGGCGCAGGCGCCAGAGGCGTTGGTGTTTGCCGACCAACGGGTGATGGAGCTGCGGTGCGAGGGGCGGCTGTGGAATGCGCTGGCCCTCTACTTGGATGCCCCCGTGGAGGCCCACGCGGGCATCTGGATCGACCGCAACGGCAATGGCCGTTACGACGAGGGCATCGACATGGCCCCGGGGTCTATTCGCTTCGGGGAGTGGCATGAGTACTACTTCGGGGGCTCCACGCTGCGCATCTACGGGGGCGTCACCACGCTCCAATGCGACTACTCCGACCCCATGCGCCTCTACGTGGCGGGCAACCCAAGCCTGGAGGTGCTCAATTGCGAGGGTAACCGTCTCTTGGCGCTCGACCTTGGCGAAAGCCCTAACCTGCGCCAGCTCAACTGCAACAACAACCTCCTCACCGAGCTCGACGTCAGCCACTCCTCAAAGCTCGAAGTCCTGTGGTGCGCAGGTAACCAATTCCACGAGGTGTACCTCAGGAAGCTACCCCAGCTCATCGACCTGGATGCCAGCTACAACTACCTCAAGCAACTCGACCTCCGCGCCAACACCCTACTCCAGCGCCTCGACTGCCGGAACAGCGACCTAAAAGCCCTCGATGTGCGCACCCTAACCCGACTACAAACACTCGACTGCTCGCAAAATAAACTCACCCACCTCAACCTGCAGGGAAACCCCGACCTCACGCTACTCAACTGCAGCCACAATAGGCTGGAGCGGCTCGACCTACAGGAGCAAAAATCGCTCCAAAGGCTCATCTGCAGCCACAATAAGCTCGAGGCACTCACGGTGGCCGCGCCGAGCGAGCTGGTCTATGCCGACATCCAGCAGAACCAGCTCCCCGCAAGCGAAGTGGGCTACTTCGTGGAAGGCCTCCAGACGCTGGCAGCAGTGCACCCCCCCATGCTCGACCTGTTCGCCCGACATTTCCCCTATGGGGAGCTCTACCTCCAGGGGCCTGGCGACCGCAATGGCGCTACCCTCGCCACCGTCGCAGCCGCCCAGGAGAAGCACTGGAAGGTGACCACCCTGCTCGACACCACCAACCAAGAGGAGGTAACCACCCCCACCGAAGAGGGGATGATGACCTTGGTCACCGATAGTAACACCCAGCGCATAAAGCTCTGGCTAGAGGCCGCCCCAGAGCATAAGAACCACATCTGGCTCGACGTGAACGCCGATGGGGTCTTCAATGCGCAGCTCGACCTCGATGCCCACAAGATCCGCTACAACGAATGGCTCACCGTACCCACATTTGGGCACCAACTACGCATCTACGGCCCCGTAGCCACCCTCCTGCTCTCCAACCAGGGAACGGTGACGGAAATCTCCGTGGAGGGCAACCCCACGCTGCGAAAGCTGGGCTGTAGCAACAACGCCATCGCCTCGCTCGACGTGACGCACAACCCCAACCTAGAAACGCTCATCTGTAGCCAAAACCCCATCGCCGCGCTCGACGTGAGCCAAAACGAAGCCCTCCGTGAACTCCACTGCAACGGCATGCGGCTCACCGCGCTCAACCTAGAAAAAAATAAGCAGCTCCGCAGGCTCTACTGCCTAGGCAACCAACTCCGCGCGCTCGACCTACGGCGCAATAAACAGCTCGAACGGCTTGACTGCTCGGGCAATCTCTTACTCACCCTAGACCTCAGGCGCAACACAAAGCTCCAGCACCTAGGCTGCGCAGCCAACGGGCTGGTGAGGCTCTCGCTTGCCCGCTGCGAAAAGCTCCACTACATCAGCTTCTTCCGCAATAGGCTGCCACACCAAGAGATGAAGGCTATCATCGCACGTCTGCCAACCCTGATGACCACGCAGCCCGACTGGCTCGACCCTGAAACCTACACGAAGTACTACGGCTTCTTCAAGGCCACCGAGCCCGGCGATGGCAATGCCTTTACGCCCCAGCTGCTCGAGCAGGTAAAAGCCAAGCACTGGAAACCCGCTTTGGCGGAGTAGGGCTTGCACTCCAGCGCAGCACGCACATAAGCATACCGCAGCGCAAGGGAAAGGGCCCACTGACAACGCCCGGCGGATGCCGCCGCTCGCTAGAGCGGGTGGGGATAGAAGAGCCCCCAATGTGATCGTTCGCCCGCGCACGTCTAGCACTACTATACATGTTAGCCTTTAGCAGTGCAGACCCGCGGCCACTCCTCCTGCGCCATGGCAAGTCCCCAGCGCATGGCACTGGGGACTCCGAATAGCTAGTATAGTCGCCTAGCAGGACGTACGCCATGGACTCCTACCGGGCATCCCTTAGGCCTTTTGAAGCCTCATGGAGCCATCCTGGCATACGTGGTTTGCCTCCTCGAAGCCCGCCAATGGCCACACCGGTGAACTCTGTACGGCAGACTATACGCTGTGCTATGCTGGTAGCCCCTTCACGCCAACCATTAGATCCCACCCATCAATGCCTGGATTCTGCGCTAGGCTACCAAATTTACTCCTGCGCCCTCGAAACAAGTCTAGGGGCAGTGCCCGCTACGCCATGCAACGGGTGCTGTCCCTAGCTCCTGTGCTGCTGACCTCAAACGTAGCGCAGCAGGCCGCACAGCGCAAGGCCACGCAAGAGTAGAAACACGTGACCCCTACTCCAGCGGCCTACCATTGTAGGTGACCCCATCGAGCAGCGCGAGGGCCTGAGCGGCCACGCTCTCGGGCAGGGGCGCGTAATGCACTTTTTGGGGCAGCGCCTGCGCCGTGGGGCCCAACATCCATCGTAATAGCGCCACGGTGGCTTTGGCCTGACTTTTTGTGCGCTTGTCATAGGCCTGTTCCTGTGGCAGGAGCAGCCAGGTGAAGCAGCTGATGGGGTAGGCCTTGGGATCAGGCCGGTTGGTAATCATGGCCCGCAAATCTTTGGGCATCTCGCCAGAGGCAGCCGCCTCGATGGTCTCAGGGGATGGCTCGACAAAATTGCCGGCGCTGTTTTTCAGGCGTGCGTAGGACATGTTGAGGGAGAAGGCGTACTCAGAGCCCACATAACCGATAGCACCCTGGGTGCTGGCAACAAGTGCAGCCACGCCGGGATTGCCCTTGCCGGCCACGCCATGCTTCCAGCTGAGCGCTTTGCCCTCTCTCAATTCCTGAGCCCAGGTGGGCGACACGGCGCTCATGTAATGGCTGAAGACAAAGGTCGTGCCGCTGCCATCGCTCCTATAGACTGGTGCAATAGGCAGATCGGGGAGCGTTACCCCAGGGTTGAGCGCTTGGATTCGGGGATCGTTCCACTGGGTGATTTGCCCAAGGTAGATGGCCGCAATGAGAGCCCCATCGAGGTTTAGCTCTGCAATGCCCTCAAGATTGTAGGCCAAGACCACGGCCCCCATGCAGGTGGGGATGTGGAGGATGGGGCAGGGGAACTCGTCCAGCTCAGCATCGGTCAGGAAGGCATCGCTGGCCGCAAAGTCGACCACCCGGTCTTTGAGGCTACGGATGCCGCCCCCGCTGCCTATGGCCCCATAGCTCACCTCAACGCCCTTGTCGGCCTGGTAGGTCCTAAAGGCCAACTGGTAGTAGGGAAGCGGGAAGGTGGCCCCCGCGCCCGAGAGCCTGGCTTTCTCCTGCGCACCGCCGCAGCTGGCCAGCATCAGGAGGCTTACCCCCAACAATCCCCACAACGCCCAACGAGTATACCGCATAGCTTGCTCCATTTGATTCTCTACTGGAGCGCAAAAGTCTTCAAAGTGTGTCACTTTGTGTGTACGGATGCACTACGTTTCGGTTAAGCGTTTCCCTGCTGCGCCTGGAGCGCGCGGGCATAGTAGCCCCCGGAGTCCTGTAGCTGCATCGGACTCCCCTGCTCCACCACGCGTCCGCCTTCGAGCACCACCACGTGGTCCACATGGGCAATCGTACGCATCCGGTGGGCAATGATGAGTACGGTTTTATTGCGAATGAGCGTGGAGAGGGCTTCCTGGATTAGGCTTTCATTCTCGGCATCCTGCGAGGCCGTGGCCTCGTCCATAATGACAATCGGGGCGTCTTTGAGGATGGCCCTGGCGATCGAGATGCGCTGGCGCTCTCCGCCCGAGAGGCGTGCGCCGTTTTCTCCGATCATCGTCTGGTAGCCTTGGGGGAGACGGCGGACGAACTCCTCGCACTGGGCCAGCCTAGCGGCGCGTTGGATGTCCTGCTCCGTGGCCTCCTTGCGCCCAAAGCGGATATTGTCGGACACCGTGGCGTTGAAGAGTACTACATCCTGAAACACGATGGCATAGGCACCCAGCAGGGCCTCAGGGTCGAGCGTTTTCAGATCGAGGTCGCCCAGCATAATGCGGCCGGCATCGGGATCCCAAAAGCGGGCAGCCAGCTTGGCACAGGTGGTCTTGCCGCCCCCCGAGGGCCCAATGAGCGCGGTGGTTTGCCCTTGGGGCGCCGTAAAGGAGACATCGTGTAGCACCTGCGCTTGGGACCCGTAGGAGAAGTCTACGTGGTCAAAGGTGATGTCGTAACGGCTTGTGGAGAAGTGCTCACGCCCCTGCTGGAGGGGCATGTCGTATATCTCGTTCATGCGGTCGACCTTGGTGGTGTAGTAGGTCCACATGGCACTATTCATCAGCACCGCCGAAAGGGGCTCAAAGACCGAGGAGGCAATCAGGAGGTAGAAGAGGACAATGGGGGAGGAGACTTGACCTTGGAGGTAGAGCAGGCTGGCGACGAGGGCTAGGGTGGGCAGGGCTAAGCGCACAAGGGTCTGGATAGCGTTGATAATGCTCCCAGCGAAGAGTTCCATGTGCATCTGCGCCCGCTCCATGGCCTGGAGCTGCTGCTCGAGTTCGCGCAGGTAGCGAGCTTCCTGGCTCATGGCCTTGATGGTTTGCACTTGGGTAAGCCCCTCTTCTATCTTTTCGTTCATATCGAGCTGCACGGCGTTGGTTTTGAGCATGATTCGTTTTTGCCAGCGTGTGCTCAGCAGCAGGAGGATGAGCGAGAGCGGGACGACCCACGTGAGGGCTAAGCCGAGGCGCCAGTCCATGGCGAGCAGGCCGACCATGGCGAGCAGGAGCATGGCAAAGGCCCCCACCAGCTGGGGGATCTCGTGCGAATAGCCATTCTCCAGCAGGGCTACGTCGCCCATGATGCGCGCCGTGAGGTCGGAGGAGTTCTTATGGTCGAAGAAGGCGAGGGGTAGACGGCGCAGGTGTTCGGCCAGGGCGATGCGCATGTTGGCGCTCTCGGCGTACACCGCGGAGAAGGTGCTTTTATATTGGCGATTGGCGCACCAGGCCATGACGATGATAAGCGCTATCGCCAGGGCTACAACGGTGTAGACCGTTGAGGCCTCTAGGTCGCTAGAGCCCATGGTACAGACTATGAGCAGGTAGACCAGCATCACGGGGAAGATGTTGGTAAGATTCTGTAGCACCGTTGAGCCAACGGCCTTGAGGAAATTACGGGCGCCCTGCTCGCCCACGGCCAGCAGGCGCTGTAGCTTGCCTAAAAAGCCTTTATGGTATTCCATGGTGTTAAACAGTCCAATTGATGGCTTTCTGGTACTCGGCCCACATGGCAGCGTAGAGTCCCGCTTTGGCCAGGAGTGCCTGATGGGAGCCTTGTTCGACAATGTGCCCTTGACGCAGGACGATGATCTGATCCACGTTGACCACCGAGGAGAGCCTGTGGGCGATCAGGAGCACCGTGCGGCCCTGCATGAGCTTGTGCACGACATTCTGGAGGGCCCTTTCATTTTCGGGGTCGGCAAAGGCGGTGGCCTCGTCGAGCAGCAGGATTGGGCTATCCTTCAGGAAAGCCCTGGCCAAGGCAATACGCTGGCACTCCCCACCGCTCAGGTATATCCCCTGGGTGCCTAGGGGTGTGTCGAGCCCTCTGGGGAGCTTGGCGATGATATCTTCGCATTGGGCCATTTTCACCGCGCTATCAATCTGAGCCTGAGAGGCCTCGGGGCAGCCGTAGGTGATGTTGTTGCGAATGGTGGTTTTGAAGAGTTTATCGTCTTGGAAGACGAAGGATAGCTGGCGCAGCACTTGCTCTGGCGCGAGGTCTCGGAGAAGGTGGTCCCCAATGCGCACGAAGCCCTCGGTGGGGTCCCAGAATCTGGCCACTAGGCGCGCGATGGTAGTTTTCCCGCTCCCCGAGGCCCCTACCAATGCGTACTGCCTTCCCTGGGGGATGGTCAAAGAGACCTGGTTGAGAGCCCAGGGAGCCTCGGGGGTATAACGGAAGGAGACGTTCTGGAGTTCGATGCTGAAATTATGTCCCGTGAAATTCTTGGTGCCTGTGAGCTGCTGCCCTTGGGCAAATAGGGCCTCCACGCCGTCGAGGGCTTGCCCGGCTTGTCTATAGCCGCTCACTACGTACATGAGCCGCATGAGGCCTTGGCCAAAGAAGGGGGTAAAGAGGAGGTAAAACACCATGTTTGAGAGTACCTGCGCCGCGGGTTCTCCCCGATAGATGAGGAAGAGGCCCAAGGGAACGAGGAGGAAGGCAAAGCCGGCGGTGGCCACGGTATAGACGACCATGGGCTTCCGACAGCTCTCGGCGTAGCGGGTGGCCCACTTGGTGTAGTCCATAATCGTCTTATGGAAACGGATGAAGGTGAAGATCGATTGCTGATAGGCCTTTACGACCGGCATACCGCGTACGTACTCCACGGCTTCAGCATTCATGCCCTCCAGATGGTGCATATATTTTCCCATGGCCTCCTGGTAGGCCTTATTGGTCATCATACTTCCCAAGGCCACGAGGGCTAGTGCCATGGGGATGAGACATATGAGGCCCATGCGCCAGTCGACGAAGGGCAGGGCGACCAGCAGTAGCAGCAGGCAGGTCAGGATGCCAAAGAGGTCGGGCAGGTTGTGGGCGGTAAAAGTGTGCACGAGGCCGGCATTGTCGTCGATGATCCTTTTGAGGCGCCCGGTAGACTGCTGCTCGTGGAAGCCCAAGGGCATGGCCAAGGCGCGCTGCATGGATCTGTAGCGCAAGGCATGCTCCACGCGGAAGGCAGCCCTGTGCGCGGTCATGAGCGCCGCAAAGTAGAGCAACAGGTAGCCCACGCTGGCCGCCAAGGCCTGCCAGGCCAGCGTAACGATAGAGGCGGGAGCAGCTTGGGCGGGCAAAAGGAGCTGGCGGATGATCATCCAAATGGCCAAAACGGCCAGCATCACGGCCACGTAGGCCAGCAAGGCCAAAAGGCCCGAGAGCGGGATGAGCCAGCGCAACCTCCCCATAAGCTTCATTAGCCGCAAGAGCGTATTGGAAGGTCTGGTTGAGGCTTTGTCTTCTTGCATGATGATAACACCTTCGTTGTCGCAGTAGCCTAAGCGGGTGGCGCATTTACTGGCTTGAAGGTTTCCGCAGGGCTTGAAAGCCCTGCGCTGCCTCCTGCGAGGGGCAGACACCACGCGGCCCTGCGCGCCAAACCTAGCTACATACAGTTCAGGCTGCAAAGGTGGGGCTACTAACGCCATTATCGGTCACTGATAACGGTGATTTTAGCCCTGGGCAGGGAAGCAAAAGAGGGTAGCAGCCAGCTTGCTGCTACCCTCTAATCGAGTGATTTTCTGCGTTTTACTCTAAGCTATGGATTACCATGCCGCTCCTGAGTTTTGGTTCAAACCAGGTGGTTTTAGGGGGCATGATGTTTCCGGTATCGGCAATGTTGATGAGCTGGTGCATAGAAACGGGGTGGAGGGCAAAAGCCACCTTCATTTCGCCAGAGTCGACCCGGCGCTTGAGTTCCTCAAGGCCACGCAGGCCGCCCACGAAGTCGATGCGCTTATCGGTGCGCAGGTCTTTGATACCTAGGATGTCCTCTAGCACATGGTTGGAGAGGATGGTGACATCGAGGACGCCGATGGGGTCTTTATCATCGTAGGTGCCTGGCTTGGCGGTGAGGGCATACCAATTGCCAGCCAGGTACATGCTAAAGTTGTGTAGGCTGGTAGGCTTATAGGGCTGCGCGCCGATTTTTTTGACCTCGAAGGTTTTCTCGAGTGCCTTGAGGAACTGGTCGTCGGAGAGCCCGTTGAGATCTTTGACCACGCGGTTGTAGTCGAGGATCTTGAGCTGGTTTTCAGGGAAGATGACGGCCAGGAAGTAGTTGTACTCCTCCTTGCCCGTGTGGTGGGGGTTCTGCTTCATGCGCTCTTGCCCCACGAGGGCAGCCGCCGCGGTGCGGTGGTGTCCATCGGCCACGTAGAGGGCAGGGATATGGGCAAAGATCTCCGTGATGCGCGCATTGACCTTGTCGTCGTCGATGACCCAGAACTTGTGTCCGAAGCCATCCTCATCGGCCACGAAGTCGTACTCGGGTGCCTTCTTGGAGATGACGTCGGAGACGATCTTGTCCATTTCGGCTACTGCGGGGTAGGCGAAGAAGACGGGCTCGATGTTGGCATTTTGGATCTGGACATGGATCATGCGGTCATGTTCCTTCTCGGTGCGCGTGAGCTCATGCTTCTTGATGCGGCCCTCGATGTAGTCTTTGGCATGGCAGCAGGCCACGAGGCCGTACTGGGTGCGTCCGTCCATGGTCTGGGCGTAGATGTAGTAGTGCTCTTTTTGGTCTTGTTTGAGCCAGCCGCGTTGTTTCCAGAGCTTGAAGTTTTCCACGGCCTTGTCGTAGACTCTCTGCTCGTGGTCGCCCGCAATGGGGTCGAAGTCTATCTCTGGGCGCGTGATGTGGAGCAGGGATTTCTCGTGTGCTTCCGCCTTGGCCTCCTGGGAGTTCATGACATCGTAGGGGCGGGCGGAGACTTCCTTGGCGAGTTCCTTCGGTGGACGGATGCCCCGGAAGGGCTTAATCATTACCATGGTGCTAGTTGAAAATAAAGGGATCCCGTCGGCTAGGCTATTTGCCTCCGCGTGGGGATCCCGGTGTGAGACAATCAGTTTACCTACTTGTTGACTTGGAAGGTGCGATCGCCCTCTTTGAGGAACTTGACGATCTGGTTGGCGGCTGCGAGGCCAGCGTTGATGTTGGCCTCGGCGGTCTGCGCGCCCATTTTCTTAGGGGTGAAGAATACGCGTTCGCCGAACTTATGGAATTCCTCGAGCTTGTCGGGCTGGATGTCGGAGACATAGCGGAAGTCCTCCCGCTCGGCCATGAGCTTCAGGAGGCCATCTTCATCGATGATTTCCTTGCGGGCCGAGTTGATGAGGGTAGCGCCCTTAGGCATCCGGGAGAGGAGAGCGTAGTTGAGGGACTTCTTGGTGTTGTCTTTAGCGGGCAGGTGCGTAGAGACGTACTGGCACTTGCTGTAGAGTTCCTCGGCCGAGGGGAGCAGGGTGACCCCATCTTCCGCCATGGCTTTGCGGTTCTCCTCGGAGCGGGTGCAGCTGTAGACCTCCATGCCAAAGGCCTTGCCCAAGCGGGCAACGATGCGCCCGATGTGGCCATAGGCCTGGATGCCGAGGGTTTTCCCCTTGAGCTCGCTGCCAGATTTGCCATTATACTGGTTACGTGCGATCATCACCATGAGGCCTAGCACCAGCTCGGCCACAGCGTTGGAGTTTTGCCCCGGGGTGTTCATGGCCACGATGCCCCTCTTGGTGCAGGCCTCGAGGTCGAGATTGTCGTAGCCGGCTCCTGCCCGCACGACGATCTTGAGCTTTTTGGCCGCCTCGATGACCTCAGCGGTCACTTTGTCACTACGAACAATCAGGGCATCGACATCGGCCACGGCCTTAAGCAGATCGGCCTTGTCTTTATAGCCCTCGAGCAGGGCAAAGGTGAAGCCCGCCGACTCCACGATTTCGCGTATACCTTCCACGGCCACCTTGGCAAAAGGCTTCTCAGTGGCCACTAGCACTTTACTCATATCTAAATCCTCTAAAATCTATAGACCAACAACATGCCACGGACATCCCTACCATCCACCCCCGCGAGGTGCCCCCGATGCTGGGCGCGAGAACCCCGGCGAGGTAGAGCAGCTGGGAAAGAGAAAGGCACGACCGATGCCCCTACGATTCTGCGCAGTGCAGCACGGTCGTGCCCATAGGCAAAGCAGTTACAAGGAACTACTTATTCTGTTTTTCAAAGGCCTGCATGCAATCGACCAGCGCCTGCACATCGGAGAGTTCGCACGCATTGTAGATGGAAGCCCGGAAGCCGCCCACGGAGCGATGCCCCTTGATGCCCACCATGCCGGCCTTGGTGGCGAAGTCAAAGAAGGCGTCCTGCTTGTCCTCGTGCCCCTTGGCCATGACGAAGCAGACGTTCATGATAGAGCGGTCAGCTTTTTCCGCTGTTCCCACGAAGAGCGAGTTGCGGTCGATCTCCTTGTAGAGCAGGTTGGCCTTCTCCTGGTTGCGGGCATAGATGGCCTTGAGTCCGCCGAGCTTCTTGACCCACTTGAGGGTTTCGTGCATGACGTAGAGCGCGAAGACTGGGGGCGTGTTGTACATGGAGCGGTTCTTGGGCTTATCCTCGGACCAGTGGGTGGCGTAGTTGGCCATGGCGGGCAGCTCGCGGCCCGAGCGCCCAAGCATGTCCTTGCGGATGATGGCAAAGGTAACGCCCGCAGGCCCCACGTTTTTCTGGGCGCCGCCGTAGATCATGGCGTACTTCTTCACGTCGACCGGCCGGCTCATGATGTCGGAGGACATGTCGGCGATGAGGGGGATGGGGGAGTTCAGATCCTCATGGATCTCGGTGCCGTAGATGGTGTTGTTGGTGGTAATGTGGAAGTAATCGGCATCGGTTGGGATGGCATAGCCCTTGGGGATGTAGGTGTAGTTCTTGTCCTCGGAGGAGGCCACGATTTCCACCTTGCCGAAATGCTTGGCCTCAGCGGCCGCCTTCTTGGCCCAGGCGCCCGTCTGGAGGTAGGCTGCCTTAGTCTTGAGGAAGTTGGCAGGCACTTCAAAGAAGTGCGTGGAGGCGCCCCCGCCCAAGAAGACCACGATGTAGTCGTCGGGGATATTGAGGAGCTCACGCCATAGATCCACGAGTTCGCCCATGGTGCGCTCCCACTCCTTGGTGCGATGGGAGATGGAGAGGAGACCGACCCCCGTGCCGTCGAAATCTTTGATAGCCGCGATGGTGGAGTCGATGGCCTCCTTCGGCAGGAGGCACGGCCCAGCATTAAAAACGTGTTTTTCCATAACTATACCTTTATTTGAGTACATCTTGCTACCGACCATGCGTGCCTAGCGCAAGAGTGGCAGTACTAGGCTTTGTCAAAGGTAGACACTTCCAAGATGATTTCCAAATTTTTAGGTATAGCTACACTACTGGGGCCTCGCAGGCTGCATCGGAATGGTACTTTGGGGCTGTGGGGCTAACGATGCTTCCCCTTGCGTTTCGCTGGGCCATGCTTGCTGCGCCCGGTCGTTCGTTTTGCATCGGCCGCCTTGCTTCCACGTTGTCCCTTGCCTTTTCCCGGGTGTCCTCCCCTCTTCCTGTCCGCTGCGGCGCGAGTGGCCCGGTGGCGCGAGTGGCTATTGGGGTTCTCAGTAAGCACTTGGCCTTGGTGGGCATAGAGGGCAAAATCGATGTGGCGCTCTTCGAGCGAGACCCGGAGCACGGTGATCTCCACGCGGTCGCCCAGCGAGATGACGCGGTGGGTATGCTCGCCGACGAGCTGGAAGCTGTCTTCGTTGTAGACGTAAAAATCATCGGTCAGATCTCTGACAGCCACCAGGCCCTCGCATTTGTTCTGCTCCAGCTCGACGAAGAAGCCGAAGCCCGCCATGCCCGAGACCACGCCCGGGAAGCGCTGCCCGATGTATTGACCCAAGTACTCCACCTGCTTATACTTGATGGAATCGCGCTCGGCATCGGTGGCCATGCGTTCCATTTCGGAGGCGTGGTCACAGCGTTCCTCAAGCCATGGGGCCGTGGGGCTGCTCTCTCCTGCGAGGGCTTGCGCTAGGATTCGGTGCACCATCATGTCGGGGTAGCGGCGGATGGGCGAGGTGAAGTGGGTGTAGTATTCGAAGGCGAGTCCGTAGTGGCCGATGTTGGTGGTGGAGTAGATGGCCTTGGCCATGGCGCGCAGGGCCAGTAGACCCACTAGGTCCTCGGCGCTGGTGCCGTGGGTGGCGTGCAGGATCTTATTGAGCTCGTGCCCATCGAAGCGATTGACATCGCCCTGGTAAGGGATCCCAAGGCGGCCGAGCGTGTCGAGTAGGACTTGGAGTTTTTCGGGGTCGGGCTTGTCGTGAATGCGGTAGACGAACGGTCGTGGCTTGCTATTGCCCTTGAGCTTTCCGATGAACTCAGCCACGGTGCGATTGGCCAAGAGCATAAACTCCTCGATGAGCTGGTGGGATTCGTTGTAGACCTCTGGGATGACCTCCAGAGGCTTGCCATGCGGGTCGAGGCGAAAACGGACATCTTCGCTGGGGAAATCGATGGCGCCCTGGGCAAAGCGTCGCTCGCGCAGCTGCGCAGCCAGGTGGTGGAGGGTGCGAATGGCATCGCCCAACGGGTTGTCAGCGCCCTCGATGGCAGCCTGGGCCTGCTCGTAGGTCATGCGGGCCTGGGAACAGATGATCGTGCGCCCGATCCAGTAATCCTTGACGTTTGCCTGGCTATCCATGGTGAAGACGACCGAGAAGGTGAGCTTTTCCTCCTGGGGACGCAGGCTGCAGAGGAAGTTGGAGAGGTGCTCAGGGAGCATGGGGATGGTTCTGTCGACCAAGTAGATGGAGGTGGCCCGGTTGTAGGCCTCCTGATCGATGCGCGAGTCCTGGGTGACGTAGTAGGTTACATCGGCGATGTGGACGCCCACCTCGAAGTCTCCGTGTTCTAGGGCGCGCAGGGAGATGGCGTCGTCGAAATCTTTGGCGGTTTCTGGATCGATGGTGAAGGTGGTGACCTTGGTAAAGTCTCGGCGCTTGGTGCGTTCCTGGTCAGGAATCTGGTCTGGTATCCGCTTGGCCTGCTCGGTGAGCAGCGCTGGGTACTCAGTGGGGAGATCGTAAGAGGCCAGGATGGCGTGCATTTCAGCGTTGTTGTCGCCCTGGGGTCCATAGCTGGTGACGACGCGCCCAAAGGGTGCGTCCATGCTGCTGGGCCAGGTGGTGAACTCGACGAGAGCCCGATCGCCATCCTGGGCGCCAGATAGGTCTTCAAAGGGGATCAGGATGTCGCAGGGCATCTTGCGGTCGTCAGGGTGGAGGAACGCCTGGACAGGCGTGACGACCAGCGTACCCACGTAGTGCGTTTTCCCGCGCTTGACGATTTGGATCACCCGCCCGCTATAGTCTTTGTATTTTTCGTTGTAGTGCTTTGTGACCTTGACGGTGTCGCCATGGAGCGCATGGTTCTGGCTAAATGGGGGGATGGTCACCACGATGTCACCGTCAGCCTGTATGGTTCCCATCCCCTTGCGGTCGATGGAGAGGATGCCGGTCAGGGTATCGCTATCGTCCACGAGCTGGTAACGTCCATGGGCCACTTCGAGCAGGGTGCCGGCTGCGGCCAAGTCCTGCAGTGCTTCCCCCACGTGGAGCTTGCCCGCGCGATCCTGAATGCCCATCCACTTGGAGATGGTGTGGAAGCTGACCACAGCTCCCTCGTTCTCATCAAAATAGTCTAGGATTCTGCGCGACAGGTATCCCTTAGTGTTCGGTACTGCCGCACCGTCTTTTTTCTTTGTTTTCATCATGTCTAGCCATCTATGGCTGGCTGCCAACTAAAATTGTCGTTGTTTTCTGCGCCTTTCGGGGGTAGGCGCATGCGCCCCTATAGTGGGTGAAGCAACCAGCTAGGCGCAAAGGTACAAACCTTTAGGCACTGCCTCTGGTAAGAGGCAGCGCGAGCGGCACGGTATGTCGCAGCGAAAGCTATGCACTCATAGGGGAGCGTGGGTGTCCATCTCTTGGGCTCGTCTGGGTCGTGCGGCTAGCGGTGGCACTGTATTATGATGCTCCGCCTTGTCTTGCTCTTGAATGCGCAGGCTCTCCACGTGGACTACCGTAGAGAGCTGGTGGATGAACTTCGAGTTTAGGCCCAGTAGTCGGGCCTCGGAGAGTCGCATTTTGAGCAGGGCCATCCATCGCAGCCTGCTGTAGGGCGAGAGGCCGTGCTGGGCTTTGAGCAAGCCTATATGCCTGACCAGCTGTAGACGCTTTGCGAGGAGCTGGAGGAGACGACTATCGATGGTGTCAATCTCTTCCCGGAGGTTACGGATGTCTGGTTCGATGCGTTCGGCTAAGGCTTCGGGCTGAGGCACACGGAGTTGCTGCAGCATGGAGGCGAACTCGTTGGGGGTAAGCTGCTGGAGGGGGTCGCTAAGTGCATGGGCAGGGTCGCTATGCACCTCTACAAAGAGTCCGTCCTCCCCCCGGGAGAGGGCTTGCTGAGCCAGCTCCTGCACGAAGAGAGTTCGTCCGGCCATGTGACTGGGGTCGCATAGTATGGGGATGTCGGGGCGAAGCGAGCGGAAAGCATCGACTGCGTGCCAACAGGGCGCATTGCGATAGGGTGTAGATTGCTGCGGATAGAAGCCCCTATGGATAGAGACAAGGTGCTTAGCTCCACAGGCCTCCAAGCGCTCCACAGCGCCGAGCCAGAGGTAAACATCGGGGGAGATGGGGTTCTTGACGTAGATGGTGGCCTCTGTGGGCCCTATGGCCTCGGCCAAGGCCTGGAGGGCAAACGGATCGGAAGTCGTGCGGGCCCCAATCCAGAAGGAGTGAATGCCGTAACGGCGGGCTATCTGGACATGCTGCGGCGTAGCCACTTCAATGCAGACCTGAAGCCCCACGGTCTGCTGCACTCTGACGAGCCAGGGGAGCGCACGCTCGCCCATGCCCTCAAAGCCCCCGGGACGGGTGCGAGGCTTCCAGACTCCAGCTCTAAAAACCGCTACGCCCGGTATAGCTTTAAGGGCGTTGGCCAGCGACAGCACCTGCTGCTCAGACTCCGCAGCGCACGGCCCGGCGATGGCCCATATCGGATTCGGGGACATTTGCCTAATAGCTAGAATTTCTCAAACTGCGCCTCGATGGTCACATCCTGCCGCACGGTGAGCTGCTGCGATTGCCTGGGGCGCAAAAATCCGTTGACCACCAAGCGCATGAGCCTATAGCCGTCGTGGGGGTGTACTTCAATACGCAGCTGCTGCCCATAGTAGAGGATGCCCTTGTCTTGCAGCCTGTGGTTACTCTCCGTGAGAACCTCTAGGAAGTCTCGTTTATTGGAGACGATGTGCAGGTGATAGGCAACATTTTCCATGATGGGCCAGAGGAGCTGATCCTGCGCCATAGGGAGGCTGATCTGGGCGCCCTTGGACTGCGATCCATCGCTAGCAACGATCGCCTTGACCTGCACGCCGGGCTGGTGTAGCAGGTCAATCGGTATGGGCTGCTGGGGAATTTGCGTCCAGGTATAGACGTAGTATGGGTCCTGCCGCACAGGAGTCATGTTGGGCACGGAGGGAACATAGAGCGCGCTCACGGGGACAAAGAGGCTCACGGGACTGGGTATTGGCTTAACATCAAAGGCCATGCTTCCTTCGACCTTGATTGGGATGGTGACATTTTCCAGCGATTGCCCGTTGAGGAGCAATTCGACCCTAGGAAGCAGTTTATATTCCTTGGTGGGCTTGAGCCGCAGTTCTTCGCCCCAGGGTACGCGCTGCAAGTCTTCCAATGTCTGGGACGTACTAGTGGTCTCAAAGACCCAATAGCGGCGGCACTCCTCGGAAATGCTGACCAAGCATTGCTTCTGGAGCGTGGTGGCCTGGAAGTCATAGTTTTTATCGACCGTAAGGTCAAAGGAGGTGCGTCCATCGACGACCAGGTCGCCGTTGATACTCAGGGCTTCTACAATCCTGTGGCTGGCCGGGTGGAGCGAGACCTTGATCTGGTCGCCGGCCCGCACCTCGTTTTCGCTATGGGCGAGGATAATTGTCCCATTGAGGAGTACGTTCCAGTGGGCTTCTGGGGTGGGGGGATCGGTAGAGATGGTGTATGTGGGTCGTATGAACTGTGGCTTGAAATTGTAGTCTTGGTTGGGGACGGTGAAAATGAGCGTGTCGCCGTGGTAAGGAGTAGCTGGGAGGCTCGTCAAGTCTAGCTGGTAGAACTTTCCTGGCTTGGGGACGATGAGAACTTTCGAGCCTGCCTTAGCCCTGCCTTTAGGGATTAGGGGGTGCTTGTGCAGGTCGAGGAATTCGAGGTCGCCCCGCCCCTTGGCCGTGGTTACGTACAGTAGGTTGTAGAGATTGCGGTACGTTGGCGCAACGACCACATCGGCAAAGATGCGGTAGGGGGTATCGGTTTGCGCCTGCTGGCCATCGAGGGTAAGTTTGTCTCCGTAGGCAAACCTCTCGGTGGGAGCGAAGCGCAGCTTGTATTCCGAGAAAATGGGTAGCGGAACCTCAGGAGCCACGGAGGCCTTGAGCCACCCCTTGCTCCCGAGCGGACGATACTCAACCTGCATGTCGAGCTTGTCGGCCTCACGATTAGTCAAGGTGAAACTCTCTGGGAGCAGCTGCACCCCCAGTGGCATGGGTTGCGTAGCGTAGGGCGAGTTCGGTGGCAAGTAAACCACAAGGTTTTTGGGGACGGGCATCGGGGCAAAAGCACTACGCAACTGCTCTGGGTTAGGCGGGGTGCTGTTATCCAAGACCAATGCTCTCAAACCACGACAGCCTACCAGCGCGCCGGGCGAGAGCTTGACATTCTTACCCCTGAGCCTTAGCAACAATAAACTCGTCATATTGAAAAGCGCAGCTTGCTCTAGCCTCGCAATCTGCTCTGGCAGCTCTAGTGCCAGTAGACTGTCACCATGGAGGAAAGCTGCAGGGGCAATGGCGGTTTCATTGCCTTGGGGAGTATAAACCAAACGCTGTTCGCGGCTGCTGTTGGCATAGCGCACGAGCCTGCCCGAGACAATGCGGTAGTCGAAGCCTTCGCGTAGCTGCCCCTGGGGAGCAAAGATGGCGGTAAGCTTAGATCCTTCGAACCAAGGGGCCAGGTGAAACGAGGGTTGGTAGATAGTATCGTCCAAATAGGTAAAAGCTACGAAGCGCTGCCCCTGGGCAGGTAGGGCACGGGCACGGAGCGATGCCCCCGTGAGGAATTTTTGGCTAGTGGAAGCATCGTATACCACACTGTCCTGATTCCAGTAGCGTCCTCCTGAGCGTTCCCTCAGGGAGATAGACCCGCCACCCTGAAGCTCTATTCCCAGCAGCATCTGCGCTGGCTTCCCCTGTGCGTGGACCAATTGAAAGCCCTTGGGGGAGGGCGTATAGGGGCCATCAATGTAGACATCTTCGGGTACGACCAATGCAACTCTGGGGTCTCGGGTTCGGCTCGGAGCATTGTCCCAGCTTAGCTTATCATAGCTAGCCGCTGAGGCTGCATAAATCTTAAGACGATCACCGAAATATCCGACTCTCATAGCCGCGGCATAGCCTTTGAAATGGCGCAGCCTGTCGCTAGCAATGAGCGGGCAGGTGGCGTGCTCGCTGATGGCCTGAAAGCCCACCGTGTCCACCTGGTAGGGCAACTGGTAGTAATCGCCCACTCGCTTCCCATAGTAGAGCAGGAGGTGCTTATCCGCAGAGTAGTAGACTCCACCGCAGTTCACTACGCCGGGGGGCAGGGGGTCAACGACAATGTTCTTAGCATTTAGTTGTTGGAGCTTGGCAAAATCCTTGGGCCCCTTGATATAACCGTTCCCTAACCAGAGGGTGTCCTGCCAACAGCCATCAAGCAGTTCATTGAGCGTGTAGCCCGGGATGGAGTCTACGATTTCAACGCAATCTGGCGATGAATGCCGTAGGGCACTAAAGTTGCGGACACCATACTCCACATGCTCATGGTAGACTACGCGCACTAACCGGTAGCGCACGGGGGTATGAGGTGTTTGCTGTATACCGACCAAATTGACTTCGTAGGGGTTCGTCACCTCATAGATGATGTGATCCTCTACGAAGCGTACGCCTTTAGGTAGAGAGCCTGCGCCTTGTGCCAGCAGCCCCCCATGCGCTGCGCCTAAAAGGAGCAGAAAAGCTGACAGGAGCAAAAGCCCTATAAGTCTCAAACGGCACATACCAAGCCCTTATACCTCTTGCCAAGTTAAGAGAAAAAGTGGAGAATAAGTGTGGAGCTGACCTTGACCGAATGCTTATCTCACTATAAACCAATGGATAACAATGTGCTGCTTCTGGAGAGACGTATACTACCCACCTAGAAAGCAAGAGGTCACTGGGCACGCATGTCGTAGAATAGTCTGACCAGCGCAGCCCTAGGGCAAGCCCCAGAGGCCAGCTCCACTTCCAACAAGATACCCACGCGCGGTCTGAGACTGGAATTGGCGTAATGCCCACTCCATGCCTGCCCTGCACCACCAGTACATTGGCAACAGATGCTCTTGCAGAGAGCAGTAAGGGGAGGTCTGGGGCTTGTAAGGGTAGTCAAAGCCTAAAGGCATCATGCGCCCATAGGATCCTGAAACGATGGATGTTGCACGGGAGAAGCCAAGTGCGGTGGAGACCCGCATGCACTCACAGTTAGGCTGGTCGCACAAGCACTCTTTTGGCCCAAGAGGGCACTTATCCATTCGTAGGGAATATCCATGTCAATGAAAAGAGCGTCTCCAGCAGGCGCACAAAAATACAACGCTTGAGCATGGCACAAGAGTATGCCTAGTGCGTCCTCTCGTAGAGACTGTACACCTCAGTCTTTGGCTGCAGAGGTTTTAGCACGTCAATGTAGTGCGCATCGCACCAACTGAAGAGCATGTCAGGGACAACATAGGAAGTAGAATGTGGATTACCATGGAGCAACGCTCGCACCACAGCAACTTCTCCACCATCTAGCAAGCCATGGCATAAAGTAGGAACGCAACAAGAAAGGAAACCCCTAGTGAGGCCCTGCGAAACTGTCCCATACAGGCCTCTGCCGCCGCCTCTAAGCTGTGAACTTGAGGCCTAGCCCGCTACCAAGCAGGAAGGAGGAAGGCCCGGCGCAGCAGATACCCTTGACCCCTGCGACCAGGCTGACAACGCTGCTGGCGGCCTACCTGTGGCTAAAGGACGAACTGCCCGAGCTCAACGCCCGGTTCGCCATGCTCAAAACG
>CAMXWF010000020.1 GCA_947252645.1 uncultured Bacteroidia bacterium
GCTCGGTTTGGTGTTCCTCTCGGAAGTGGGCGCCGCAGCTTTCGTTGCGGTTGAGGGCATCGTGGCACATCAGCTTGCCAATCTCGAAGAAGTCGGCCACCCGGCCAGCCTTCTCCAGGTCTTGGTTCAGCGACTTGTCGCTGCCCATGATTTTCAGGTCGGACCAGAACTCCTTCTCTAGGTCATCGAGCTGCCCGAGGGCCGTGGTGAGCCCCTGGGCGTTACGGCTCATGCCGCAGTACTCCCACATGATGTGCCCGAGCTTCTTGTGGAAATCGGTGGCACTCTGCTTGCCGTGGATCGACATGAGGCGATCGATCTTGCGTTGGGATTCTTTCTCTGCTTCCTCGAATTCTGGGAGGTCGGTGCTGAAGCGCGGCACACGGATTTGGTCTGATAGGTAATCGGGCAGGGTGTAGGGCAGGATGAAGTACCCGTCGCCAGAGGCCTGCATGAGGCCTGATGCCCCTAGGCGGTTGGCCCCTTGGTCAGAGAAGTTGGACTCGCCGATAGAGTAGAGGCCCGGGATGGTGGTCATCAGGTTGTAGTCCACCCATAGGCCGCCCATGGTGTAGTGGCCCGAGGGGTAGATGCGCATGGGCGTTTTGAGGGGGTTCTCGCCCACGATCTTTTCGTACATTTCGAAGAGGTTGCCGTAGCGGTCGTTGAGGACTTTCGCCCCCAGGCGCCCTAGGGCCTCGCTGAAGTCTAGGTACACGGACTGCTTCGTGGGGCCTACACCGTACCCGGCATCGCAACGTTCCTTGGCGGCCCGGGAGGCCACGTCGCGCGGCACCAGGTTTCCAAAGGCAGGGTAGCGGCGCTCCAGGTAGTAGTCGCGCTCATCCTCCGGGATGTCGGTGGGCTTGCGGGGGTCATCCTTCTGCTTGGGTACCCAGATGCGCCCATCGTTGCGCAGCGATTCGCTCATGAGCGTCAGCTTGCTCTGAAACTCATTGAGCTTTGGCAGCCCAGTGGGGTGTATCTGCACGAAGCTCGGATTGGCGAAGAAGGCACCTTTCTTGTAGGCCGACCACGCAGCCGAGGCGTTGCAGTTGAGGGCGAGGGTGGAGTAGTAGTAGATGATGCCGTAGCCTCCCGTGGCCAGCACCACGGCGTGCGCAGCGTGGCGCTCCAGCTCGCCTGTGACTAGGTTGCGGCAGATGATGCCGCGCGCACGGCCATCGATCACCACCAGGTTGCACATCTCCCGGCGTGGGTACATGGTCACGGTGCCTTTCTCCATCTGGCGTATTAGGGAGCTGTAGGTGCCCAGGGTGCACTGTTGCCCCGTGATCCCCTTGGCGTAGAAGGTGCGCGACACCTGCACGCCCCCGAAGGAGCGGTTTTCGATGAGTCCACCGTAATCGCGCGCAAAGGGCACCCCCATGGCCGTGTAGTGGTCGATCACGTCGTTACTCACTTGCGCTGCCCGGTAGACGTTGGCCTCCCGCGAGCGGAAGTCGCCGCCCTTAATCATGTCGTAGAAGAGGCGGTAGACGCTGTCGTTGTCGTTTTTGTAGTTTTTGGCGGCATTGATGCCTCCCTGGGCCGCCACCGAGTGCGCCCGGCGCGGAGTGTCCTGGAAGCAGAACACTTTCACGTTGTAGCCCAGCTCCCCGAGCGCGGAGGCCGCGCCTGCGCCCGAGAGCCCCGTGCCTACCACGATGATGTCTAGGCGCTTACGGTTGGCCGGGTTGACCAGTCGTAGTGAGGCCTTATGACGATCCCATTTCTCGGCCAAGGGGCCTTCTGGTATCTTTGAATCTAGCGTAGCCATATTGTATGCTCCTCGGTCTAGTCTAGTAGATGAATAGGAAGTACATCGGGATAACCGTAAAACCCGCGCCTACCAATACGCCAAAGATGATGGATATCACTTTGATACGCTGTACCCACTTCATGTTGTTCCATCCCACGGTCTGGAAAGCTGACCAGAAGCCATGCGAGAGGTGTAGCCCTAGCGCAATCCCCCCCAGCATATATAGGCCCGAGTAGAGGTAGCCCCAGCCGCCGGGCTGGGTGAAGAGGCCGGCTACGATTTGGAAGGTGTCGTCCATCTCCACGCCCTTGACCACCGTTTTGGGCATCTCGGTGAACCGAATTTCGTAGAAGAACTGCAGCAGGTGGATCACCAGGAAGACCAGGAGGGTAAACCCTAGGATGTACATGTTCTTGGAGGACCACGTGGAGAGGTAGTTCCTATTGCTCACGGCGTAGCCTATGGGGCGGCGCTTTCGGTTGCGGAGCGTGATGAGGGTGGCGTAGATGATGTGGACAATGAAGCCGATAGCCAGCACGGGCTCCACGATGCGGATGAGCGGGTTGGAGATCATGAAATGGGCCCCCGCGTTGAACAGCTCCCCTTGGCCCCAGGTGGTGCCGAGCCAGGTGAAATTGTTCAACATCAGCGTTAGGTTCATGGAGAGGTGAACCAGCAGGAACAACATCAGGAACAGACCCGTGATCGACATAACGAGCTTATGCCCTACGGACGTGCTGAATATACCGCCTTTCATACTAATGCCTTTTGCCGTGGACCGCGAGCCTCACCCCACCCTCGGCAGGGTGGCCAACTCGTGGAGTTGGCCGCGAAGGTAAGGCCCTTTTCTTACTTGTCAAGCCCGCGCACTGCCTGAACAGTCAATTTGTAATCGTTATAGCTTGAGGGCTTTGCCTGTTCTCAGTCGAGCAGTGGCAGGCGCGTGACCACCTCGCAGGCCTTCTGGAAGGGCCGTACGGGCAGGTATTCGTATACGCTGTGGTAGTTTCGGCCGCCTGTGAACAGGTTGGGGCAGGGGAGGCCCTTGGCTGTAAGCAGGGCCCCATCGGTTCCGCCGCGGATGGGGCGGGTCTGCGCGGGTAGGCCGCTCGCGGTGATGGCGCGTAGGCCCAGCTTTACTGGGAGACTTTTGGCGCTTAGCCACAGCGCCATGTTGTAGTATTGGTCCTCCAGCTCTACTTGGAGGGCCTGGTAGCCAAGCTGCCCATTGAGGCGCACCGCAGCATCGACTAGGCTTTGCTTCATCTGCTCAAAGCGAGCCGCCTGGTGCTCCCGCACGATGTAGTGTAGCTGCGCCTGGGCCACCGAGCCCTCTAGGCGGTCGAGGTGGTAAAAGCCTTCGTAGCCCTCGGTGTACTCTGGGCGCGCCTTTGGGGGCAACAGCGCGTGGAAGCGCATACCCAGCTCTAGGGCGTTGACCATATGGTCTTTGGCTGCGCCCGGGTGGATGCTGCGCCCAGTGATGGTCACTCGGGCTTCGGCGGCGTTGAAGTTTTCATGCTCTAGGATCGGCTCTTCCCCGCCATCGACCGTGTAGGCTAGGCTGGCCCCGAAGGCCTCAAGGTCAAAATGCTCCACGCCGCGGCCGAGCTCTTCGTCGAGGGTGAAGGCCACGGCTACGGGGCGGCGAGGTAGCTCGGGATGCCCCACCCAGTATGCTACGGCCTCCATGATGGCTGCGATGCCCGCCTTGTCGTCGGCGCCTAGGAGCGTACTGCCATCCGAGACAACGATCTCCTCCCCCCTGTAGGCCATCAGCTCAGGGAAAGTTTTGGGGTCAAGCCTCATGCCGGGCGCACCAAGGGCTATGGGGCAGCCGTTGAAGCGGACCACGCGGGGTTTGACTGCTTGTCCTGGGGCATCGGGCGAGGTGTCCATGTGCGCCACGAAGCCCATGCGCTCGGCCTGCGCGAGTGCGCCCACGCCAGGGAGCCAGCCCATCACGTAGCCATGGGAATCCTGTGTGGCTTTTACCCCAAGTGCTTGGAGTTCGCCCAGGAGGAGTTTGCCAAATGCCAGTTGACCTAGCGTGCTGGGGTAGCCCGAGGCCTCTGGGTTACTTTGCGTGTCGATGCGCGCGTAGCGCAGGAAGCGGGGCACCAGGCCCCTGAAGTCAAACGACAGCGCGGGGGCCACGGTCTATTTCAGGTGTAGTAGAGCCTCCCCTGCGAGCTGGTCGCCCACGTAGATCTTGACGGAGTAGTCCCCCTTGGTGTATTTGTCCAGGGCCCCGTAGAACACGCAGACATCCATATCCATTTTCTGGTAATCCACTTCGCGGGTGGCCGAGTAGACGAGCTTTTCCTCTCCGGCCTGGAAGGTGCTGCCCTCTGCGTTGGCCAGCAGGGCGCCATCGGGGCCTGTGATGCAGAGGTAGAGCTGTCGTGGGCCCGCCGCGGCGATGCTGTTTTCCATCAGCGTGAAGCACACTTTGAGCTTGCTTGTGGCGCGGGCGCGGGAGGTTTCCTTATCGCGGTGATTGAGCGCTGCGCACGCCACATTGCGCACGACCAGCTCTGAGCCCTTACTTACGGCGGCACTCAGCGAATCGCGTTCGCTGGTCAGCGCCTCGATGTTGCGCTGCGACTCCACGTACACCGTTCGCACCTTGGTGTTCTCCTCGACTAGGCTCTGGTTGAGCGTGTTGAGCGAATCTATCTCCACCACCATTTGCCGCATGATGGCCCGCAGGGTGCCGAGTTCCTTCTGGTATTGCTTGAGCTTGTCGTAGCTTACTTGCTTGACCTCTTTGATCTCCTTGAGCAGTTTTTCCCCGCGCGCCTTTTCCTGTTCGAGCTGAGCGTTCAGGTCGGCGTTGTCGGTTTTGAGCATGTCGTACTCCTTGAGTACCCCCCGCAGGTTGAGGGCAATGGAGTCCTTCTCGGCCATGAGCATACTCTGCGTGTTCTCGGCCTGTTTTACGTAGCGCATGTACATGATGCCCAGCCCAATGGCCACCACGAGCAGTGCGACCAGTAGGACGGCCAGAAGGCTCACCACGCGGCTTGTACGGTGGGGCGTAGAAGGACTGGGCGTAGGCGTTTGTTGCGTGTTGCTGCTGTTCATCGGAGTAGTGGCATTGACTAGGTGATCCTCATACTGTTGCCTGGCGGCCCATGCGGGGCGTGGCCCGGGCGACGTTTTGCCGCGAATTTAGTGCTTTCTGCCTCACAGTGGCCTTGCCGCAGGCCCCCAGCGGCTACCGAGGGGGGTAAATGGAAACTGTCTACCTTTGCGCCCAAACAGGGGCAAACAATAGGGGGAGCAGCCATGGCAGGGTTAGTGGCCATTGTCGGTCGGCCCAATGTGGGCAAGTCGACGCTTTTCAACCGGCTAGTGGGACATAGGGCCGCCATAGTGGATGAGCAGTCCGGCGTCACGCGCGACCGTATCTACGGACAATCCGACTGGAATGGCATCACCTTCTCCCTGGTGGACACAGGGGGCATAGTCACCAGCTCGGAGGATGTGTTTGAGGTGGGCATTCGCCGCCAGGCCGAGCTGGCGATCCAGGAGTGCGATGTGGTGCTCTTTGTTGTAGATGTTCTGACCGGTATTACGGACCTCGACGATGAGGTGGCGGCCCTGCTGCGTCGCGCCGAGAAGCCCGTGCTGCTGCTGGTCAATAAGGTGGATGATGCCACCCGCCAGGCAGATGTCTACGCCTTCTACAACTTGGGGCTTGGGGCGCCCATGCCGGTTTCGGCTGTCAATGGCAGCGGCACCGGGGAGATACTCGATCAGCTCGTGGGCCTCCTTCCCCCCGAGCCACTGCCCGAACAAGATCACTTGCCTCGCCTGACCATCGTAGGCCGCCCTAACGCAGGCAAGTCTTCCATTGTCAATGCCCTGCTCGGCGAGGATAGGAACATCGTGACCCCCGTTCCTGGCACCACCCGCGATGCCATAAGCACCCACTACAATAGGTTCGGCTTCAACTTCATCATGGTGGATACGGCCGGGCTACGCAAAAAGGCGCGGGTCGACAACGACCTGGAGTACTACTCCGTGCTGCGGGCGCTGAGGGCCATCGAGCAGGCCGATGTTTGTCTGCTGGTGGTCGATGCCCAGCGCGGCTTTGAGGGGCAGGATCAGACTATCTTCGCCCGTATCATCGCCAACCGCAAGGGCGTGGTGATCCTAATGAACAAGTGGGACCTCGTAGAGAAGGACCACCAGACGGCCAAGGCTACCGAGGAGCAGGTTCGGCGCCTCATTGCCCCCTTTACCGACGTGCCCATATTCTTCACCTCTGCCCTGACCAAGCAGCGCCTTCTCAAGGTGCTCGAAGCCGCCCTGCAGGTTCAGGCCAATAGGGCCCAGCGCATCCCAACCCGAAAGCTCAACGATGTCATGCTGCCCATCATCCAGGCCACCCCGCCCCCCACTTACAAAGGCAAGTACATCCGCATAAAGTACGTCACCCAGCTGCCCACTGCTAGCCCTTCCTTTGCCTTCTTCTGCAACCTCCCCCAGTACGTCAAAGACCCCTACAAGCGCTTCCTCGAAAATCAGCTTAGGGCCTCCTTCCCGCTACAGGGAGTCCCCATCCAGATATACATGCGCAAGAAGTAGGGAACAATCACAGCCACACCGCGTTGCTTCTTGGTAGCATGGTCGAAACTGCTGGGGGCATTTGGTAGATACTGGCAGAATGCGTACCTTTGTGCGGTTGGATGGTGGGTGTAGTTCAGTTGGTTAGAACGTCGGATTGTGGTTCCGAAGGTCGTGGGTTCGAATCCCACCTCCCACCCAGCAGAGGTTAGAGGCCAAGGCCCATGTCGAGATGCGGGGTCTTGGCCTTTGTCGTGCTATGCGGGCGTACAGCTGGGGCGGGAAGGACGAACGCTGCCGATGGCAGGGCTCGGTGTGCAGAGTTTGTTGGTTGGCTCGCAGGTTAGACGGTAAGACGTTGAGCCCTAGGTGCAGCCAACGAGTAGGAGGTTCTGGCGCGGGAATTATATCTACCTTTGTCCACCGCGATATGCGTAAGAGATGATCAATAGGCGTTTGCTCCGAATCGATGTCTTCCAGGTTCTCTACGAGCTGGTCTGCCATGCGCAAAGTGCTGCTGGCCAGCCCGACCCGGTAGCCCCCACGGCCAATGAGGGGGACGTTGCGGTGGTTCAGGCGACCCCTGAGCTTTTGCGCCGAGGAGAGCAACGGTTGGGCGAGGCCATGCAGGCCTACATAGAACTCACTCACCTCCTGCTCGAGCTGCCCCTAGAGTTTCAGCGTGCAAACGCCAGACTCTTGGCTTTACGTGAAAAACGCATGCTCTCCACCGAGGAGGATCGTAGCCTTTCCACCAACTTGCAGGACAACCGTCTGCTACGCCAAATCCGCGGGGACCAGCGCCATGCCGATTTCCTGAAAATCCACCGTTTGGATTGGCAGCGCGAGCCAGACCTACTTCGGGTACTTTACAAGCACCTGGAGACCACGGATTTCCACTTGGCCTACCAGCGCCTGGCCCAGCCAGACTACGCTGCGGATAGGCAGTATTTGCTGGATTGCTACGAGTGGCTCTTTGACCAGGACGACCTCTACGAGTGGGCCGAGACCCATTCGGGCTACTACCTCACCAACCTCGACAGTGCCCTGAGCGAGGTTCACGATGCCATCGATGGCCTTCGCCCCTCTGATGGGGCCGAGTGGAGCATTCTGGAAAGCTCCATTAGGGCAGATTTGACCGATTTTGCGCAGACCCTCCTCCGGGAAACGCTCGAGGGCTACCAGGCCAACCGCGCCATTATTGAGAAACACTTGCTCCACTGGACTTGGGCTCGGGTGGCGCAGTGCGATTTGCTCCTGCTGGAGCTGGCCCTGTGCGAAGCCCAAGTCTTCAGCTCCATCCCTATCAGCGTCACAATCAACGAGTACATCGAGCTTGCGAAGCTCTTTGGTACCCCCCAGAGTAGCCGTTTTGTCAACGGCATACTTGACAAAATGCTCAATTCGCTCCTCAGTCGGGGGCTCATCCAGAAGGAAGAGCATGTGCGTCGGGAGGGCACCTGCGCATGAGGGGATTTAAGGGTGTAGGGCTGGCCCCATGGTGTATCCTGCTGTTTGGGGCTCTGGGAGTTTTCCTGGGTGCGTGCGACCAGTTCGCCCAATACGCCCATCAGGCCAAGGATAAGCCTGCGCTGGCTTTTGCTGATACGTTGTACGATTTTGGCCAAGTGTCCAGCGGGGCGGTTGTGGAGCATTCCTACCATGTGGCCAATGCCGGCACGGGGGTGCTCCAGCTAACGCTTGAGCCCCCCGACTGCGACTGCCTCACCGTACGCCCCTGGAAGCTCATTCTCGCGCCAGGTGAGCACGATCTCATCCGCGTGGCCTTCAATACACGGGGCTTCTATGGTCGCGAGTTCAAGCGTGTGGCCTTCGCAAGCAATACGGCCCGGGGGCATTTTCGCCTCTACCTGCAAGCAGAAATAGTAGATCAACAATAATCGCACTACAATGGACATGGTATTATTACAAGCATCCCCCAAGGGCGCTGGGCTCCAAACTGTCATCATGCTGGTACTGCTGGTGGTGGTGTTCTATTTCTTCCTTATCCGCCCGCAGGTCAAGCGCCAGAAAGCGCTGCGCAAGTTCCAAGAAGGCCTCAAGAAGGGCGATCCCGTCTTAGTGGCTGGTGGTATCTACGGGAAGGTCTATGAGGTTCGCGATCTTGACATCATCGTGGAAATCGATTCCAACGTTAGGGTACGAGTGGCCAAGAATAGTGTTTTTGCCACCTCGGATGCCCCAGCACAACAGCCCCAGCAGAAGAGCTAGCGGTCTCGTGAACCCCCTACGCAGCATTGCACTCCGCCCGTGCCGAGCTTGGGGGAGTGCCTTGTTGCTTTTTCCATTCACTCTAATCTCGATCACCTGTGCGTGCCAGGCAACGTAGGGCGGGGCAGGGGGACAAGCATTTTCCCCACCCGGGAGGTTTGGAGTTGCGGGGCCGGAACCCCAAAGGTTACCTGCTGCGTTTTTTCCGGCTCGAATGGTGGAAGCAGCATGTTTCGGCCAGTAAGGTGGCGCACTTCATGGTCGCTCTGGTCATCGCCGCCTTCCTGTGGTTTCTCAACAAGATGAACCACGAATACACCATCGACCTTACCTGCCAGGCCGTACTCCAATCCCCCCCCTTGGGGCTTGTATTAGCCGACAACCCCGAGCAGGAGCTAACCCTGCGCATACGCGGCAACGGATACTCGCTCCTGCGCTATAGGGGGTTTCGCAGCTACTCGCCCCTCATAGTCGACATCCGCGGGCTGCGCATGCAGCATGATGATGACACTGCCTGCGTACGCGCTATGACCCGCGAGGAACTAGAGCAGGCCATCAGGCCGCAGCTACCCACCGACCTTACCCTTGAGCGCGTCCTCACCGAGGGCCTTGTCTGCCATTTCTCGCGCACTAGGCGCCGAGTGCTCCCCCTGCGCATTGCGGTGAATTACGAGGTTTCTGGGCAATATATGCGACTTAAGCCCGACACGCTTTTCCAAGATAGTATCTGGGTTCTAGGGCCAGCAAGCACCGTTGACACCCTTCGCTACATCGCCAACAGACCTCTCGACCTAGGTGTCCTACAGGAGTCCACCCTAGTCCAAGTCCCTCTTGAGGCGCCCCCTGGGGTGGAGCTGGAGCGTTGGGCCGTTGACTACGGCATTCGCATCGCGGAGTTCACCATCAAGCGTCTGCAGGTCCCTGTACAGCCCACAGGACTACCCAGGGGTGTCCAGGTGCGTTTTCTCCCCTCCACCGTTGAGCTGCGCTGTCGCGTGCCACTCGAACTCTACGATCGTATCACCGCTGAGAGCTTTACTCTCCAGGCCCATATCAGCGATCTGCAGGGCGGCAATAGGCTACTCGTACAGCTCGCCGATAGGCCGAGCGGCGCCCAAGTCGTGACCCTCGAGCCGCAATACGTTGACTATCTTATCTTGCGCTAGTCCCCATGGAAAAGGTTGTCCTGCTTGGCCTTACCGGCGGTATCGGGAGTGGCAAAAGCTACGTGGGGCATCTGCTAGAGCGCAGAGGCTATCCCCGCTACGACTGCGATAGCCAGGCCAAGCGTCTTACCCAGGAAAGTCCGCATCTCAAGCAGGCACTCACGGCCCTTTTGGGCCCACAGGCTTACCTCGCCGACGGGGTCTACAATCGTCCCTTTGTGGCCAGTCAGGTTTTCCACCACCCGCATCTGTTGGCGCAGATAGAGGCACTTGTCCATCCGGTCGTCAATCAGGATTTTTGCCGCTGGGCCCAGGTACAGGCTCCCATGGCCGAGCATTGCGTGGTGATGTTTGAAACGGCCTTGCTGCCGCGTCTCCGGGGGCTTGAGCCGCTCGACTTCATCGTCACCGTCACCGCACCGGAGGATCTCAGAGTGGCTAGGGCTATTGCCCGCGATGGTTCCTCGCGCCAGATGGTATTGGCCCGCATGGCCTGTCAGCCCACCCAGGAAGAGTTTGAGCAAATAGCCAACTTTGTCATTGTCAACGATGGCCAGCACCCCCTCGAGCCCCAGCTCAATACCTTGGCCTCACAATTGCGAAAGGTGAGTATAGATAAGCTAAATCTGGAGCATGGGTGTGCCCGGTAGAGGTTCTGTCAACCTGGGGGGATGCTTGATCACGCTCTTCTTGCTGGGCGGGGCCTTTGCGCTCTTCGGCCCCTTGGCACTGATCCTGCTGCCCACGCTCTTTTTCCCATTCCTGGCGACTAGTCGTCGTGGGCCAGCAGGTGCGGCAGGCGGTTGGACGGGTACGCGCAATAGCCAGCAGTATGACCTTGGGCAGGTGCGGATGTCGGTGCTGGTGCTTCTGGCCGCCATGATGCGCGCTGATGGCCAAGTGCTACGCTCTGAGCTTGACTATGTCAAACGCTTTCTGGTCTCCTCCTATGGGGAGCAGGAGGCTGCAACGATGCTTCTTACCCTGCGCGATATCCTCAAGCAGCCTCTACCCCTCCAGCAGGCCTGTAACACCCTGCGCATGATGCTACAGCCTTCTGGTCGCTTGGCTTTCCTCTCGGTTCTCATGGGGCTAGCGCAAGCCGATGGGGTGGTGACCCCGAGTGAACGAAGCCTGCTCGAGCAGATCAGGAGCCTCCTCGGCGTGGCTGCTCAAGACTACTCCCGTACCTATAGCCGCTACTCGGCCCCAGAAACCGACTACTACGCCGTCCTAGGCCTCACTCGTGAGGCCTCCAACGAGGAGATACGCAAGGCCTATCGGCAACTACTCATCAAGTGGCATCCCGACCGACAGGACAAAAGCCCCGAAGCACAGGCGTTGGCCACTAAGAAAATGCAACAGATCAATGCCGCTTACGAGAAGATAAAAGCGCAACGCGGATTGAAATAGAGAAAAATTCCTACCCCATGACCATCAACGAAGCACAAGATGCCGTGGTACGCGATTTTGGTCTACTCGATGACTGGATCGACCGCTACCAGCAAATCATCGATCTCGGCCAGGCACTACCACCCGCCCCTAGCACCCTCCACGACCCCGCCAATCTGATTAAGGGCTGCCAGAGTCGCGTATGGATAGAGTGCGAATGCCGTAACGGATGCCTCTACTTCCACACCGATAGCGATGCCGTCATCACCAAGGGCATCGCAGCCCTACTCATCCAAGTACTCAACGGCCACACCCCAGAGGAAATAGCCCAAGCCGACCTCTACATGGTAAAATCCATCGGGCTCCAGGAAAACCTCTCGCCCACACGAGCTAACGGCCTACTCGCCATGGTCGAGCGCATCAAAGCGTGCGCCCTTGCGCACAAAACCGCCTAGCTACTGTTGTATTCCCAAGAGCCCGAGGGGGCCCGATGCGCCTAACTCTCCTTTCCTATGGTCGACACTCTAGCGATTGAAACTGCGCTGGTAGATAAGCTCCGGGAGGTCTACGATCCCGAAATCCCCGTCAACATCTATGAGCTTGGCCTCATCTATGAGGTCGATGTGGAGCCCGACGGCATGGTCAATATCGCCATGACCCTCACTGCCCCCAACTGCCCCGTGGCCGATGACCTGGTGGAGCAGGTCCGCCAAAAAATCCTGAGTATTCCTGGTGTCACCGATGCCAACGTCGAGCTGGTTTTTGATCCCCCGTGGGACCAGTCCCGCATGAGCCAAGAGGCTAAGCTCGAAACTGGCTTGCTCTAGGCCAAGCCCCATGCTCCCCTACGCCACGCTAGCGTACCTTGCGCACCAGCTCGGTATTGCCGCCGTTGGCGTCAGTAGCGCAAGGGCGTTAGACGAGGCTAGGCCCCATTTGGAGGCCTGGCTGGCCGCTGGTTACCACGGGGAAATGGCCTACATGCAGCGCAACCTCGATAAGCGCCTTGACCCACGTCTGCTAGTCCCCGGGGCCAGGTCCATCGTCTCTGCCCTCGTACCTTACCCCCCAAGGCCTCACAAGGCGCCAGGTGCCCGTATTGCCAGCTACGCCTATTGCCCAGACTACCACAAGACCGTCAAAAACACCTTGTTCCGCCTCTGGCAGCTCATCAATGAGCAGCTCGGGCCTACCCAGGGCAGGGTCTTTGTCGACTCCGCCCCCCTGCTCGATCGCTTCTGGGCCTGCAATGCTGGCCTTGGCTGGATTGGCCGGAATACCCTCCTCATTCACCCGGCGCTTGGCTCCTATTTCTTCATCGGTTCCCTAGTACTCAATGCCGACCTCGAGGTCACGGAGCAACGCATGTCTCCACGTTGTGGCTCTTGCCAACGCTGCCTAGAGAGCTGCCCCACACACGCCCTAAAGCCCTGCTATATCCTTGAGGCCAAGAAATGCATCTCCTACCTCACCATAGAGCGTAAAACGCCCCTTGCCCCTGGTGAGATGGAGTCTGTGCGCCCATGGCTCTTCGGCTGCGACATCTGCCAAGAGGTCTGCCCATGGAACCAGCACCGACTACAACGCACGCCCGAACAAGACATTCCGCAGCCGCTCCTACATGCACTTAGCCGCTTTGCTCAAGGAGAAGACGCACTCCCCCCTGAGAGCCCCCTCAGAAGGGCAAATCCCCAAGAACTCCGACGCCGCCTAGAAGCCTTCGGTAAGCCTGACGAACACCACTGACCCCAGGGATACACCGCCCCACGTTGCGCTGTTCAGGCTATTGCGTGCAGCAGCAACCTACCTAATCCCGAGCCCTACCACCCATTCACTGGGAAATACCCGCTGCCCCAAACCGACCCCTAGACCTTTTCTACCGGAGAGAGTGGCCCCCAATCGCCACTCCCAATCGGCCGACATGCGCAGCGGATGCCAGTCGCTCGCCTAGCCCTACGGGGCTGGTGCGCAGGTAGCCAAAAGCCCCGTAGGATGCCTTGTTGCTACTGTCCACCAACAGGCCCAGATTTGCTATCTTTGCACTACAACGACCCCTTCGGCAAGCCCAGAGCCCCCACGGGCCTGCATCGAAGAGCAAAAGCCTTACAACATGGCCGCATCTATCCGTAGCGAGCAGGAACAACTGAGGATCGCATCCCTAGAAGAATTGCGCAAGCTGGGCATCGACCCCTATCCCGCTGCCGCCTATCCTCGCACCCATACCATCAGCCAGGCCCTGGAGGGCTTTGAGGCCTTAGCGGAGCAAAAAGCCCCGGTGAGCCTTGCCGGGCGCATTCGGGCAAGGCGCATCATGGGCAGTGCCTCCTTCATGACCATCCAGGATGAAAAAGGCACTATCCAGATCTACCTTCGGCGCGACGAACTCTGCCCCAACGATGATAAGACCCTCTACAACACAGTCTTCAAGAAGCTCCTAGACTTGGGCGATTTCGTAGGGGTCAAGGGCTACCTATTCACCACCCAGACCGGCGAGCGCAGCCTGCATGCCGATAGCCTCACGGTGCTCGCCAAGGCCATTCGGCCTCTGCCTGTCGTCAAGGAAAAGGACGGTAAGGTCTTCGACCAGCTCACCTCGGCCGAAGCCCGCTACCGACAGCGCTACGTTGACCTGGCCATCAACCCAGAAACTCGCAAGACCTTCCGCCAGCGCCAGCTCATCATCAACACCATGCGAGCCTACTTCAACGAGGGCGGATACCTTGAGGCAGAGACTCCTATCCTCCAGCCCTTGGCTGGCGGCGCCTCGGCAAGGCCTTTCATCACCCACCACAACGCGCTCGACATCCCGCTCTACCTGCGCATTGCCGATGAGCTCTACCTCAAGCGACTTATCGTGGGGGGCTACGATGGTGTCTATGAGTTCGCCAAGGACTTCCGCAACGAGGGCATGGACCGCACGCACAACCCCGAATTCTCCATGGTGGAGATCTACATCGCCTACCAGGACTACCTCTGGATGATGGACTACACCGAAGGCCTCCTCGAGCGCGTGGCGCTTGCCGTCCACGGCAGCACGGAGTTCCAAAGCCAGGGGAACAATATCAGCTTCAAGCGCCCCTTCCGCCGCCTCACCATGCGCGATGCCATGCTCCAGTATGCCAAGGTAGATATCGATACGGTAGATATCCCCACGCTGCAGCAGGAGTGCAAAAAACACGAGGTGGACATAGATGACTCCATGGGTCGCGCCAAGCTTATCGATGAACTCTTCGGCGCCACCTGCGAAGAACACCTCATCCAGCCCACTTTCCTTATCGACTATCCCGTCGAGCTCTCCCCCCTCACCAAGCGCCACCGCGCCCACCCTAACCTCACCGAGCGTTTCGAACTCTTCGTCAATGGCTCTGAACTCTGCAACGCCTACAGCGAGCTCAACGACCCCATCGACCAGTACGAGCGCTTCCAGCAGCAGATGGCCCTGGCCGAAAAGGGCGACGATGAGGCCATGGTCATCGACCACGACTTCATCCGCGCCCTCGAATACGGCATGCCACCCTGCTCCGGCATGGGTATAGGCATCGACCGTCTCATCATGCTCATCCTCGATAAGCCCTCCATCCAGGATGTACTCCTCTTCCCCCAGATGAAGCCCGAGCACCAAGAACAGCAGGACCCCAATGAGGCTTTCACTGCTGCTGGCGTGCCCGAAGTGCTACTCCCGCTGCTGCGAGGCCTCGGCATCCAGACCCTCCAGGCCATGCGTAGCTACGGCCATGGCAGGCTTCTCAACGATCTCCGGGGCGCAGCCAAGAAGCAGAAGCTGACCCTCCCGGCTCTTTCGGTGGAGCAAGTAGCTGCCTGGTGTAGGCCTGCTGGAGAGTAAGCGCCCGATAGGCATCGCCATGGCCCACCGGATGGCATCCATCCCGTGCGCCCCCTAGCGCCAGCGTTGGCTCAAAGCCTCCTGCGCTAGTTGGTGCTAGGGAGTGGGTGGGTATCCGCTGCCCGGGAGGTCTCGTAGGCATCGGCCGCATGCTGGTGAGTAAAAGCGACCTGCAATACCTCGCGCGAAAATAGAGTCACGGCCGCCCTGTAGCCGCATTATCCTGCCTACGCCGTGAGCCTTGCGGAGTTACAGCCAGCCTGAGCAAGGGCATCGCCTGGTGCCTCCCAGGGACTACTTCCCCTCCGAAATCGCTATCTTCGCGCCGAGGTTAGGGCCCAACGTTAGGCCACAAAGGCAATATCTATGGACGCAGCACAGCAACAAGCACTCGAAGCGTTGTCACGGCAGATTCGCCGCGATGCTCTCCGCATGGTGTGCGCAGCGCAGAGCGGGCATCCCGGGGGGGCCTTGAGCTGCGCCGACTATTTTGCCGTGCTTTACCATGACGTGCTGCAGCAATGCAAGGCGACCCCGTGGGGCTATCGTCCACAAGACGATGCCTTCTTCCTCTCCAACGGCCACGTCTCGGCGGCCTGGTACAGCGCGCTGGCGCGGTCTGGCTACTTTCCCGTGACCGAATTGGCCACTTTCCGGCAGATGGGGACCCGCTTGCAGGGTCACCCAACGCCTACCCACGGACTACCAGGCATCCTGGTGGCTTCGGGCTCCTTGGGCCAGGGGCTTTCGGTGGCTGCTGGCGTGGCCTATGCCAAGCTCCTCCAAAACGTCTCCAGCTTCGTCTACGTCCTCATGGGCGATGGCGAGCTACAGGAAGGCCAGAACTGGGAGGCGGCCATGTTCGCCTCGGCCAAGCACCTCGACAACCTCATCGCCGCGGTGGACTACAACGGGGTACAGATCGATGGTCAGGTCGACTCCGTGCTCCCTCTCGGCGATCTCCAAGCCAAGTGGAAGGCCTTCGGGTGGGATACCCTCGTGGTCAGCAAGCCCAGTGTGGTGTCTATCTACGATGCCCTCCAGGCCGCCCAGCGCCTACGAGGCAACGGCTCTCCCACCGTGCTGCTCATGAAAAACACCATGGGTGCTGGCGTAGATTTCATGGAGGGTCAAGCCGCCTGGCATGGCAAAGCCCCAAGCGAAGAGCAGCTCCAGCAGGCCCTCGACCAGATTGAACCCACACCCCTGGGCGACTTCTAGCTTCTATTCACCAATCCAAAAACGAACGCAGGTTATGAAGAACATAGTGGTTATTGCCCACGACGCCAAGAAGCAGGAGTTGGCCCGCTTTTTGCTCGAGCGCACTGAGTGGCTCCGAGGGGTCAATCTCTTGGCCACGGGGCGTACTGCGGAGTACATCAAGGGGGAGGGAATCGAATGCCGTCACTTGAGCCCAGGGCGTGACGGCGGCTACAGGGAAATCACCGATATGATCGCCCGCGGTGAGGTCGACATCGTCATCTTCCTCCGCGACCATCGGGTGGTCCAGCCCCACCATGAGGACATTCGCAAGCTCTTGGAAACCTGCAATGTCCACAACATACCTCTGGCCACCAACTATGCCAGCGCCGAGTTGTTGATCCTGGGGCTCATCCGTAAAGAGGCCACCGAGCGCGTCCGTCAGAAGTAGCAAGCCATGCTGCAGATCAATAAGTTGCCAAAGCAGGACACCCGCTCGGGCTTCGGCCAAGCCATGCTGGAGCTGGGAACCAACCCCAAGGTCATGGCGCTCACAGCGGATCTCACAGGCTCGGTCAAGCTGAGCCAGTTCGCCGAGAGATACCCCAAACGTTTCGTCCAGTGCGGCATTGCCGAGGCCAACATGATCAACGTGGCCGCGGGCCTCGCCATCGCAGGTTTCATCCCCTTTGCCAGCACTTTTGCCGCCTTTGCCACCGGGCGGGTCTACGACCAAATCCGCCAGTCTGTCGCCTATAGTAATGGCAACGTCAAGATTGCGGCCTCCCACGCTGGCCTGACCGTAGGCGAGGACGGTGCCACACACCAAATGCTCGAGGACATCGCCCTCATGCGCCTCTTGCCCAACATGACGGTGGTAGTGCCCTGCGACTACGAGCAAACACGGCAGGCCACCTTGGCTTTGGCCGATCACCAGGGCCCCGCCTACCTCCGCTTTGGCCGCCCCAAGGTCCCCACGATCACCACGCCCGACGACGAGTTCACTCTCGGACGAGCTCAGGTTCTCCTGCCTGGTAGAGCGGCTACCATTATCGCCTGCGGTCACATGGTGGCCCCCGCGCTGCAGGCCGCTGACACGCTCCACCAGCAAGGCATAGAGGCTGGCGTGATCAACATGCATACCATCAAGCCCATCGACCAGGAGGTCATCGTGGAGGCCGCAAAGTGGACAGGCGCCATTGTCACTGCCGAGGAGCATATGGCCAACGGGGGACTCGGGGAGGCTGTGGCCCACGTCCTAGCCTTAGAAGCCCCCTGCGTGCAGGAAATGCTGGCCGTGCATGACTGCTTCGGCCAGAGCGGTAGGCCTGAGCAGCTCATGGAGCACTACGGCCTAACTGCACAAGGCATCTATGAGGCCGTCAAGCGCGCCGTTGCACGCAAGAAAAAGGAGTAGGGTAGTCCACCTTGACCCTCAGGGTGGAGACACTGATCCTGTGTACGTGCAGGTATCGGACAACCTAATTCACGCACTGCCGAGTGCTGCGTGTTGTCATAGCAGTGGTATCTAGAGCATTGCCGCATTGCTAGACCTACACCGCAATAGGTGGGGCATGCTGTGTTCCCTCTCTCTACCCCCGCCCGCTCCCCCTCGCCGTGCTGTGCCTGTGGGGCTACGGCTTTGGCGCTTACTGGTGGACATCCCGCTAGCCTGCTGCTGGACGTTGTAGCCCTATTCTCTGGTTGATGCCTGCCGAGGGACTAGCGGGGTGCCAGGCGAGTCACTTCTTGCGCTCGATCTCTTGCAACCCCTGCACTGGGCCCCTGGGGGCTTGTGTCCGCAAGAGGGAATTTGTTACCTTTGCGGTGTCGCTCCAACGTGGCAATGGGGAGTAGAGGCGATGGCGGGCTTGCTTTCGATATGTGTGCCGATTTACGATTTCGTGGTTACCGACACGGTGGCGCGCTTTCTGGCGGAGGCCGATGCCTATGGTCTCAACGTGGAGGTGGTAGCCATCGACGACCATTCCCGGGCCCCCTACGCAGACAAGAATGCCCAGATTGCCGAGGACGCCAGGGTGCGCTACTTGCCGCTGTTGGAAAACGTAGGGCGTAGTCGCATCCGCAACCTATTGGCTGACTACGCCCGCGGGGAGTGGCTGCTGTTCATGGACTGCGACATGGTACCCGAGTACGATGACTATCTCCGCCGCTACATAAGCTGCATGGAGCAGGAGGTAGACGTGGTGAGCGGCGGCGTGCATTACGGACCCCAGCCCGACACTAGCAAGCTTCTGCTCCGTTGGCGATACGAGATGTTCATGCAGCGCCTGCTCAGCCGCGCCTCACGTTACTCCGACGTTAATCGGGTGACCACGGCCAACTTCCTCATACGCCGACGGGTCTACCAGCGTGTCCGTTTCAACGAAGGGCTCTCGGGCTATGGGCAGGAAGATAGGCTTTTCAACCTACAGCTCATTAAGCGCAAGGTGCGCATGAAGCACATCGACAACCCCATGCGACACCTAGGGCAGGAGGACAACGAGAAATTCCTGCTCAAAATCCACGAGTCCACACGCAACCTGGTGCGCGTCTGGAACGCGAATCCCGAAGACCGACCCACCATGGTGTGGGCCAGCCCACGCCTTAGAGTCATTCGCTTCTTGCGGCGCCTGGGGCTAGATAGGCTCCTGAGTAGCCTCTTCATGGCGCTGCGTGGACGGCTACAGCAGCGCATCCTGTGCGGACGGATGCCGATGTTCTTGTTGAGCTTTTATCAAACAGGCTACCTCACCTATGTGCTACGCCGGCCAGCCTTGCCTGAGCGGGGCTATGCCATCGACCGGGAACTCAGCCAGCGGGTAGCCTAGCGGTGCTGGTATGCGAGAAATAGAATAACGATATGGTTATGAAAAAAATAACAGTAGTAGGCGCAGGGAATGTGGGCGCTACGTGCGTGCATGAGATCGCCCTCCGTGACCTGTGCGAGGAGCTGGTGGTAGTGGATGTCAATGAGGGCGCCTCGAAGGGCAAAGCACTCGACATCCAAGAGGTCGCACCGCTCCATCGCTTCAATGCCAAGGTCATTGGGGCAGGGAACAACTACGAGCTCTCGGCTGGCTCGGGCCTCGTGGTCCTGACGGCGGGCGTACCCCGCAAGCCCGGGATGAGCCGCGATGATCTCATAGGCACCAACGCAAAGATCATGAAGGAGGTGGTGACCCAAGTGGTGCGCTACTCGCCCGATTGTATCATCCTAGTGGTGACCAACCCGCTCGACGTGATGACCTACGCAGCCCTGCTGGCCAGCGGGCGGCCTAGCAACAAGGTGTTTGGCATGGCGGGCGTGCTCGACTCGGCCCGCTACCGCACGTTCATTGCCCAAGAGCTCCACGTCTCCCCGATGGATGTGCAGGCTCTGCTCATCGGCGGACACGGCGACAGCATGGTGCCCCTGCCGCGCTACACGAATGTCGGCGGCATCCCGGTGCTGGAACTCATCGAGGAAAAACGCCTCAACGAGATCGTGGCCCGCACCCAGAAGGGCGGGGGCGAGATCGTGAACCTCATGGGCACCTCAGCGTGGTATGCGCCGGGAGCCTCTGTGGCCGAAATGGTGGAGGCCGTGGTGCGCAATCAGCACCGGGTGCTCTCCGTGTGCGCACCCCTCAACGGGGAGTACGGAATGAGTAACCTCCACCTAGGCGTGCCCGTCGTGCTGGGTGAGCAGGGCGTAGAGCGCGTGATCGACCTTAAGCTCGATGAACACGAGCGCGCCCTGCTGCGCAAGTCCGCGGAGTCGGTGAAAAAGGTCATGTGCGCCTTGGATGATATGAACCTGTTTGATAAAAAATTCGGTCGCCTACCGCTCGATGCCTAGGGCTGGGCGAGGAAAACAACCATTGCTACCCCCTGGTGCCCCATGGGGCACCAGGGCTATAATCAGACTTGGGCGATGATAGGAACAAAACAGCTATCGAGTTTATTGCTAGCAGCCCTGTTGCTCGCGGGATCTTGGATGCCTGCCCGGGGCCAGATGACTGTCGTGAAGATGAAGCAGCCACTCAAAGTGGCGGCTCCCGTGGAACTCAAGGGTAAGGACTTGGACCAGTATCGACAGTACTCCTTGGCCGACGCCATCCGCTACTACTCGGGCGTCCAATTCAAGGACTACGCAGGCCTGGCCGGCTTCACCACCATCAACGTGCGAAGCCTCGGCTCGGAGCGCATGGGTGTGTTCTACAACGGCCTGGAGATAGGCAACACCATGAATGGCATCGTGGATTTGTCGAAGTTCTCCCTCGACAACATCCAAAATATCGCAATATACTCCAGTCAGAAGGGCGACATCTTTCAGTGTGCCAAGGACTTCGCAAGCTCCAACAGCCTCTACATCACCAGCAAGCGACCCGTCTATCGGCGCGATGAGCAGCGCACGAACTTCCGGGCCCAGGTGCGTGGCTCCTCCACCTGGGGCATCACCCCCAGCTTCCTTGTGGAAACTGACCTGGGAAACTACACCTCGCTCTCTGCCAGCGCCGAGATGCATATAGCCAAAAACAACTACCCCTTCCGCTATCGCCGCCGCAATGCTAACGGGGCAACCGTGATCGACACCGCCGCCCACAGGGAAAACAACGATGTCCACGCACTGCGCACCGAGGTGGGGCTACACGGCATCATGACCGGCAGCGCACTGAGCAGCGGAACCTGGAATTTCTTCGCCTACCACTACAGCTCGCAGCGTGGCATCCCAGGGGCCACCATCAACGACATCTGGTACCAGGGCGAGCGCCTCGTCGACCGCAGCTCCTTCCTGCAAGGCTCCGCCCGCATGGACGTCAATAGCTGGTACCGCACCCAGATAATGCTCAAGGCCGCAGGCGACTATATCCACTACACCAACAAAGACGACAAGCTGGCCCCCATGGATGAGGCCTATAGGCAGTACACCGGCTATGTCTCCTGGTCCAACCAGTTCACCTTTTACGACTGGTGGAAGCTCTCCTTCGCCTACGATTTGGAGTTCAACCATATGCAGAAACGCAATGAACTCGTCCACAAGGCCGATGCAGCCTTCCCCATGCCCTGGCGCCTGGTCAACCTGTTCTCCCTGGCCACGCAGTTCCAGTGGAGCGGCCTGACCATGCAGCTCTCGGGCCTGGGCACCTATGTCTACAACCGCGCGGCCGCCGGCTTCACCCCAGAGCCACAGGAGATGGGCGTCTCGCCTGCCTTCATGATCTACTACAAACCCTTCAAAAGGGTCGACTTCTTCCTACAGGCCTCGGCTAAGCAAACCTACAGGGTGCCAAATTACAACGACCGCTATGTCTCTTCGCTCATCGGGGAACACCTCAAGCCCGAGCTGGTCCAGCAGGCCAATTTCGGCATCAGCTACGGCCACGGCAAGGTCAACCAAAATGTCTTCTCCTTCAATCTCTCGCTGGAAGGCAACTACCAGCGCGTGAAGGACAAGATCATCGCCTTCCCTCGAGGGCAGCTCTTCCGATGGTCCATGGTGAACCTCGGGTTAGTGGAAATGTATGGTGGCGATGCCAACGCCTCCATCACCCTCTCTCTGCCCGACAAGTTCCACATCGTGGGCAAGCTCCAGTATAGCTATCAGCAGGCCCAGGATGTGACCAATAAAAACGACCCCTACTTCCAGCACCAGATCCCCAACATCCCCTGGCATAGCGGCTCTGCCGTCCTAGGGCTCTCCTGGCGTGGATGGGCTCTCGACTATAGCTTCCTCTACACCGGCAAGCGCTACGGCGAGCAGGAAAATATCCCCTACAACGAGCTGCAGCCCTGGTACACTCACGATATCTCGCTCAGCAAGCTCATCAAGGCTGGGGAGTGGAATTTCAGAATCATGGCCGAACTCAACAATATGCTGGGCGATGTCTCGGACCTTGTGGCCAACTACCCCATGCCTAGGCAGGTCGTGCAGCTGACCCTAACGGCGGAGTTACAATGAGAACTTATCGCAATCTGCTGCCCCTCGTGGCGGGGCTGCTGCTGGCCTTGGGCGCCTGTCGCCAGGAGCGAAACCTAGTGCCAGCTGAACATGAGCAGATCAACATTAGCCAAGACCTCAAGCAGGAGGCCGCGGGCATGTTCATCCTCAACAATGGCGGCCCCGGCACAAATAAGGCCACCCTGGACTACCTGGACTTTGCCACCGGCAACTACGCCCGAAACATCTACGCCGAGAGCAATAAAGACCTCCTCCCGGTGCTGGGCGACAATGCGGTCGACATGGCCCTAGAGGGCGATAGGCTCTTCATCGTGCTGGCCGGAAGCCACAAGGTGGTCTGCCTCAACGCAAATACCATGCGCAAGCTCGGCGAGATCCAGGTCAACGATTGCCGGTCCATCGCCTTCCACCAGGGCAAGGGCTACGTCACCTCCTACAAGTGCAAAGGCCTCCGTGAGGACCAGCCTCCACTGGGTGAGGTGGTGCGCTTCGACCCCAAGACCCTCAAAAAAACCGATAGCATCACCGTCGGCATGCAGCCAAAGGCCATGCTCTTCGGGAAAAACCTGCTCTGGGTGGCCAATTGCGGCGAGTACAATGCCCCGGCCTACGATGCCTCCATTTCGCTCATCGATGTCTCAGGCGAAAAAATGACCCAGGTGGCCAAAGAAAATGTCCTCAAAAACACCCGTCTACTCCTGGGCACTACGGATGTGACCGAGGGCGAATACACCAAAATCTACGCTTACAGCGATGGAGATTTCCACGAAATGAAACCCACCCTGATCGAGGTGGATGCCCTGAGCTTGAGCCCTCGGGAGGGCACGGCCCAAGAATACCCCCTGATAGCGCAGGCTCTGGTGCCAAAAGCCCATGCCTACATGCTTCAGGGGCATATCGTGGAGAGCGGATGGTACGGTCAGCCAACCGTGACCCGCTATTTCCAGGGCGGCGGCTCTGTCCAAGCCGCCAAGGAGGTGGAGCTCGGGCCCACGCGCGAGGAGTTCGTCAATGCCTTGGCCTTTGCCATCACTCCTACTGGAAGCCACTTGTTCATCTCCGATGCGAAAAATTTCACCTCTAGCGGCATGCTCTACTGCTATCGCGCAGGAGAACGAGCCCAGTTTGAGTGGAAGGTTCGAGCGGGTATTGTGCCCATCAAGATGGTCTTTAAAGCGAAGTAACGACTATGAGAGTATACACCTTGCGCCCCCAGCTGCTATTGCTGTCGTTGCTTGCAGCCATGCTTTTGGCCGGATGCGCCGATAAGCGACCACCCATGCTACGGCTGGGATTAAAAAATAACTACGCAGTCGCACGCCTCAAGCCCCTTGAGTTGAGCAGCGGCGTGGAGGGTTCTGCCTACGAGTGGACCCTGCTGCGCTACAGGGCTACCAAGCATGATGAGTGGCAGCAAAAGGATCTACTCCTTTCCAAGAATAGGGATCTCCGATTTATTGCCCCCACCACGGGTATCTACGAGCTGCAGTTTAAGCTCTACGAGACGGGCAATTCTATCATCCATCGCTTCACCGTGCTGGTGGAACATGAGCTCCTGGCCTACAACCCCTTTGCGGTCCACGTCTTGGACTACAAGCCAGCCCCTGCTCCCAAGGTGAATCTGTACCCCAACCTCAAGGATGCAAAGTCCTACCGCCAGGCCTTGCTGGTTTGTGGACGGAAATTGGTGGGCAACGCAGAGTCGAGGCTCACGCTCGGCGGCTTTGCGGGAAGTATCGATGTGGCCTTCGACCACGCCGTACTCAACACGCCGGGTAAGTACGACTTCGAAATCCTGCGAAAGCCAGAGTCAGGGGTATTAGACGACCCAGCCTGGGACTATCCCATCGGGGTGGCCGTGGCCTACGACGCCAACGGAAACGGCCTGAAAGACGATAATGAACCATGGTACTACCTAGCCTCGACTAATTGCCCCAACCCCAAGGAGCATGAGGTGTCGGTGGTCTATAGCAATAACGAGGGCAAACCACAGTATCAGTCCCTTGCCCCTGGCTCTCCAGAGGTCGCCAAGCTGGGCTACGATGCCTATGCCGTAGTAGCCTGGACGGCGCAATGGAAGGAGGCGGGAGCTGAAAAAACGCTCCAGGGCTACGTACCCTCGGTAGGGGGCAACAGCTACATGGCCCCCACATGGCCTCGCAAGAGCGACTGGCAGCTAGCCAAGTACGTCTCCCCGCGCTTCTACACGCAGGCTAAGCTCGACTGGGAGGAGGATGCCTCAGCTACACCGCCGCTAAAAGGGATAGGTAAGGTGCTGGATTTACCCACCAAGGTGGTTTACAATGCCAAGCCCGAGAAAGAAGACGCCGTACAGCCTTGCCGCTACGACATCGACTGGGCAGTGGATGCCAACGGACAAAAGGTTAGCCTGCCCGCCATCCACTTCGTCAGGATTTTTAACCCCGTCCTGATACCCGATGCCGTAGTGAAGGGTAGGAACTACCAGATGGCTAGCGGCGAAGGCACCCTGGTGCAGCCCGACATTAGCGGAGTGCGCGATTTGAGCATGCGCTAGACCTGTTGCACCGGCCAAGCGTAATGACCTTGGCGCTATCTAGGGAGAGGCGAATCATGGAGCGTATGCGGGCTTTTTTGCTGGCGTGTAGTGCTGCCCTGTTGCTGCTGCTGGGGGCATGCGGACGTAGTGCCACTCTCGCCCCAGAGGCTCACCGCGCGCAGGGCTTTCGCTTCGTGCCAGATACGCTGGCCGACGGGGGGCGCTCGGTGGAGCTGCTCGACCGCCGCCTCCAGGGCGCAGATAGCGTAGCCATCCGCTACCGGGTGGGGGGCAACAACCTAGTCAGCGACACACTGATAGCGTTCGCCCACCCATTCAGGCGCGCCATTTGCCTATCGACTACCCACGTGGCCTTCCTCCAGGCACTCGGGCTGGTCGATAGGGTAGTGGGCGTAAGTACTCCCCGCTATGTGACCAATCACGCAGTACGCCAAGCCGTGGCTGAGGGGCGCATAGTCGACGTGGGCACCGACATGGATCTAAACTATGAGGCCATTGTGGCCCAGCAGCCTGACGTTTGCTTTGCCTTCGCCACCAGTGGGCCTAAGCCTCCCTTTGTGGCCCGGCTTCAAGGCCTGGGCATCCCCGTGGTGATGGTGGGGGAGTACCTAGAGGAACACCCCTTGGCCCGCACCGAGTGGCTCCGTGTGTTCGGCTACCTGGCTGGAGTGGGCGATAGAGCAGATGCGCTCTACGACAGCGTTGCCCACCGATACGACTCCGTGGCCTCCTCCGTCTCTCCTTCCAACGTGCGCCCTCACGTACTCATCAATGCCCCCTGGAAAGAAATGTGGTACATGCCAGGGGCTAACAGCTACATGAGTCGCTTAGTCCGCGATGCCGGGGGCGAGGTGCTGGGGAATGACTTCCAAGACGGCGAGTCGCACCCCGTCAACCTGGAGGTGGCCTTGGCCTACGGTCTAAAGGCTGACTATTGGCTCAATCCAGGTATGGCTCTCGATCTCCAAACGTTGCTCAACGACAACCCCTTCTATGCCCAGTTCCCCGCAGTGCAGTCGGATAGGGTGTGGAATAATAACCTCCAGCTCTCGCCCGAGGGGGGCAATGGCTTCTACGAGCAGGGGGTACTCCAGCCCGACATCGTGCTGGACGACTTGGTGGCCATTCTACACCCTGAGTATGCGCAGCATCACGTGTTCACCTATTACCGTCACTTAGCTAAGCCCTAGTAGCTCCAAGCATGCCATTAATCGCAATAGAGGGGCTAGACGGCGCAGGCAAGTCAACGCAGATACAGCTCCTGGCCAAGCGGCTCAGGCGTACATTGCCGTCCGAGCAGCAGGATGTACACGTCATTCATTTTCCGCGTCTCCAAGAGTCGCAAGTAGGCGGGTTGCTGCGTAGCTATTTGTCAGGCCAACTCGTGCTCCCACAGGGTCTGGAGGGCATCAAGCTCCTGGCAATGCTCTTTGCCACCGACAGGGCTGAGTCTCGCGGGCAGATAGCGCAGTGGCTCGATAGGGGCGAGTGGGTACTGGTAGATCGCTACTACTTCTCCAACCTCGCCTACCAGTGCGCCAAAGTGCCGCTGACGCAGCGTAAGGAGTTGGCGGATTGGATCTATCGGCTCGAGCGTGAGGTCATGGGGATGCCAATACCCGATGCCGCGCTCTACTTGGATGTGCCTCTTGAGTTTTGCGAGCACCAAATGGCCCATCGACGGGCGGTGCAGGGCAGCCAGGCCGACATCCATGAGTCCGATAGACTCCTGCTACGACAAGTGCAGCTGTGCTACGCGGCCATGGCCACGGCCTACAAGCTAGAGCGCATAGAGAGCTTTGGGCATGCCCCCAGCACCGCATGCCCCCCTGCAGCCCTCGACTCCCCCGAGCAGGTGGCCCATCGGGTCTGGGGTGCCATTGAGAGATTCCTCCATTGCAAATAGCAGGGCGCAGATGGGGAAATCGATATTGCTTTCGCCCTTTGCTATCTTTGGCCGCTACATCCTTTTCTTAGGCCAGGTGTTCCGCAAGCCAGCCAAGTTCTCCATTTTCCTAGAGGACGTGGCCGGCCAGATTTGGACGCTCACTGTCCGTTCCATCTACATCGTGTCGGTGGTCTCGCTCTTTGTGGGGGCGGCCGTGACCATTGAGATGGCCATAAACCTAGAGCACCCCATGTTGCCGCCTTTTGTCATCGGTGCGGCTTCCCGCGACGTGATTTTGCTCGAGTTTAGCTCCACCATCATCGCCTTGGTGCTGGCTGGAAAGGTGGGCGGGAGCATTGCCTCCGAGGTCGGCACCATGCGCATTACAGAGCAGATCGACGCCCTCAACGTCATGGGAATCAATTCGGCCGCCTTTCTCATTCTGCCCAAGGTGGTGGCCATGGTGTTGACTTTCCCGCTGCTGGCCTCCCTGAGCTCCTTGATAGCCATAGCCGGCGGTGGATTCTGCGTGGTCGCCTCTGGGTTTATCTCTGCGCAGGACTTCATCGATGGGGTCCGCTCCTTTGCCACTCCCTACTACGTGTGGTACTCCATGCTCAAAATGTCTGTCTTTGCCTTCCTGATAGCCACTATCCCATCGTTCTGGGGCTATTACGCCAAGGGCGGATCCCTCGAGGTGGGTCTGGCGAGTACAAGGGGGGTCGTCGACAGTAGCATTGCGCTCCTCCTGGCTAACCTGCTCCTCACGCGGATGTTCTTGATATGATTGAAGCGCGTGATATCGTCAAGTCCTTCGACGGTAAACAGGTCCTCAGGGGCATCTCCGCCCGCTTTGAACCCGGAAAAACCAACCTAGTCATTGGTAAAAGTGGCTCGGGCAAAACAGTCCTCCTGAAAATCCTCTCCGGGCTCCTACGGCCCGATGCCGGTGCCATTCTCTTCGAGGGACGCAATGCCCTGCAGATGTCGACCAATACCCGTCGAAAAATGCAACAGCAGGTAGGCATGCTCTTTCAGAACGGGGCCCTCTTTGATGCCCTGACGGTCCTAGAGAATGTGGCTTTTCCGCTCCGACATTTCAGCAACATGACACCACAGCAGATCCAGCGCAGGGCCCTGGAATGCTTAGACCGCGTAGAGCTCAGGGACGCGGCGAAGCTGCGCACCTCCGACCTGAGCGGAGGGATGTGTAAGCGGGTGGCGATCGCACGCGCAATTGCCCTCAAGCCACGCTACCTCTTCTGCGATGAACCAAACTCTGGCCTCGACCCCCAGACGAGCGTCGTGATCGATGCGCTTATCCACGAAATCACCGAGGAGGGGCACATCACCACCATCGTGAATACACACGACATGAATTCCGTGCTGGCCATTGGCGATTGGATCTTCTTCCTACACGATGGGCTGCTGGCATGGCAGGGCACCAACGTGGAGGTTCTGGAAACCGACAACGAGGAACTCAACGACTTCGTGTTTGCCACCCCAATGGCGCGGCGGGTCAAGGCTGCTCAATGACTGCCACACATAGAGCCCCTCAGGGGCAAGGTGGAGCGCACTAGGCGCAGTGTCTAGAGAGCAAAGTCCCCACGGGTGGCAGGGATAAGTGGCCCTAGAGTCCCAAAAGAGCTCACGGAGGATTAGGCGACAGCGAGTCACCCCGAGTACTCAATGCGGCGGGGAAGACCCATAGAGTGGGGCGAGAAGTCCGTGGCCGTCCATGCGTAGGGGCGGCGCCCAGGCGTGCGCTGCTGTCCGTGCGCAATCCTCGATTACCCCAGCGCGCCACCGTAGCTAGTAGCTGTTTTTCGGTACATAAAAAAGTTGCCCCCCATGAGTAGGGGGGCAACCGCCATTAGCTCTGCAATCAGCATCCAATAAACCGCACCAGAGGATCAAACCATCTACGTTCTTCTCTCCTTATTCGCTAACTGCTAGCCACTGAACGCTGATTACTGCTTACTACAAACCGATTTTATTTCACTATCTGGAGCGCCTTCTCGCCATCGCGCGCAGTGACGACCACCACGTAGGTACCGCTCGCCCAATTGC
>CAMXWF010000021.1 GCA_947252645.1 uncultured Bacteroidia bacterium
CCCTCGCTCAAACGCAAGTGCAAAGGTAGATCTTCCCTACGTATCCACCAAATCTTAACAACTCCAGTGGCCCTATCTATTGCTCCGTTTTCTCCTTATCGTACTGACTCTCTAGAAGAAAAATTTTTACCGAGGTGCTGAAATTTCTATTGCCATTTCGGCCTTGAGGGCCTAATAAAGGCTCTTTGGAGACCAGGGAAATGGGCCTCTGAAGGGTGAAACTGAGCAAAAAAATGCGCGGCGCACGGCAAAGAAGCGGAAAACGGGCATTTTTCCTCTGTTCTGCGATGCCAACCAGACCATCCTCTGGACTGGCACAGGGGACAAAGGGGTGGCACGGCGCAGAGCAACCCGCAGCCATGCGGAACTGCATCGCATTAGGCAACACGTACGGACGGCAACCCAAGCATCGCACAGACACCCAAAAGCCATTGGCGCGACAGGTTGGATACGCCTTGCTTTCGTATCTGGGGGCTATACCAAATTGTTTCTCACGCAGCGTCCCAAGCTCTCCTTGGGTCTAACCATACCATACAATTACGGCTGGCCACCCGAGGGTGACCAGCCGTCTGTACGCCCAGCGTGCTGCTACCGCCAGGCGCCTACTGCTTGACAAAAATCAGGGTGCGCTGTGCGCCATCACTGCTCCGAACCTGGAGGAGGTACACCCCGGTGCGCAAAGTGGATACGTCGACCCACGGAGTGCCAAGGGCCAAGCGGCCACTAGCTACCGACTGACCCGCAGCCGTGTAGACCACGTAATCCAGGGGTACCGTGGCATTCGACAGCCAGAGCCTATCCGTGGCCGGGTTAGGATAGAGGGCTAAACCAGCTAAGAGGGTGGCTTCGATGGGCGTTTCCTGCTTCCCCGGCTTCTGGCGATAGAAAGCCTTCACCTCCACGTTGCCCCGCACGAACCAGAGGCCATCGCGCTCCAGGACTGCTCCAACTACCGTTAGGGAATCCTTCGGCAGCGGTTTTCCCCCAAACGTGGCGCTGATGGCCAGTTTATCACCCGCACAGAGCCTATCGCCCACGGCGAGCTGCTTACCACCCAGCAATACCACGACTTTCCCAGCATCGACCGGCTCAAAGCTCACCTGCGCAAGACTATAGGTCAGCGGGCCACGGAGCTTCACGCGTACAGTAATATTATCTACTACGGTATATGTGCCATCGGCGTTCTTTTCCAATCCACCGAGCTCTGTCTTATCCTCCAGCAGGATGTAATCCATAGCCGGGGCGATTTCAAGGGTCACAACGTCGCCCTGCTTGGCATGATCGCCCCCCCCGATTGGGCTCCCATCGGCTCGTCGTAACGTGATGGTAGCCGCCGCTGGCATTGCCGAAAGCTCAATGACCGCGTATTCGGGCGTGGATGCCACGCTGAAGGAAGCCTTCACGCTCACATCGCCACTCCCATCGACCACCCACACATCGGTTGTACCCCTACGCGTGGCATTAGTCACCTCAACCTTATCCACCGTATAGCCACTCTTGGGCGTGGCCACAACGGTTAGCTCATCGCCGGTCTTAAGCTCCGCTCCTACCAACACCTCCTGACCTGCTCTGGTCACCTTGACCTCGCCCTGCTTGGAGTCGAATGTAACCTCCGCGAGCTTACAAGTGACACTCTTCCCATAGCGCAACGTCAGCTTCACCCATTCCACGCGGCCCAGCTGCTCCAGCTTGAAAGTCAACGTTTCCTCGGCCGCCGGGGCATCGGGGTTCCACCCCTTGACGTGCAATTCAGTCCCCTCCAGCGAAAGCGACACCCCCCCAACACTAGAGTTCACGGTGCCCCCTTCCGCTGTCGCCGCAGTGACGGATGCCTTATCCTGCGCAAGCGTGGTGTAGGAGAGCAAATTACAGGACACATCGGGGGCTACCACATTGAGCGTACTCTCCGCCTGCGGCCTAGTAGCCCCTATCTCATCCACCGCGAGATAATTGGGGAAAAACTGTCCATCGCCATTGGTCTGGTAGCCCTCCACCATGAATGCGAGGCGCTTGACCTTCCCCAGGGACGAGAGGTCTACCCAGGCCCACTCCTCCAGCGCGTAGCGTTGGGCGGGGTCGGAAGGCCTATAGTCCACAAGGTACTTCTCCAGCTGCTTCCCGTTGTCGGCGGTGATGGTCACCTTGAAGTAGTCACCCTCCCCGAACGGCTGGTTCTTCCCCATACCTGGCCCCTTTTTCACGGTGTTGATACCCCAGGCAGTGTTGGTAAGGTAGAGCCCCGGGAGCTCGATACCGCTGAGGGTAGAGGTCACTTCGACCACCGAGCGCTGCTCGGGCTGCGCACCACCGTACGTGGAGTGGTATAGCACGCCGTACGTGGACGTACCGCAGGCCCCATGGCCAGCCGCCGAGCGCGTATCCTGGGTAGCATGGTCGGCAGCCCACGCGGTGCTGGTCTGGTTGGAGTACGCAAAGCCGTGCCATGAGTGGTAGAGTGGTTCACTGTAGGTAGAAAAGCTAAAGGAACCCGAGGTGTAGTGCTCCACCCCACCGCTAAAGCTGCCCTTCCAATACTCCTCGGCCCTAAGCTGCTTGCCCACATCCTCGAAGGAAGCCACCTGGAGCGTAGAGGCCTCAAGGACAAGGGGTATCCTGATGCTGCTAGTTTGCCCCTCCGCATCTGCTATGCGACACTCCAGAACGCCCACCTTGCGCAAGGCGGAACTCTCTAGCGTGTAGCCATCGCCCTGCTTGGAGTCGTCAAAATACCAGGCTAGCTGCAGCGGGTAGGCCCCGCCATAGATATACTGCGCCTCCACCTTAAGGGGCTTGGTCTCATCCTGCGGGATGGTAACAAAGGCCGGAACCTGCACTCGAGGCTCAGGCTTGGGCGTACCCACCTCTAGCAGCGTAACCTCTACGCCGGCCTCTTTATCTAGCCTTAGGGCTATGAGCTTCTTATCCTTGAGGCTGAACCAAGCGGGCTTACCCTCTGTGGAAGGTAGGGTAAGCGTTTCACTCTGCGAGGCCTCCCTGCGCATCAACGTCAGCTTGACCTCACCGTTGGAAGCCAAGGCCAAGCCTGGGATAGTGTACTCGTACCTGGGGCCCTGCTCGCGCACCGTGGCCCTGTTGCCCTCCATGTGCCAGCCTTTACTCCCTACCCCAGCCACCAAGTCGAAGACGGGGGAGGCAGATGCTTTCAACTCTGAAGACTCTATGGCCTGCGAACCCAAGAAGAACTCCTCCGGAGTCGTCCACACTGCGGGCTTGTAGCGCATGGGCTCATAGGGGAGGTCGGCAGGGGTAGTGAGGCTAAGTGCCTCCCAGAGCGATGGCTTCTCCCCCTCGGCATGCAAGCTGAAATGCAGCACATAGTCTGTGCCCGATTCTAGTCCAGGGAGCAGGAGCGGAGTGGCCGTCAGCTTGAGCAGCTCTATCACGGCGGGGTCACCCGCACCTCCATCTAGCGGCACGCCCTTTTTGAGGATCTTGTAGCTCATTTGGCAATTCTCTGAGGCATCAAGCAGAATCTGCGCCGCATCGCTGTATAGTGCCTCAATGCGTGGGTAGCCATTCATCATGAGCAGAAGCGGCGTGCCCGCGGCAAGTGTCTGAAAATCAAGTGCGACCTGTAGCTCCTCGCCGGTGGGGGCCACCAGTAGGAGGTGAAGCTTGTAGCTTGTGCCAGGCGTTAGCGCATCCAAGCGGAACGGGAAGGGCTTGCTGTCGTACACGCTGAGAGTGGGTGCCTTGCGTAGGGCCTCAGCATCGGGCGTCTCGTTGGCCGGGAGCGGCAGGACGTGCAGCATGTAGGGCAACGAGGCCGCCAGCTCCGCCTCCACAAAGTCCTCACCCACACGGCGTAGGGCGGGGAATCCGCTCGAGATTACAAAATCAACCTTCTTGTACTCAAAGGCCCCCACCGTTGGCTCATTAGCACGCGGTGCGCCCTCCAGATCTTTCTCCACGCCCTGCACTTGCGCTGAAGCCTGCAGGTTGACCAGCAAATGCCAATCGCGCGATGCATCTAGGAAATTTGCCTGGCGGAAAACGGTTTCCGAAAAAGCCGAGAGCTGCTGTAGCTCCGCAAGCCCTTTGGTTTTTTTATTTACCACCGCAACGTTTGTCTGATCAGTCGTCGTCCAGAAAAAGTTGCCGCGCAGGGTAATACCCTCTAGGGCGTCACTTTTGCTCCAAAGTACAGAGCCAGCACCTAGTTTCTGCACCAGATTATTGCTCAGCTCTATAGCCGTACCATACGGATAGAGCTGAACACCTCTTGCGTTGCCTTGAATCGCAGGCCCCAGCACCACCGTGTTGTGGGCCATGGTGACGTAGGCCTGATCTTTCGCCCATTCCTCTTTCTGTACTCCCAACGTCAAGGCATAGGAGCCACCCTTGGAATTGTAACGATCCATGTAGACCACGTTGTTCGCAATTAGAATCCTTTCCGAGGATGAACCTTGAACACAACCCATGCGCTCTCTAGTGGCTATTCCAAAGAAGTTAAACTTGCCATTGTAGCTGCTATTCTGCAAGCTGATAGTATTGCGGGCGATGAGCCCAGGCCCCGCGATGCGCACGATGTCGATGGCCTTAAAGTCGAACATGGGCTCTATCTTCGTCACCTCTATACGATTGTCCACCACCTCGAGATCCTGCCCATCACCCAGGAAGATGGCCTTGTTGGCCTGGTTGAGGAAGTGGTTCTTGCGTGCCCTCAGCCCCAAGGAGGGGCGATTTTTTTCATAGGTCGAGGCCCCCGAATAGAGGCCAAAAGCCCCCCCAAGCACCTCGCACCCCTCCAGTGTGATGTAATCAGTCGGGAGTTGGCTATCGGGGAGTGAGCAAAGGTAGAGCACGTGGGGAGTCTCTTTAGTGGACGTCTTGTATATACTAGGCATCTCCAGCTTGCAGCCCGAAATGGTGATATGGTGGCTGCCCTCGCACACGCTCACCCCGGCATACATCATCGAGTTGCTGGAGGTCACCGTCAGATTCTTCAGCGTGAAATGACTCACCCCCCGCAACGTCAACACGCCACCGTAACCCTCGAGAGGCTTGGATTTGTAGGGATCCTCAGAATGGATGACCACGTCCTCCGGCTTGCCCGACTCCGCCTGGAGCGTAATGGTGTTGATAGCCGAGCTCCCAGCTATGACCGGTATTACCACCCGCTCCCCATAGCTGCCCGTGCGCATGTTGAGCGTCACGGCCCCCGCCAGCCCCTTACGTGCCAAATCAGCAACAGCCGCCTCTAGCGTGGCGTAATTGGGGGTATCCCCACCGATGGTGTAAACGCCCTTCATGCCCTCTCCTGAGACCCCCAGCGTACTCTCGTTGCCCGCCGTGAGGGGATACTCCTTGCCGTCAGAAGCCTTCATCCCCTCGCAGCGAAGAGTAAGCTTGGCACCAGGGAGGGCCGTTGACGCCACGTCGTAGGTGACCCATATATAGCTGGTAACCGATAGCGCTAGCGCAGAGGGCTTACACGTGGCTGTCATCCCCTCCGCGGGCTTCACCTCACCCAAGAGCACGGGGAAGGTAAAGAGTTGATTGCGCCCCGTAGTCCAGCATTGGATGCGCGTAATGTCGGCAGCCTTGGTGTCGGGGCCTAGCGCTAGCTTCACCTCGGCCAAGGAGATGTCGCCCGAAGTGCCATCGGCCCTAACTGCCAACCGGAACGCCTTCACCCCCTCCTCGCCTACGCGGATAGCCCGCGGAGCCGGGTAAGCTAGCTGGCACGCCACGCTCTCCACCGCTGCCGCAGTAGGCGTGAGGGGGATCACTTCGATCTCCCAGCCAAAATATTTTATCCCTGTGCTGCTTGACGTAGGCGCATCATACATCACGGATATCGGAGTCCCCGGCGCGGTCGACATGATGGCTACATCCTCCTTCACCTCCACGCGGTACTCAAAGAGCTTCTTGCCCGAAGTACCAGTGCCCTCATAGACGAAGAAACGGGATTTGGAACCATGCAAGGGGAGCTTGGCCTTGTGGATAACCAGCTTCAGTAGTTGGCCCGCACCGGGCGTAAAGGTGACCGCGCCGCGGTGCTCCGTAGTGGCATTGCCTTCCGCACCGCCATCATCGTAGAACAGGAACGGAGTAGTAGCATCCACTTGATCATCGCCCCTAAAGAGGTAGGCCAGCTGGACCACACGTTGGCCCACGGGATCGCCCTCGCGACCGAGCTGCCGCACCTGGTCGCCCACCTTGATGGCCATCACCGAGCCATCTACCACGGTCCCGTTGGCGGCATCAGCGGCCAAGGTCACGGCCACCCACAGGTAGTTGTCACCTGCCTTGAGCTCGTAGGGCTTGGGGAGTTTCAAGACAACCTCCCTAGATGTCACGGCCGCCTCATGCAATGGCTTCGCCGTGCTGAACTCTGCACTCTCCGTGGCGTAGAGGTGGACCTTCTGAATATGCTCGGTAAGCTTCAGCTTCAGCTCGGAGAGCACCAGGGGTGGTTGGTCAAACTCCGTGGTAAGCTTCACCTGGAGCAGCCGCTCGACCTTCCCCACCTGCGCGATGGGGGCCGTGGTAGCCTGCGACACCGCAATCTCCTTAAGCTCCATTGGCGCCAGCTTCACTTCGCGGACATGCGCATGGAATCCCTTACCCTTGTTGCCGTTGGCCTTGAAAACCACTGTGAGTGCCTTGTCTCCTCCTTTAGGCCGGTATTTAGTCTGGGTGGGCAAGGAGTTCACCTTGCCCTTCACTTCCAGCAGCGGCGTACCCTCGGCCTTGTCCCCAGAGTAGACCATAAACTCAGAGAACGTAGAGCCGCTCACATCATTGAAGCCAAAATCCCCGAAGAACTCCAGTTCCACCGCGTTCCCCGATGTATGCGGTGCCAGAATGACCGTGCCGCCCTTGGTGTCGAGGTCGTACCTAGCATAGTACTTGCTGTAGGGCTTGTGGGTAAGCTCCCATGCCGCCCCTATGGTGAGGTTGAGGGGTTGGTCGTTTTCCAGCTGGTAGAGGTTTACCACCTTGCGCGCCTGGGCCATGGCAAGCCCCCCTTCAGGGTAGCTCTTCCCGTTGCTACAGGAGAAGCTGATATCTTTGGCCTCCAGCAAGGTGCCGTCCTGCAGCGCAGGTAGTCCCGTTACCTCCACGAGCACCAGGTTCTCCCCCACGCGCAAAGGCTTCGCAGGCGTCAGGTCCAGCTCCACCCTGTCGGACGTAATGGCCGCCTGCGTCCCCAAGAGGGCAAGCTTCTTCTCCGCCATCGCATCATACAGATAGGCCTGCACGGCGCAGATGGACTTTACGCATTCCGGGATAGTGAGGCTTAGCTTGGTGAGCGTGAGAGGAGCCTCCGCCCCCTTGGCCTCCACGTCGAGCAGGGCAAGCACCCCAGAAAGCGCTGCTCTCGGGCTGGGCGATGGGGCTGGCTTCTCCTGAACTGAAACAATATCCATGGGCTCGGGCTCCACCTCATACACTGCGCACTTAAAGCCCTTAGCAGTGGCCTTGGGCGATTTAAAGTAAAGCGCAAGACTCCCATCTGGGCTGTTGGAAACCAACGTCACCGGGCGATACATGCCCTTCTGGTAGCGCCAGAGCTCGTGTTCAGGTAGGGCCTCTGGGCCATTGTAGCACCGGAGCTGGTCGTTGTCAGCAGGGTCTACGGCCGCATTGACGAGCTGCATCTCGGAGATCACTACCTGGATACGCTTGCCGCTATGCTTGGGGGTAAGAACGCACGCGCCCTCAAAGCCCGCGGTGGGGTTGCCTTCAGGGCCCCCATCATCGTAGAGGAGGAGCTGCCCGTCGACTGTGAACTCGTGCTTCCCATTCTCCATGAGGTAAATCGGCGTCACAATCCATGCAGGGGCCGCGCTGAGTGCCCCATCCTGCGCGGAAATCCACTTGGCACTGCCCGCGAGCTGGTATTCCTGCACAGCCACATGCCAAGGGCCAGAGACGACCTTGGCCGTCTCCGCCACGTCCACCGCCACGTAGAGGGTCGCATCCCCCGATACTGGCATCTCCTTAGAGAAAGTAACCTCCGCAACCTCCCCGGGCGCAGCCACTGAGCCCAGCTTGTTGGCCTCCTCGAGCTGCCATTGGCCGCCATAGTTCTTCTTGGCCGCAGAATAGACACTCAGGCTCTTGATGCTACCGGCATTGGTGAGCTTGAGGCGGAGCGCAGTCAGCGCCCTCTGCTGCTCAAGCCCCCTGGTAGAAAACGCCACCGTGTGCGTTACCTGCTTCTCAGCGCCAGAGTACAGGGAAGTCGTCCCCTGCTCCACGCTGGAGGTTAGCACCTTGGTGACCTGCCAGGCCTCAGGCTTCACGCTGCTCACCTGGGCCTCCCAGCCAGCCCTAGAGCCCATGTATCCGCTAGACGAAGACCCCTTCGGGTTAAACACCACCAGCAGCTTGCCCTCGCCCTCAGTCAGTAAGCCGCGGAGCGGGTGCTCTTTAAGCTGCTTGAGGACATCCTCTGCGCTGAGCCTCCATGTGATCACGGCCTCGAACAGCACCTTCTCTGGCAATGGCTTATCGCCCCTATAGATGCGGAACTCCGCGTTGTTTGCTAGGTCGAAGCCTGAAAAGTCCAGCTGCACCACCTCGCTAGCCCTTGGGACGAAGAGGATTGAACGGTCGTCATTACCAGAAACATAGGCCCCCTTCTCATTTCTCGCCGGGCGGAAGTCCTGCGCTTCGCCTACCTCCTCCTCTGCGCTGCCGGTTTCTAGCACTATGGCGTGGTCTATTGGGATGCTCACCTCCCCCGAAAGCTTGTACACAGGCATGCTGTGGCCTGCTGAAGTCTTGTCATCGTGGATGGTAAACGCCAACGGGCTAACCCCCAGCTGCGAAATGTCCAGCGGAATCTTCCCCATGTCGGCTACCACCGCGAAGTGGTGCCAGCCGGCCTTCAGCTTAGTCGTGGAGGCCAAGGCAACCTTCCTGCCTGCGGGCACAGCTTCAGCTAGCAGACTCCACTTCGTGCGGTCGGTCACCCCAGGCGTAGGTAGCTCATAGAGGTATAGCTTCTGCATGCCGCTAGCATCGCTGGAGAGCTGGAAGCTCAGCTCCTCCACGACGCCCTCCCCGATGCCCGCCAAGAGGGATGAAAAGCGAAGAAGCTCCTGACCGGCCTTCTGGGCCCGTAGCGCCCCACCCAAAAAGGGCTGGGGCATCCATATAGAAGGAGACGGCGCGCCCACAGTGGCTGGATCCGCCGAGACCCTGTCCACTCTAGCGCACCAGCCCGCGCGACCCTTCGCAGGCCCATGCTGGACGCCCTTGGGATCGAACACCACCGTGAGCGCACCGTGATCCTTATCTTGTTGCCCTACTATGTAAACCCACTCCCGAGGTCCCTTGGCCACATCGTAGACGGGCTGGGCACTCGAAACGCCATCCCACACCCCAAGATACACTTGGAACTGGGCCTCGGGCGCAAGCTCCAGCCACTCCAAGGAGAGTGCTGCCACGGCTCCTGCCGCGCCAGGCTTAAAAATCGTCCACTGCTGGCCTGCGGTGCTCACATAGCTCTGCCCTACCATCTGCGGACCAAAATCCACCCCGCAACGCAGCTCCAGCGTTTGCGTCCCGGGCACCGAGTACACCGCTTGACCTATAGCGACAGAGCCACCTGCCGCCCAGAGTAACACTAGTAGGGAAAACAACACGCGCCGCATAGGCGTATCCTCCTCGTTAGACCTTAGACACCAACTCTGAGGATGACCCGTGGATGAGCACCACCCAACCCTATGGGTAGCACCATGCGCTCCAACCGGAGGCATGGCCAATCACCCCAGCGAGTCCAATCCTCGAGACTCCACTGACTAACAGCTTAGGGCAGGTCTTCTGGCTTATCCCCCCTGCGCGCCTTCCCAGGACTAGACTCCCAGTGGCATCTGAAACGCAGGGCTTAGCGGGACATACAGCAACGGGCTTGCACAGGACTCACACCTGTTTCCCTCTTCGCGCCCCCTACGGGGCTGCACCCTAAACCACCCGCAAGATAGGCATTCCCAGTAAAAGTTCCACAACGCAACCAGAACCTAGCCCCTTGGTAAGCACATCGCCACCCTAAGGCCCCAACGGTAACGATAGGGCAAGGCCCATCATCAAGCCCCAGGAGCGCGAGCGTTAAGCATAAAGTTTCACTAGAAAAATTCCGAGCCCACGCATCCACTAAAGTGCTTCCTGGCGTATCCGGACATGCATGCATGAGGCGCTCTGAGCCCAATGTCCAAAATCTGACTCCCCATAAAGACCGTACCAACGCCGTACCAACGCCGCTCTTTTTCGAATAGTTAGCGAAGTTGGTACGGAGCGCATGGGCACGCATTCCAAAGCGCCCGATTCCCCCTGGCGGCGCACGATAACATGTTTTAATACCACCTCGGCACCCCGTGGCCTGGTCGAAATCGCCCATAGGTACGCAAAGCCATCCCCCGGCATAGAGCCGCGCTACTCCGCATGGGGTATGGAACAATTCGCAGTGCCAGGCTGGATAGCTAAATCGCAATGCGTCTAGGATTTGCAATTTTTTGAGCGCACGTACGTCAAGCTACCGCGAAGCGGAATAAGGAGAATTGGTTACCTTTGTTTGCGCATCGGTGGCAGAAGAATGCGCAAAGCGAAGTGCAGGCAAGATGAGCAGGCAGTGCAAGGGGTATGCCCCTTGGCTAGGGGCATTAGGTGGGGCGGTGCTGTTGTTCGGGCTCTACTACGTGAGCACGTATAGCGCGTTTGGCCATCAGGCTTGGGTGCGCACGTTGTTGCTGCCGGCGCTCTTGGGTGGATGCATTGGCTATATTGCTGTGCAGCAGCTAGCAGAGCATCGGGGCGCGGCGTGCGCAGCAAGAGCCCGCAACGAGCAAAAGGGCCCAGAGCCCGTAGGGGAGGCAACTGGGGAAGGCAACAAAAAAACCAGTTAACACGTACAATTGGCAGTGTGGTTCGTTAGCGTGGGCGGAATGGAGGCAGCGGGGCTCTGCGTGAACAGACGATGTGGCGCAGCTATTGTGCGCATGACGCTCGCGGTCATGCTTTTGGCTGCGAGCTGGAGTCCCAGAGCGGCGGCACAGTTCTTTGCATTCTCGCAGCCCTACAACGCGCAGGTCTTCATGAACCCTGCCCTGGTGGGCAAGGCAGACTACATGCGAACCAGTGCCATTTTCCGCAACCAGTGGATGAACGCCAAGTCCCCCTACAACACGTTTGCCGTCTCCTACGACATGCGTTTTGGCCCGGCCAGCTACCACGCCATTGGCATCAGCTTCGTCAACGATATGCTGGGGGCGATGAACAGGCCCGTGATCCAGTACCCTGAGGTCCACGTGGCCTACTCCTTCAGCTTCAGCCCCACCTACGACATCACGTTGCGGTTTGGCCTAGAGGGCGGGGTGATGATGAAGTCTGTGAACTATAACCACCTGATCTTCCCCGACGAGCTTACTGCGCCAGTGGAGGAGCCGGGCGCGGCGTTGCCCCAACCGCTAGCGACCAGTAGCCCCTACCAGAGCAGGACGCGCGTGCAGCCTGACTTCGCCGTGGGCTTCGACATGGACTGGCTTGCGCTCAACTGGGGTGTCTCGGTACACCACATCAGCTCCCCGCGCTTCGACGTGCGGTCGGACGACAACCTCAAGATAGCCCCCATCGTGGAGGCCCACATCAGCTACGCCTACAACATCTACCGCCTCTACCGGTTCAAGGTGCCGCTCTACATCACGCCCCACCTGATCTTCCACCAGCAGCGCCGCAACCTGCGCCTCTCGGCCGGGCTGGCCGTGGACTACCGGATGGTGCACGCCTCCCTGTGGGTGCGCGAAACCCTGCTCCACGAGAGCCACGCCATGGCGGTCTCCCTGGGCTACATCGGGAAGTATTTCGACCTAGGCTACACCTACGACATGAGCTTCCTGCCCGAGAAGATGATCGGGGGCCAGATGTCCGTGCATGAGGTGGCCGTGACGGTGAAATTCATGTACCGCCGACAGAACCTTCTCCGCAGTCCCTTTGGCAACAGCAAACGGTATAGAAGCCGCGCCCGACGGCACTAGTGCTTTGACGAACGACAGGAATTTGGTGACGAATGAAACATTTTCCCTACCTTCACGTATAAATTGGTACGAAGGGGAGCGGAGCGGGGCAGAGGAAAGGCAATAAGGAGATGCGAGCTATGCGCAGGAGTTGGATATTCGTGGTGATCTTGCTGCTGGCCAGTGCCATGCTGCTGGGCAGCTGCAAGAATAAGCGGAAGGTGGTGGTGTCGCAAACCACGGGGTGGAATTACAACGACCCCAAGCAGGGAGGCTTTGAGGTGATCGAGGGCTATAGGCCCATCACGGGGCCCGGGCTGGTGTTCATAGAGGGCGGTACGTTCATCATGGGGCGCGTGGAGGAGGATGTGATGTTCGACTGGAACAATACGCCCCGCCGGGTGACGGTGGCCTCCTACTACATAGACCAAACCGAGTGCCCCAATGTGGCCTACCGGGAGTACCTCTACTGGCTGCAGCGCGTGATGGTCAACCATAGAGATGTGTACCTGTCGGCAGTGCCCGACACGCTCTGCTGGCGCTCCCCGCTGGGCTACAACGAGCCCATGGTGGACAACTATTTCCGCCACCCGGCCTACAACAACTACCCAGTGGTGGGGGTGAGCTGGAAGCAGGTGAACGACTACGCCCACTGGCGCAGCAACCGCGTGAACGAGATGCTCCTGGTCAAGCGCGACATCATGCCCCTCTCGCTAACCCAACAGGATGAGCGTAACTTCGATACCGATGCCTACCTGCTTGGGCGCTACCTCCCAGAAGACCACAAGGGGCTGCCGAGCATGCGCCCGGGGGAAGAGGGCACGGGGCGTAGGGTCGGCCTAGAGGACGGCATCCTACTGCCGAAGTACCGCCTACCCACGGAGGCCGAGTGGGAATTCGCAGCGTATGGCCTGCTGGGGAACTCCGTGGACGAGACCGTGGCTGAGCGCAAAATCTACCCGTGGAACGGGCACAATGTCCGAAATAGCAACCAGAAGGTGCTAGGCAAGATGATGGGCAACTTTGTCAGGGGGCGCGGCAACTACATGGGTACTGCCGGCAACCTGAACGATAAGGGCGACTTCACCCGCCCCGTGGATGCCTACTGGCCCAACGACTACGGCCTGTACTGCATGGCCGGCAATGTGAACGAGTGGGTACTCGATGTGTACCGCCCGCTGACCTACCAGGATATGGACGAGTTCCGCCCCTTCCGCGGCAACGTGTTTGAGACCTACGTGATGGACGAGGCCGACCCCACGCAGGTGGCCGATGTGGACTCCATGGGCTACATTCGCAAGCGGCCGATTACCGATGAGGAGGCGGCCGACCGCTCCAACTACGACAAGGCCTACTACGTCAACTACCGCGATGGCGATGTGGAGTCAAGCATCCTCTACCGGTCGGAGGGCAACGTGACCCCGGTTGAGCAGCAATCGGATCTCATGTACGACCAGGGCGTGTCGGATGCCACGGGCAAGCACGTCGGCATGACCACGCTGATCAATGACCATGCCCGCGTCTACAAGGGCGGGGGCTGGCGCGACCGCGCCTTCTGGATGACCCCAGGCGCCCGCCGATTCCTAGACGAGAACCAGTCGTCCAACGACATCGGCTTCCGCCTGGCCATGGATGCCCTCGGCGAGCCCGCAGCGGCCGATAGGGACATGATAAAGCCGTAAGGCCCATACAGGGGTCTCAGCGTACGCATAGCACGATGCGGTGGTCAGGGAACTGGCCACCGCATCGTGTCTCTGGGAAAAGGTACAGGCAAAGCTCCTCGTGGTGCATGAACGTAGGGCCTGGAATTTACCTGCGGGGCCAAGCCATGGCCTGGCCCTAGGGGAACGAGCAGGCGAGTGTCCAGCAACTGCAAGCGACAACGACCTACAGGAGGTACTTCCATCATTCGACCGCTTGGCTACACTACAGCTGGACTAGGAGCAACGATGGATGGCGATAGCTAGGCTGTGTTGGCTGAGATGCCCTACCCTGCTGGCGCACGTGGAGACACCGGAGACCAATGCCACAAGTACGCACTCCCATGCGTAGTTCGCCTCAGCTAACAGGCCCCCAGCTACCAGGGTGCAGACGGGAAGGTCGCACTCGTCACTAGAGCCAGTGCCTAGGGCCTGGTCTGATGCTCCTGTATCCCTGCCACCCAAGGGCAGTAGGCCACGCAGGTAAGCCACGTCGATAGGCAAAATGGCTTTTCCCCCAGTAAACTTGCTGGGAAGCCTAAGGGGTGCATCCCGATGGGAAGAATGTAAGGCCTCAGGCTGAGATCGGAAGAAGCATTACTCCATCAAGCGGACACGGCGGGGAGGGGCTACCCGTCCCAGCAGCAGATCGCCGCAAGGAGGCTAGTTTGTGTCTACGCCATGCGGTCGGCTCCAACAGCTATTGGATAGCGCGGAGGGACGGCGGGCAGGGCAGCCCCAGATAGCCCCATGGAACGGGCAGAGGGATTGCGTTGTAGGCATGGGACTAGAGACGGCATAATAGGGCGCAGACGGGCGTTGGGGCCGCCTGTTGCGCTGGAGCAAGAGGCAAGCTCCCCAACGCAAATTGGCTAAATTTGCTGCACTGGGACGCATCACAATGAGGGTTCGACTATACGTGGTAGGGGCCACGATGCAGGGCTTCATCCGGGAAGGGCTACGGGAATACTCTCGGCGCATTGCGCATCTATGCGAATTTGAGCTGGTGGAGGTGCAATTGAAAAAGCTCAAGTCGATGCCCAGCACCGCAGAGCAATGCAACGTGGAGGGGCAGCTGCTGCAAGAGGCCCTCAAGGACGAGCCCCACGTAGTCCTGCTCGATGTGGGCGGTAAGGAGTACTCCTCGGAAGAGCTGGCAAGCTTACTGGCCAAGGTGGGCGTGTACGGCGGGGGTAAGATAGCCTTTGTTGTCGGGGGCGCCTACGGTTTCTCCCCCAGGATGCGAGCCACGTACGTCGAGCGGATATCCCTCTCCCGCCTGACCTTCCCGCATGATTTGGTGCGCCTGCTCTTCGTGGAACAGCTCTATCGGGCCCTAAGCATCAACGCAGGCCTCCCCTACCACCATGGCTAGATACAAGCAGATAGCGGCGCAGTGGATGCGCGGGCTGGAGCCCTTTGGCCTCGGGCGTTTTACACCAGTCCTGTTGACCTGGTGGGGGCTTTTGCTCTTGGGCGTGGGGTCGCTGCTGTTTGGCTGCTGGCTATGGAGCAGGAGCAATAGCGCAGCCAACCAGCCACAGGCGCTGGAGCGCCACTATGTCCGTAACCTCAAGCGCAGCCACGCCGAAGTGAGGCAAGTCGCCGGGAAGGTGGCGGTACTGCTGGCCAAGGACAAGCCAACCCTGGAGTATCCGACAAATTACGTGAAGCTAGAAAAGCAGCTTGCCCGGCACGAATGCGCGCTGATAATGGCCCAGCAAGACAGCGTACGCTTCTGGAGCACAAGCTACAGCCCTGAGACACTCATCAAGCTCAAAAACGCAGCAGAGTACGTCTGCTTGGCCAGCAAGTGGTACCACGTGGTCTACGAAGAAATAGCAGGCTACCAGGTGGCCAACATGGTGAAAGTATGCGAGCGCTACTCCGTGCGCAACGGGTATGTGTCCTCGCGCTACGCGCAGTCGTTCCAATTCCTCAATGGGCACGAATTCCCCGAGCTTACCAACGTGCTGGGGCAGTCAACCCAGACGCTCTCGGAATCGGGGGCCACAGGCAATGCGGTTCTGCTATTCTCCTGCCTTGCGCTGCTCGGCATGCTGCTGCTCCTGCCCCGGGCCTGGGGACTCGATGCCCACTGGCCCAGCGTAGCCCTAGTGCTGACAGCAAGTGTTCTACTGCGCTGGGCCTACATGCGCTCTGGCGCATTCACCGGACTCCTTTCGCAGCTGTTTTCCCCCAGGTTGGTGGCATTGTCGTTTCTTATGCCCTCCCTGGGGGACTTCCTGCTCCACACGCTATTGCTACTGGGCATGGTGCTCGTGCTGGTGCGCTATTTTAGGGCCGCTGTTGCCCGTCGGGGGAGGAAAGCTACAAGCCTCCTGATAAGCGCACTGGTGAGTCTAGCCATAGTGCAATGGGGCGGGGTGCTGGTACGCCAACTAGTCCTCAACAGCACGCTAACGATTCCCCCCTTCGCAGTGACGGCCTTCTCCGCCTACGTTTTGGTGGCCTATGTGGCCCTAGCATGCTGGTTTGCCAGTGGGGTAATAATGCTGGGCTACGCTTGCTCAATTCTTGTAGAAAGGCCCAAGGTGCTCGTGCTGCTGTCGATTTTCCTGGTGCTCAGCACCCTGCTCATGTGGTACATTTCGAAGGCATTTATGTGGGAGGGGCTACTGCTCTACCTGCTGATGTTTGTGCTGTGTTTCATACCAATGTACCTGCGCGGTGCCAAGCTGCTATTCCGAGGCTTTGACCTTGTGCTGGCGTTGGCCCTATCCCTCTACGTGAGCATACGGATCTACCGCGACAGCACATACCGCGATGGCCTGGTGCAAGCCCAGCTGGCCGAGCGCGTGGTGAATCTACGCGATGGGCTTCTGGAACTGGTGCTTCCTGGTCTAGAGAAGGCTATTGCAAACGACACGACCCTAGCTAAGCTAGCCTACGATGAGCACGTGGGCGAAAAGAGGCTGGCAGCCTACTACGAAGCGCATTTCCCAGCCGGACACCCCCTAGGCTACAAGATCCGACTACGCGCCATAGCCGATACGAGTGAACGTGCGAGCGGAGCCCCCCGCCGGGCACCTACCCCCCCCCTATTCCCCCCCGAGCAGCCCCTAGGCGAAAAAATAGAGCACTGCAATTTCTACTGCCTGCCGCACGAATATGGCCGGGTGACCTATCGCGGGAGCATCAGGCTCGGCGAGGCGACCCCCACACGCAGTATCCTCCAGCTTGAGCTATCGGCTCAGCTTGGCGAAGAACCCAGCGGCTACCAAGCCCTCCTACAAGACAACCGCAGCGGTGTGCTGCCCCTGCCCAAGCTCTACTCGCTGGCCGTGTACAAGGAGGAAAACCTGGCTTACCACATAGGGCAATACAACTACCCTCATCGTCTGCGCCCGCAGTCCACGGGTCTGGGCGGCACAGCGCATCAGGGGGATTACGCCCACCAGATCTACCCCCAGGCCCCCGGGCTGCTGGTGGTAGTTTCTCGACCTGAGCCTTCTTTCCCTGACCTGCTGGGCATGCTCACCTACTCGGCCATGCTCTTCGCACTTGTCATCACACTGGCCATCCGGTGCTCCAGGGTCTTCCCGCTTAAGCACCTAATGGGGCGCGGCATAGTAGGGCGACTGCAACTCTACACCACGGGGCAGCTGCTTGGTGTGCTCCTGCTCTCGCTACTCACCTCGCTCTACATCTACCGGGAAGTAGAGGTACTCAAGAATAAGAATGCCCTCAAAGAGAAGTTTGAGCTTGCGCAGGCCACGCTCATCAGCAAGTGGCCTGCGTCAGTCACGCTTTCAGCGCCTAATGGCTCCAGAGCCTGCGAGGAGATCTTAGAGCTCATTGCGCAGCGCTACAGGATAGAAGCGCACGTCTACAACCTGAACGGGGAGCTGTGCGCCACGTCGCAACCGCAAATCTTTACCCAAGGGCTTTTATGCACGCATATGGCCCCTCAGGCCTGGTTTGAGATGCACCATCGAAAGGCCACCAGCTACATAGGGCAGATGGCCATTGGCACAATGCGCTACTTGGAAGCGTACGCCCCGCTAGTGATCAATGGGGAGCTGTTGGGCTACCTGAGCGTACCCTACTTCGTGCGACCGGGCGAGTTCAGCGTGCAGTACACCTCGCTCATGACCCTGTTGCTTGACTTTTTCGCCGTCCTGCTCGCCGTGAGCCTCTTGCTCACCGTCCTACTGGCCCAGGAGGTGTTTAAGCCGCTGGTCAAGCTACGCCAAAGCGTACAAAAGGTGAGCATCCGTGGAGGCAATGAGCCTGTATTCTACGACACGCAGGATCAGCTTGGAGCCCTATTTGCAGCCTACAACAGGATGCTAGAGGACTTGGAACGCAGCGCCAAGGAACTGGCCGAAAATGAGCGACAATCGGCCTGGCGCGAGATGGCTCGACAAATTGCCCACGACATTAAGAATCCCCTCACCCCCATCAGGCTCTATCTGCAGCGGGTCGTGCGGCTCAAGGATGCAGACGATGCGCAGTGGCCCGAGGCCTTTGACCGGTTCGCCGTGATGATGGAGGCCCAGATCAACCAGTTGGCCCAGACGGCCAGCTCATTCTCAGCCTTCTCACGGCTCGCCGAGGGACGCGCAGAACCCACCATGGCCTCAGAGGAAATCGGCACAAGCGTAGAGCTCTTCTCTATCAACGACAACATCACCTGGGAGATACATACGTCCAACCTGGGGGAGAGCCGGGTGTGGATGGATCGGAACAACCTGCAGCGCATGCTTAACAACATCCTCTCCAATGCCGTGCAGGCTGTGGCCGCCAAGGACAACCCCAGGATTAGGGTCTTGGCCGAGCCCCGCGCCGGAATGCTCCACATAGAAGTAGAAGATAATGGCCCGGGCATCCCCGCAGAATTCCAGCCAAAGCTCTTCCGGATGTCGTTCACAACCAAGAGCAGCGGGACGGGGCTAGGACTCACCATCGTCAAGGCAATTATAGATGCCGCCAAGGGCCATATCCGCTTCACGACAGCAGAAGGCGTAGGCACCACCTTCTACATCGACCTGCCCCTCTACACGGGGCCCGTAACCGACTAGGGAAATATGGCAACAGCAGAAAGAGTAACCAGCCCCGTCAAGGCCTACCTATCCTATGGGAGCAACATCCATCCCCGGCGGTTCTATATGCTAGCCGCAGAAGCCCTACTCGAGCAGGCGGGCTGCGTGGTGCTGCGGAAATCAAGCCTCTACGAAACCGCCCCATGGGGGTTCCACGCTGACACGCCCTTCTACAATGGCATCCTGGAGATAGAGACGAGGCTGTCGGCCCCTGCGCTCCTAGCCGCATGCCATGGCGTAGAGGAACAGCTCGGACGCCAGCGCAGGGGCACGGGCTACGCATCGCGTACCATAGACCTAGACATCCTGCTCTACGGGCAAGACGCAGTGCAAGAGGCAGGGCTCACAGTGCCGCATCCGCAGATGTTGGCACGGCGGTTTGTACTCGAGCCTCTTTGCGAACTCATCGGTGAAGCGCGCAATCCCCACACGGGGCTACGTTGGCTCACCCACCTCGCGCAGTGCACAGATACGGGGGAGGTACGGCGCTTGATGCCCCGCCAAGCCGGGCGCACAAGACTGTACGCGGACGGAGGATCCAGTAGCACCAAATGGGCCGCTGTACAGGACAACAAGATCACCCTACTACGCACCCCACCGCTCAATCCAATCTACGTGACGGCCAACCAAGCCTACGCGCAGTTGCAAGAACTATCGGCCCACTTGGAGCTAAGCGATGTGGCCTCAGTACACTTCTACGGCGCGGGCTGCGGGCCCCAACAACCTGGAAACGTGGTAGAAGAGAGCATCCGACGGGCAATGCCCCAGGCAGAAGTGCACGTGGATTCCGACATGGTGGCGGCCGCTAAGGCTCTCTGGGGCCAAGGCACTGGCATTACGGCCATAGTGGGCACGGGGTGCAGCGCGGGCTACTACGATGGCCAACAGCTAACCTACCTGACCCCGAGTGTGGGCTTTATCCTGGGCGATGAGGGCAGCGGGGCCTGGCTAGGGCTACACCTGCTCCACGATTGGCTCTACAGCCTGCTACCCGACGAGGTGGACAACGCCATGCGCACCAGGCTGGAGACCCTGTATGGCCAAAAGGCCTTGCGCGAAATGCGCGGCATGGAGCCCATCGTGCAGTCAGTGTATAGGCAACGCTTCCCCAACTCCTACTTGGCGGCCTTTGTACCCATCTTGAGCGAGCACCTGGATAGCCCCTATTGCAAGGCCCTGTTGACTAGTGGTTTCAAGCAGTTTACAGACTATTTTCTAAAGCCCTTGGCGGCCATGGGATGCCGCGAGGTGGGGTACGCAGGCAGCGTGGCGTGGTACTTCAAGCAGTTCGCGGAAACGGCCTGCCAAGAGGCAGGCATGTCGGTGTGCCGACTGGTGCGCGAGCCGCTGCTGTGGCTGGTCAAAGAGCTAGACGAGGAGCTCAGCCACGACATGGCGAGCTAGGCGGTTAATTTCGTACCTTTGTCCCAAGAGGTAGGAGGGCTGGAGCGTGCTAGTGAAGATCTACGCCAGTGCTGTGCACGGCATCAAGGCTCTCACCATCACGGTGGAGGTGGCCCTCACGCAGGGCGTCAAGCTCTACATGGTGGGCCTGCCCGATGTGGCAGTCAAAGAGAGCGAATACCGCATCCGCTCAAGCTTTGAGAACAACGGGTTCTCCTTCCCGGCGCAGTCGGTCGTGATCAACATGGCGCCGGCCGACATTCGTAAGGAGGGCTCAGCTTTTGACCTGCCGATTGCCGTGGGGCTGCTGGCCGTCACCAACCAGCTGCCGAGCGCACGCCTAGCCGATTGCATCATCATGGGGGAGCTATCGCTCGATGGCAAACTTCAGCCGATTCGCGGGGCGTTGCCCATAGCCATACAAGCGCGCGAGGAGGAGTACAAGACGCTCATCCTCCCCAAGGCCAATGCCCAGGAGGCGGCCGTGGTCAACAACCTGGAAGTCTACGGCGCAGAATCGCTCGAACAAGTGGTACGCTTCCTTCGAGGCGATGCCACAGCCTTAGAGCAAACCCTATGCAATACGCGCGAGCGGTTTGCAGCCGAGGCCAATGCCTACGATGATGACTTTGCCGATGTCAAGGGGCAAGAATCGGTGAAGCGCGCCATGGAGGTGGCTGCTGCCGGGGGACACAACATCATCATGGTAGGCCCCCCTGGCTCAGGAAAGACCATGCTGGCCAAGCGCTTACCGACCATACTTCCCCCACTCACGCTGAGGGAGGCCCTAGAAACCACAAAGATCCACTCCGTTGTAGGCGGCCTACCCGCCGGCACAGGCCTCCTGAAGGTACGCCCATTCAGGAGTCCACACCACACCATCAGCGATGTGGCCCTGGTGGGCGGAGGCCAATACCCACAGCCCGGCGAGATTTCGCTAGCCCACCACGGGGTGCTATTCCTCGATGAGTTGCCAGAGTTCAAGCGCACGGTGCTGGAAGTGCTGCGGCAGCCGCTAGAGGAGCGCAAAATCACCATCTCCCGTGCCAAGCAAAGCGTGGAGTACCCTGCATCGTTCATGCTGGTAGCCTCCATGAACCCCTGCCCATGCGGCTACGCCACCCACCCCACCAAGCAATGCGTCTGCACCCCCCAGCAGATACGGCACTATCTCAATAAGATCTCAGGCCCCCTGCTCGACCGCATAGACATCCACATCGAGGTGATCCCCGTACCCTTCGAGAAGCTCGCCAAGGCCCCCGAAGGCGACAGCAGCGCCACGATCAGGGCGCGCGTAGTGAAAGCCAGGCAAATACAGGAAGAGCGCTTCGTCAAGCACGATATCCACTGCAATGCCCAGATGAACTCCCAGATGATACGGGAGTACTGCGGACTCAACGCCGAGTGCATAGAGCTACTCAAGAACGCCATGCTGCGCTTCAATCTCTCGGCCCGCGCTTACGATAGAATCTTGAAAGTCTCTAGAACAATTGCAGACCTTGAAAGTTCTACCGATATACAAATGCCCCACCTGGCTGAAGCCATACAATACCGTGCGCTCGACCGCGAAGGATGGCTCGGGTAGGCCGCGTGGGGAAAACAACATCACAAGGCAGTAATAAACTGGAGGGACGAACAATGTCAGAAAACATGAAAAAGGAGAAACAAAGCAACGCCAGGCGCTGGACCATCACCCTGGTGATCGTGCTGGCGCTGATAGTGCTTTGCTTGATATTCTGCCCAAAGCTCTGCTGCACGGGCAAGCTTGAAAGCAAGGCCCCGGCGCCAGTTGCGACGGTGGACACGGTGAAGCCTATAGCACCCCCTGCGCCCGCCACGGAGCCCGTGGAGGCCCAGGAGCCAGAGTTCACAGTTGCCTCCCTAACGCCCGTGGCAGCCGATGTGCAGCAGCATGGCTACTTGGAAGATGCCTCAGCCTTCAATCAGCTGCTAGAGCAGGCACTGGCCCAAGCCAAAGAGGAAAAGGCCAGCAAACTGGCGATCCCGGCAGCAGGAGCTCGGTTCCTGCTCGGGAAGGCCGATCTCTCGCAAGCAGGCCACGATGTGTTTGCGGCCTTTGCAAAGGCCTTCATGTCCACCAACCAGCAGGGCACCCTCTTGGTCGAGGGCTATGGCTGCGATTTGGGTGGCTCCGATGTGAACGATGAAGTCTCACAGGCTCGCTGCCGTGCGGTCAAAGAGGTGCTACTCCAGGCCGGCGTGCCAGAGGGCAAGATTGAGACACACTTCTACGGGAAGACCAAGTACAACCAGCTGCCAGGCGTTCGGGGGCGCGAGGCCAACCGACGGGTCAACGTCAGCGTGAAGTAGAGGTTGCGCTTAACCCATAACTGGACGGGTGGGGCGGCATCCCCACCCGTCTTTTATTATGCCCTGCGGGGCGACAAGGGATAAATTAGCGTACCTTTGCAGGAAAGAAGGGCAGAGACAGTGGCGAGAATAATGGCGTTGGATGTCGGCCGCAAGCGCACGGGGCTAGCTGTAACGGATGGGGAGCAAATTATCGTTTCAGCGCTCGACACCGTGGCCACGGGAAACCTACTGCCCTACCTGCGCAGCTACCTGGCGCACGAAGCAGTAGAGCTATTCGTGGTGGGCGAGCCCAGAACCCTACGCAACGAGCCCTCCGAGTCCACGCCCTACGTCAAGCAAGTGTGCAACATGCTGGCCAAGCACTTCCCCGATATTCCCGTCAGGTTGCACGATGAGCGCTTTACCTCTAGCCTGGCGCAGCAGGTCATCCTGCATGCCGGCGTCCCCAAGCTGAAGCGACAGAATAAAGCCCTCACCGACAGGGTGAGTGCCATCATCATATTACAGAGTTTCCTAGAAGCTCGTCAACTACAAAAGCGATGATTCTACCCATCTATATATACGGCACCCCCGTCCTCAGGCAGCCCACGGAGGAGATCACGGCCAACTACCCCGACCTGCAGGCGTTGATAGACAACATGCTGGACACCATGGCGCACGCCAACGGCGTGGGGCTAGCGGCCCCGCAGATCGGTCGCTCCATCCGTCTATTCGTTCTCGACGTCTCCCCCTACGCAGAGGATTACCCCGAGCTGAAGGACTTTGTGCGGGTCTTCATCAACCCCACCATCACCGAGCGCGGGGGCGAAGAGGTACCCTTTGAGGAGGGATGCTTGAGCCTTCCAGGGCTTAGCGAGGTCGTGCGCCGCCCCTCGGAAATCACCATATCGTACACCGACCGCAATTGGCAACCTGTAACTGAGCACCTCACGGGCATCCCCGCCCGCGTAGCACAGCACGAATACGACCACCTAGAAGACGTTCTCTTCGTTGATCGCCTCTCTCCTATTCGCAAACGCATGCTCCAATCCAGGCTAAAAAACATGGCTAGGGGACGCGTAAAGCCACAGTATAGCTACAGGGCCTCAGGCAAGTAAAACGATTCTCAATGCCTTCCCTTGGATCCTAGAGCGTGGCAGGAGACGCAGCGAGCAACCTCGAACCACGGCAGCACCAAGGGCGAGCTAGGGTGTTTATGCGTAAGGAGACTTCTACATTGGTGCCAGTGGATGCTACGCTGACCGCTCAGGGGCAGAGCAGAGAGATCCAGGAGAGGCTGGAGGCCCTCGACCCCGAGCAATATCTCGTGGTGGAGGGCGCTCGAGTCCACAACCTCAAGAACATCAACGTGGTCATCCCCCGCAACGCCCTCACGGTCATCACGGGGCTAAGCGGCAGCGGCAAGTCGTCCCTCGCATTCGACGTTATCTACACCGAAGGGCAGCGCCGATACCTAGAGACCTTCAGCTCCTATGCCCGCAGCATGCTCGGCAGCGTGGAGCGGCCCGACGTGGAATACATTGGGGGCCTCGGGCCCGTCATCTCCATTGCCCAGCGCACCACAGGCAATAACCCCCGCTCCACGGTCGGCACCGTAACGGGCATCTACGACTTCATCCGCCTCCTCTACTCCAAAGCGGCCACTGGCTACTCGCCAAAAACCGGACGACCGCTCGAAAGCCTGAGTGAGCCCGAGATTGTCAAGCGCGTCCTACATGCATTTGGCGGCGAGAAAGTCTCCCTGATGATCTCCCTAGTCCGCGGCCGCAAGGGACATTTTGGCCCTCTCTTCGCCACGTGGCTGGGGCGCGGCTTCCTCTACGCCCGCGTGGACGGCGAAGTGGTAGAGATGACACCAGACCTACGCCTCAAGCGCTACACCTCGCACGACATCGACCTGGTCATCGACCGGCTACTCCTCGATGCCAAAGGCAGCAAACGACTCGAGAAGTCAGTGCAGCTGGCTCTAAGCTACTCCGAGGACGGGCTCACGGTGGCCACCCTCGATGGACAAAAAGAGCAATTCTATAGCACTACGCTGGTAGACCCCGAAACTGGCTTCGCGCTCCCTAAACCCGAGCCATACCTCTTTTCCTTCAACTCCCCGCGGGGGTGGTGTCCCAATTGCCACGGCACAGGGGTCACCTACGTAATGCCCATAGAGACCCTGATCCCCAATCGCGACCTACCCCTGCTCAAAGAAGGCATTCTCCACGCCTCAGGCATGGACAGCACCGACATCCACAGCATGCACACCTGCGTGGCTGGGCTCCTGAAAAAGTGGGGAAAGAACAAAAACACCTCCTTCAATGCCCTCACCAACGAGGAGCAGCAATACCTCCTCTACGGACCCCACGACACTCCCAGTGGGGAGGAACAAAAAGTATGCGATTTCTACGACATTGTCAGCAACAATGCCCCTTTTGCTGGCCTCATGCGCATCTACGAGCAATGCTATATGCTCGACCCAACCTACTTTAGCCTGGAAGAGGTATGCCCCCACTGCCACGGCACGCGGCTCTGCGATGAAGCCAACTGCTTCAAGATTGATGGGTACTCCGTCTCCGAGGTGACCTCGTGGCCGCTCTCAAAACTAGGCGCATGGCTCGAGCACCTGGAAGATAAGCTCGAGGGGGTAAAAAAGGCCGTGGCAACGCAAGTGCTAGCTGAAACACGCATGTACGTCCGATTCCTGCTCGATGTGGGGCTAGAATACCTCACGCTAGCCCGCAGCTCAGCCTCTCTATCGGGCGGCGAGATGCAGCGACTACGCCTGGCCACGCAGATAGGCACACATCTAGTCAATGTGGTCTACATTTTCGATGAGCCGAGCATAGGCCTCCACCCCCGCGACAACGACCGGCTACTCGATTCGCTCCTAGCCCTGCGCAACCTAGGGAACACTATCCTCGTGGTAGAACACGATGAGGAGGTGATGCGCCGGGCCGACTACCTGGTGGACATGGGCCCAAAGGCTGGACGCCACGGTGGGCAAGTGATAGCGCAGGGCACGCCCGCGCAAGTCGCCCTATCCGATGGCTTCACGGGGCGCTACCTACGCGGCGACCTCAAGCTGGCAGTCCCCACCGTGCGCCGCCAGGGCAACGGCAAGACTATCCGCCTCGTCGGGGCCTCGGGCAACAACCTCAAGCACGTGACGGTCGAACTGCCCCTCGGCACACTCATCTGCGTGACGGGCGTCTCGGGCAGCGGCAAGTCCTCGCTGATCAATAGCACCCTCTTCCCCATATTGCAACACAAGCTCCACCGCGCCATGACAGCCCCCCTACCCTACGAGAGCATCGAGGGGGTCGGGAACATTGACAAGGTCATCCAGGTCGACCAGTCGCCACTCGGTCGCACCCCAAGGAGCAACCCAGCCACCTACACGGACATCTTCACTGATATCCGCAAGCTCTTCGCCGAAACCCCACTGGCCAAAATGCGTGGCTACAAGCCCGGGCGCTTCTCCTTCAACGTAAAGGGCGGGCGCTGCGAACGCTGCAAGGGCGCGGGGGTCGAAACCCTCGAAATGGGCTTCCTGCCCACCGTCTACGTCAATTGTCCAGAATGCAACGGCGTACGCTACAATCGCCCCACGCTCCAGGTGAAGTACAAGGACAAGAACATCAGCGACATCCTCGACATGACCGTCAACCAGGCCGCTGAGTTCTTTGAACCCATCAAAAAGCTCCACCGCAAGCTCCAGACCCTCCAGTCCGTCGGGTTGGGCTACATCAAGCTGGGCCAGTCCTGCACCACCATCTCCGGCGGCGAAAGCCAACGCGTGCGCCTTGCCGCCGAACTCTCGCGGGTCTCAACGGGCAAAACCCTCTATATCCTCGATGAACCCACCACAGGGCTACATTTCGAGGACATCCGACTCCTGCTCAGCGTCATCAACGCGCTCGTGGATAAGGGGAATACGGTCATCGTCATCGAGCATAACCTAGACGTGATTAAAAGTGCCGATTACCTGATCGACATGGGACCCGAGAGCGGCGAACGCGGCGGGCAAATCCTCGCCACGGGCACCCCAGAGGAGCTGGTAGCCAAGAATGTAGGCTACACCGCGGAGTACCTCAAAA
>CAMXWF010000022.1 GCA_947252645.1 uncultured Bacteroidia bacterium
CGTTTTGAGCATGGCGAACCGGGCGTTGAGCTCGGGCAGTTCGTCCTTTAGCCACGGGTAGGCCGCCAGCAGCGTTGTCAGCCTGGTTGCAGGCGTCAAGGGTATCGGCTGCGCCGGGCTGCTAGTTTGCTCTTCCTCCCTGCACTGTTGCTCTTCCTCCTGCTCTTCCTTCTTGCATTGTTCTTCAGCTTGCTCACTAGGGTGCATACTCGCCGTTGGGGGAGTGGGTGGGGTAGGTGGTGTGGCATTGTCCCAGGTGAGTAGGGTTTGTGATCCCGTTAGTGACCGGATGCGCGTGCAGTCCTGCATCATTTCCAGCACGCCTCGGAAATTCCCCTTGGCATCGCGCACGGCTACGTAGGTGATGTAGATGAAGATGTCGGGCTTGTTGATCCAGAACTCGGCCGTGCTCTGCTCGCCCCGTCGGAACTTATCGATGATTTCTTTTACGACGTGCACGCTGCTGCGTGGGTGGCAGTTGACGACTTTGCGCCCTATTACGTTGCGGCTGCGGGGGAATACGCGGTGCTGGGTGTCGGAGTAGAAGCGCACGATTTCCTCTTCGTCTACGTACGAGAGGTCTACGGGCATATGTTGGAAGATCAGGTTGATTTGCTCTAGTGTGAGTTGTCCTGTGGTGACCTCAAGTAGGCTATCAGCGCTAGTGGCTATGCCATGGCGTGCGAGTAAGGCCGCGAGTTCTTTGGTGAGTGATGCGTCGTTGGGGGAGTTTTTCTCCTCCGCCGGCGCAGTGGGGATAGGGTCGAGGGAGAAGCCCGCGAAGCCAATCTCCCGATCCCCAATCTTCATATGTTCAAATTCCTCGGGGTTTATCATGGCGAGCGCGGTGGGGTAGAGTACTGTTTCTTCCTTGACCATGAGGTCACGTATATCGGCCACTATGGTGGTTTGCTGTGCGATGAAGTCTTGCTCTTGCCCAGAGTCTAGGAGCTGGCGTGCGTTGCGGATCTCGTCGCGTATGAAGTTGTCGAGTTGCCACATGGTGGTTGTGGGACGGTCAAAGCCCTTTTGCTCCAGCAGCGAGTAGAGCTGGTTCTGCTTGCGGGCAAGGTGCAGGTTGTAGCTTTGGAGCTGGTCGTAGAGTTCGTACCATTGATTTTTAATCACGGGGTACTGCACGAGGTCCTCCACGGCGAGCAGGGTTTTGCGCATGAGGTCGTTCTCTCGATAGTAGCAGGCTATGGGGTGATCTTCGGGGAGTTCTGGACGCGTTGTGTTCATCACATCGCCGAAGAGGTCGAGCATGTGCTGGATGTTTTCCTTGCGGCACTCGTCGTCCTCAATCGTTTTTAGCTGTTGCTCTGCGGCGGCAATCTCGTAGGGGAACACCGTGCCTAGTTCTTGCTTGAGGCGTCGCTTGCCTTCCTGGAGCGTAATGCGTTGCGCATTGTAGTCCTCCTTGATGGAGAGGATTAAGCGTAGCCTCTCCTCGTTCAGGTCGGGCAGATACTGCTGCATACCTTGTTTGTCCATCATTTGTTCGTTGTTTGAGGTTGTTTCGTGCTACAAAGACTGGCTATATTGCCAAAGTGAGGTAGACACTATTGGTTAGTGTAAAACGATTCAACATAGCCTGTTGTTCGGAATTGTTCTAAAGTCAGTGTGGCAGGGTAGGGCTACGGCGCGGGGTAGTTCTTGGTGCTTGGAACTACCGAATTAGGTGCTAGTAGCAGGTGGGCGTTTTAAAGAGAGGGGATAGTGCCCCAGAGAGTGTATGGCCGCCACGGCCGTGTCGAAAATGTAAAATACATCTCACCGTTTATGCATGCTTATGTAGTCCGTCCCTTTTCCACACGTGCTGCCTTTCCCAAGATTTTCCTTCCCCCGCCCCTCGCATTTCCTTAGCCCTAAGCCCACTGCCCAGCGCGGGGACCGATGTAGGTATGTAGCCTCGCGCGACACACGCAAATGAGGAGCACGCGCTGCGTGGCCCGATATCTGGGCTGTGGGTGGCCTTCTTGGAGTTGCGGTTGAAACGCTCCTCCCAGTTGGTTGCGTAGATAAAGCGCTGCTGGTGCGGCAGGTAGTTCAGGTAGGTAAAGTAGTGGATGCGGTGCGGGGCATCCTTGTACTTCGTGTAGCGCCCGTAGCGGGCCTCCCAGCGCTGGCAGGCGGCCAGGAAGACTACGTGGGCCGTCCGCGTAGTGCGCGCCGTTGCGATCGGGTAGGCGGCCTCCTTGGTTACCGTGAAGCGCTTCGTGTTGACGTGGGTGGCATCGAAGGAGGGCGCGTCGGCGTGGGCGGCAGCCGTGTTCACATCGCTATGCGTAGCGTTGCGCTCCGCCCGTTCCTCCTGCATGCGTATCCCGACGATGACCTTCGTTAGAAGCGCCGTCCCGTTCCGGCGCATGGGCGTATCCGTGATGATTCCATACTTTTGCTCCTGTTCAAGGCCTTCATTTTAATATTTTATACAAGGTGCAAAATGTATGGAATCATGCATGCATTGTCGTTAAGTCTCAACGGTAGTGCCATCTTTTACCCAACGGGGAAATGGTATGTATTTTAGAAGGTATGCCACTTGCTCTTGCCATTTCTAGATTCACCTCGCTGCGGTAGTATTGCCGCGCGCAGGCTATAGCGACTGGTGAAGATCTGAGCTGGTCGTACGGCAAACCCATTTTGTCGAATATGCTTTCACCTCAGGGAAGGCGCATATCTACAAGGTATCTTGGAGAATGTGTTACGGTTATTGCTGATAGTACGTCTTCGTATGGTCTGCACATGAAAGCAGCAGGCGTTGCGCCTGAATTGGCAAAGAGCATAAAAATTGCTTTAACACCTTTTGTTCTCGTAGATTCTACGATGCTACTACCAATAGAACTCCATTGGTTGCTCTTTGTGCTTTTGACTTCTACCCCATAATGTTTCCCCACAAGAATGTCGGGAAAGTGTTGCTTTTGATTGCGGTGTACGCTGTTTGGATTGAAGGGGGAGTCTTTGCACGCATCCCTAAGAATAAGAAAGGAAAGGTTTTCTACATCAATAGGGCGATAATCGTGTAATTCTGAGGAGTAGGTTTGTGCAAAGTCGTTTAGAGTAAGTTCGGTTTTGCGTATCAATGCGATGAAATCATCGTAGGAAGGTGTAGTTCCCATCTACATTCCTCCTACATTCCTCCATTACCTAGGAGTCTTCAACGAAAAGCCTATCCCAGAGCTCATCCACCCTACGCGCAATGCTGTAGGCTAGAACTGGGGGCACGGCGTTGCCCACGATCTTATAGGCCGCCGAGGGACTCACTACGAAACGATTGCTGTCGGGCTGCTTGATTACTAGCTGATAGTTCGGAGGAAAGGTCTGTATCAGCGCGCACTCCCGTGGGGTTAAGCGCCTTTCGGGAAGCCCCTTGGCGAGTTCATCCGCGTGTTTGCCGCCGTGAGCCAGCGAGAGCCTACGGAACTCTATGTTACCGTGGTGCTCGCTGCGGATGGTAGGACCCTGCCCCGCGAGGGATATTTCCGTCTGCCCCTGGCACTGCGTCCCCATGTACTTGGCCTTCGAGTAGAAGCGCTGCGAAACATCGTTGCTATCGTTTGGCTCGTTGAGATGTTGCAGGACGTCTGCGCAGGTGACAGGCTTTTTTAGTCCCTCGGTTTGCTGGGTGTAGCCGTGCGTGGGGGTAGGGTAGGGGTCGTAGTCTGTAGGAGTGGGGGACGATTGCAGCGCGGCGAGGGCCTCATGCCGTAGAGCCGCCCTGCGGATGCCGATAAAAAAGACGCGCTCCCGCGTTTGCGGGACGCCGTAGTCCGCGGCATGTAGTACCTGTGGTGGCAGCACGATGTATCCGCCATCGTCTGCGCTGGCGAAGTCGGATTGTATGACCTTTTGCGCGTTGCCGAGATTGGTAAGCCCCTTCACGTTTTCCGCGATGAACATCTTGGGCTTCACGAGGTCAATCGTGCGCTTCATCCAGTAGTAGAGAAACCCGCGGCTCTCCTCGGAGGGCTCGTCTGCAGCCATCCTTTCCCCGCTGTGCGCCACCTTTGACTGGAATCCGCGTCGTGCACCCGCCACTGAGAAATCCTGGCAGGGGAATCCACCGACAACGAGGTCTACGCGTTGTGGGAAAATCGGCTCGCCCGTCTCTGCGGCCTTCACTAGATCAACAATGCTGCCGATGCGGTAGCACCGCTCCGTGTCGTTGCCCAGCTGCGCCATGTAACGTTTCCACACCTCGCCCGCCTGCGGAACGATGTCATTGGCAAAGCTTGTGCGGAATCGTGTGGGCTTTACCCGCACCCAGCAGTCGTCTATCACTTCTTGCACCAGGCAATCGCCATCGGGCGGTAGGCTATTGCGATGGCAGATAAAGCCCCCCTCAAGGCCTAGGTCCATGCCGCCCCCGCCGCTAAAGAGCGACAACACGTTTAGCGTATTGTTGCAGTGCATTGAATCAAACGGATTGCATTGTTTTTCTTGCCAATATGTAAAAGTATTATAGAAGTTGCCTTTTACACAAAGAAATATCTCTGGGTGGTTTCAGAAAGTGTATGGCTGCTGCGGCCCTGTCGAAAAAGTAAAATACATTCCACCGTTCCTACAGGCCTAAAGAGTAGTCCGTTCCTTTTCCCCTCGTGCTGCCTTTCCTAAGATTTTTCCTTCACTCCTTCAACCGCCCGCCGCGCTTCCTTAGCCTTAAGCCCACCGACCCGCGCGGGGATCGATGCAGGTATCTAGCCCCGCGCGATGCGCGCAAATGAGGTGCACGCATGCTGCGTTGCACGGCATCTGGGCTGTGGGTGGCCTTCTTGGAGTTGCATTTGAAACGCTCCACCCTGTTGGTTGTGTAGATGAAACGCTACAGGTGCGGCGGGTACTTCAGGTAGGTAAAGTAGTGGATGCGGTGCGGGGCATCCTTGTACTTCGTGTAGCGCCCGTAGCGGGGCTCCCAGCGCTGGCAGGCGGCCAGGAAGACTACATGTGCCGCCCGCATAGTGCGCCGTGGCGATCGGGAAGGCGGCTTCCTTGTCCACCGTGTTGTTGCGCTTCGTGTTGACGTGGGTGGCGTCGAAGGAGGTTGCGTTGGCGCGATTGGTGGCCGTTGTTCACATCGCCATGCGCAGCGTTGTGCTCTGCTTGTTCCTGCATGCGTATCCCACGATGACCTTCGTTGACGGCTGCAATCCGTGTGGGCTACTCTTCTCGGTGTGGATTGGCGGAGGGTGCTAAATTTGGATGATGAAGCAATCGGGGTAGTTGGCTAGGAGCTTGGTTCTTTGGTTTTCTGCGTCGCGTCGAGTGGCAAATGGGCCAACGATGAGCTTATAGACGTGGTCGGGGTTGGAGCCCACGACGTAGACGTTGAGCTTGGGGATGTTGAGCCCATTGAGGGCGCGGAGGAGGTTGGTGAATCCTTGGTAGCTGGCGATTTGGACGGCGTATCCGGCCTTTTGGTCGGATGGGGATACGGAGACCTTGTAGAGTTCGCCCTCGTTTACTGTGGTGCTTGGTGCATCTTCTGGCGCTGAGGGCGCGGGTGTTGGCATTTGGGGGGGTACAGGAGCAGGCTTGGGCATAGGAGTAGGCTTTTGCGCCGCTGGGGAGGGTGTGGGTAGCGGTGCCGCGTCAGTGGCAGGCACGACTTCGATTTTCACTCTGGCCATGCCGGAGAGGACGAGGTCTAGATCTTCCGCGGCTGCGCGGCTCAGGTCGATGATGCGGTCTTTGGCAAAGGGACCCCGGTCGTTGACACGGACCTGGGTGGTTTGTCCATTGTCGAGGTTGGTTACCTTGAGCATGGTGCCAAAGGGTAGGGTGAGGTGTGCGCAGGTGTGCTGTGTTTTGTCGTAACGCTCGCCCGAGGCGGTGGTGCGTCCTTGGAATTTATCGGCGTAGTAGGAGGCTTTGCCCGTTTGGGTGAAGGAGGTTTGTGCGTGTAGGATGGATAGCGAGGCAACAAGCCAGAGGGTAGCGGAGAGGACACAACGTTTCATTGCTTGTGGTTGAGATAGGTTAGCGTATAGTAGTAGGATAGGCCTATTTGGTGTTCCATGAGATTTTGCCTTGGCGTAGGCTTGGCGGGGATGGTGGGTACGCGGTAAATGTTGGAGAAGCGGTAGTCGAAGCGGTAGTCAAGGGCAATGGTACCAAAAGCGAATTGCAGACCAATGCCCGCCCCGGCCAAGAGGCCAAAGCCCACCTGGGTATGGGTGGACATGTGTATAGGGATGGGGAGTTGGTGCCTCGCCAGGCCTTTGTGCTCAATGAGGAGGAGGTCGCCGTATATGCCTGCCAAGATAGAAAAGCGCACGATGCGCGTAGGGTACGCGAGCTCGGCCGCCATGGGGAGTTGGATGCGCTGTAGGGTGACCTTCAAAGGTTGGCCCGTGAGTTCCTTCTGCACAGCTGGAGAGTTTTCATGTTCCAACGTGGAGTGTGAGCTCTTAAGGTAGTTGCATTCGAGGAGGAAGGCCAGGTAGTTGGAGTTTGTGAGTCTGATGTTGGCGCCTACGAGCCACCCTGTGCCTGTGTGGTGTTCTTGGTAGGGGGCGTAGCGGGCGTTAGATAAGAGGGTGCGTCCTTGTAGGCCAATAGAGACCATCAGGATACTATCAGGCCGCCACGCTAGAGCCGTTTGGGCAGCGAGCAGTAGTCCTAGTGAGAATAGGATGGGGCGTAGCCAGTCTTTGGTGCGAAGGCAGAGGGTCAATCGGAGAGATGCTTAATTTTATCTTCTACCGAGGCGACCTTGGCTTTTATGCGGCCTAGGGGGCCTTGGCGGATGTCGAAGTTGGCCGCGATGTATACTCTCTGTGAGTCGGCCTCGATGGCTGCGTAGGCTGCGGCTATTACCTCGAGGGCCTCCTGGAGGGTGGGCGTTTCCACGATGGTGCCCATGGCCGTGAGCTGGGAGCAGTGGCCCGTCATGCGGATAGCCTTCTCAAGCTTGGCAACATAGGGCGAGACGCTCGCCCCCTTGTCTGTGGGAAACATGCTGAATTCTAGTAGAACCGACATAGCCCCTCCGATTGAGGATGTAAAGTTCGACTTTCTGGGCCACAAAAGCAAGAGGCGTGGGTAGAGGCAAAAAGCTCGGGGTGCGCTTATCGGTGGCTACTTGGGTAGGTTGTTGTAGTGTACTTCAATGTCGTACTCCCAGTTTCTTCTGACTTTTATTTCCGTGGCGCCCTGCGGGTCTCTGAAATATTTTACGGGTTCAGGCTGTAGGCCGGTATCGTAGTTGCCAGTGGTCCATTGCCCATCGCCATTGATGTCGTGGATTAGACGAAGCCCGTAGATGCCTGGCATTAGGTAGGGCATGGTTACGATGGAATCGCCTGCTTGGTAGATGGCTTGGTAGACGGTGGCCTTGGTTTTTTTGTCGGAGAAGAGCTGCAATAGGCAGGGCGAGGGGGCATCGAATATTTTGAGGTGGATAGCCGAGAAGTCACTTGGGTGGAGGCCCTTTAATTTGTACTCCAAGGAGTCGCATTCTAGCCCTAGTAGGCTGCGGAAGGCCCCCTGGCGCACTTGGAGGACAAAGGTGGTGTCTGGAGCCCAAGGATAGGCGACCCCTAAGGCGTTGGGCTGGAGGGTGTCACGGAGGATGGTTAAAAGGACCTGCGCGCTGTCGATTAGCCGGAGTAGGTGGAGCTTGGAGGTGTCTAGGAAGTCGATGCGCCGGTCAGTTACGAGCCAGAGGGTGTCGTTTGGGCGCAGTGCGTTGGCATCTGCCCCGGTGAGGCGTACCGGGAGCGGGGGGAGTTTGACGTTATCAGCGGAGGCTTCCTTGTCTTTGGTTTTCTCAGCCTCCACCTCTTCCCTTGAGTAGCCTAAGGCCACGGTATCCAAGGCAGGTACGAGCTGCTGGAGGGAGTCTGTTTTCAAGTAGCTGACCTGGAGCCGCAGGGTGTCGAGGAGTGCTGTGGCGGAGTCGGTGAGCCAGAGATCGATGGTGTCGCGCAGAGAGGAGGTCTGCTGGACGTATTCAAAGCCTTTTGGGGCCACGGTGGTGAAGGCGACCTCTCCTTTCGGGGGGCAGGAGAAGACGAAGCGGAGTTGCTCAGGTAGAGGTCTGGTGCTGGCGATGAGCATTTGCGCTCGCTCAGCCCGGGAAAACATGTCTAGCACGAGTCCCCTAATGTGAGCATTGTCCCTGGGGTGATTGTGTGTCTGCCGAGGGGCCGTTGAGTCGTGTGGATTGGGACGAGTAGCCGTAGCGGAGTCGGGGAGCTGGTGCGTAATGGTGTCTTCCTTGTTCTGTAGGGTAGGCTGGACCATGTCCGAGAGGAAGGCGATGCCCTCAGAGGGCTGGTCGTAGCGGAAGTTAGAATTCATGTCGTTGAGAGCCACGATAGCCATGGGCTGCATGGGTACGTTGCTGAAGTGGAAGAAGCCTAGGGTATCGGTTTTGGCGATGGCATCGGGCATGGTGTCCCGCGCAGGAGTCTGGCCCTTAGGCAGGTAGAGCATGGCGAAGATGTTGGGTACGGGCTCTTGGGTGTACGCATTGCGCACTTGGCCGGAGAGCGAGCCGTGATTGATGCTGTCGCCCGTGGAGAAAACATAGCGGTATCCTTCCAATACGTTGCCCTCCGTGAGGTCGACAAGCCCCCTGCCGAAGTTGAGCACGTAGGTTGTGTGGTCGCGGAGCGAGTCGCTGATGGAGAACTCTATGGAGCGCCCCTTCACCACGGGCAGCAGGGGCGACTGTAGGGGGGGGGAGACGTAGAATTCTTTGGCAGCGTCCTTCACTTGGGCATACTCGTTGAAGTAGATGCGGATTTTTTCAGGTTTGATGTTTGTGGATCCATTTTCAGGTTTTGTTTTCAGGACTTTAGGCGGAGTGATGTCCTTGGGCCCCCCTTCAGGTGCGGCTACCCGTGCGCAACCGAATGAGAGAGCCAGCGTGAGCAGTAAGAGTAGTGGGGCAGAGTATCGTGTTCGGAGCATGGTGTGCAAATATTACGAGGCTTCAGCTCAGCGCGTACATTGCTCCGCGATGGCCCGGTAGGCTTGGTCGAGGCCTATTTGCCCGGCGAGGCTTAGGTCGATGCAGGCCTCCTCGTGTTTTTTGAGGAGCAGTCTGATGAGACCCCGGTTGTAGTACGCCTCAGCGAAGGAAGGGTTGGCTTCTATGGCCTTGGAGAGGGCGTTTTCAGCTTGGTTGAGATCTTTGAGTAGGTAGTGGGCCGTGGCGGTTAGGTAGTCGATGTAGGGAGAGGGTGCGAATGTTTCGCATTGCTGTAGCAGCTCTAAGGCTTTGCGGTAGCTTTGTTGGTCGGGGGGTGGCGTGGGGGCGCTGGGATGTGTACCCAAGGCTTGTTGCCGCGGGGTATAGCGCCCCATGTTGATGAGGGCCACCGAGTGCACTAGGAGCCCTAGGGGATAGATAGGGCTGTAGGAGGGGATGGTGTTGAGTTTTTCGATGGCCGCGGGATAGAGGTTTTGCTCCATTTGTTGCACGGCCTCCACGAGGGCGATGGCGTAGGCATTGTTGAGCTTGGGGAACAGGGAAACGTCCACTCTTCGGGCCGTATCGGAGGAGGGGATCATGAGGGCAAAGAAGGGTGCGCCGCAGAGGCTGTCGGCTTTTTGCACGGGAGGCCACTCCTTGTAGGGCTGCGATTGCCCTACCACGATGGAGGCCGTCTGGATCAGTGCGGTGACTTTAGGCTGTGAGGGCAACACGACATTGCGTCCTGCGTTGAAGTCGGACTCAAAGGCCATGAGTCGGGAGAAAACGGCGGCGGTGTCGCTCCATGTATCCAGCTTGCCCGCCTGGTAGCGCTGTACAATTTGCTGTGCCGAGTCTAGGCTTTGCTTGGCTTGTTTTTTCAGGCCCATGGCCAATTGGGTGTGGGCGAGCATGGTGTAGGCTCTAGCAAAGTGGGGGTAGAGCACTAAGGCCCTGGAAAACGCAGCCTGCGCCTCGGAGTAGCGCTTGGAGTCGAGGTAGAGTAATCCGAGGTTGAACTGGATGTAGACGTTACCTGGGGAGATCTCCATGGCTTTTTTCAGGTCGTCCAGCGCAGCTTTATTGTTACGCTGTTCGAGCTGCATGATGGCGCGATTATAGTAAATCAGGGAACTATGTGGTGCGTAGTCGAGGGCTTTGCCGAGCAGGGCGATGGCCTGCTTGGGCTTTTGCATGTCGTAGAGTACGAGGCCTTTAACGAGTAGGGCCTCTGGGGCGTTTTGATCGATTTGGAGCGCTGCATCGAGTTCTTGGAGTGCTTGGGCGGTGTCGCGCTGTAGGTAGAATGTGCGCGCCAGCTGGATGTGGGGGTGGGGCAAGAAGGGGTCGATTTGTGTCACCTGCTGGTAGTCGCGCTGGGCGCCGAGGGTGTCTTGGAGTAGGAGCTTGGCTGTGCCGCGGTTGAGCCAGGCATCGGTATTGTCTGGCTGGTGGGCCAGGGTGGCATCGAATTCGTGGATGGCCTGCTCATATTGCTTGAGGAGGAAGTGCGTGATTCCTAGTAGGTAGCGGACTTCAAGGTCGGAGGGTCGGAGATCCTGCGCCAGCTGTAGGTCGGGTAGCGCGAGGTGGGGTTGATCGAGTTGGTTGTTTACGGTGGCCCTGAGCAGCCGTGCGGGAAACATGAAGGGATATTGCTCGAGGAGAGGGTTCAGGTCGAGGAGTGCACCCCGGGCATCTTTGAGGTAGTATTTGGTGAGGGCCCGGAGGTATTGCCCTATCTGGTCGTTGGGGACAAATCGCAGGAACTGATTGATGGTACCCATGGCCGAGGTGTATTCGCCGCGCCGGAGTTCCTTGTCTGTTTTGGTGTAGTAGTAGTAGCGATTGAGCTGGGCTTGCGTGGCAAGCGGGCGAAGGAAGAGGGCAGTAACGACCAATAGCAGCACACCCCACGCTCTACCGGTGGCGTGGGGCTGGAGAGAGGAAAGCCGTTTCGCTCGCAATTTTACCAGTGCGTTAAATGGCCTAAATGGCGCAACTAAGGTAGGAAAATCTCCCTTGCGAGCGACTGCACGCGGGGCGGCGTGCATGGGCGAAGGTTGTAGACTCACGCCCCGTGCATATGGGGTTCCAGCGCTACTGATTTGCCAGTGGATGATGCCTGGGCATGCCCCTGCCCAGTTTGCCTCGCGTGGATGCCGAGCCCCCCAGCCTTCTCCTGGTCGTTTCGATTAAAGCCTCCAGTATTTGCTGAGTCTTGGCACAGGATTTGTGCCTGTAGCCCTGAAGGAATTTACCACCATGTATGCTTGGATAGTCAGCCTTCTTTTGTTAGCCAGTTTTTCCCCACAGGGGACAGCCTTGTGGCATGCTGATGGTGACGTAGAGACGCTAGAGCGTGCGTTTTCATCAGGCGAGGCTTCGCAACTTTCCCCCTTGTTGGCCGCTACCCTGGAGCTGCGCATCCTGGAGGATGAGAATGTCTACTCCAAGCAGCAGGCCGCGATGGTGCTGGAGACCTTTTTCCGCCAGAACCCCATCAAGAAATTCAAAGTGCTGCATTCCAGCGTTCGTGGTGGCAAGGGTTTTTTCATCGGCCAGCTGGATTGTCGTGCGGAGAGCTACAGGGTCACCATAATGCTCAAGTCCGCGGGTCTACAGGGTTCTATCTCCTGTATCCAGATTCTACAGAGCGGTTCTTAGCGGTAAGAAATGGCCTAGGGCAGATTCCCGGACTTTCTAAGGTCGGGGGATTCTTTACTTGGTGTTTCAGTAGTGGCTTGCTCTTAAGTATGCGAGTTTTTCGCTGGGGTTTTGCTAGAGGTGTTTTGCGCCCCAACGATCTAGGTTTGCATATTGGCTTTTTGGTCATTATCGATGATTCCCTGACCGGGGTTCTTTGGTATTTGGGGTATCGGAAGTGGTGACCGAGTAGTTAGAAAAAGCCTTACCTTTGCGTCCAGTAAAGAAAGTTTAGCACCATGTCTGGAGAAATCAGGATCCGTAAAGGCTTGGATATACGCCTGCAGGGCTCGGCCGAGAAGGTGTATATGCAGATGGAGCTGTCGGGTAAGTACATGCTCTCGCCGCTGGATTTTCCGATGCTTGTGCCCCGGTTGCTGGTCAAGCCGGGTGATGCGGTTCAGGCAGGGACCCCGTTGTTTTGTGACAAGAAGGATCCTCGAGTACTGTTTGTTTCACCCGTGAGCGGGACGGTGGCCGATGTGGTTCGTGGGGCCCGTCGGCGTATAGAGCGCGTGGAGGTGGATTGTCCCCAGGAGCCGATGGTCTACAAGGATTTTGGTAAGCAATTGCCCGCAACGCTCGATCGCAACGAGCTGGTGACCCGCATGCTTGAGGGCGGGGTGTGGCCTTTCATCCGGCAGCGTCCCTACAACGTGGTGGCCAACCCGGATTTTGTGCCCCGGGCCATATTCATCTCTGCCTTCGACAGTGCCCCCTTGGCGCCTGACTTGGACTTTTCCATTAAAGACGGGGGCGAGGCCTTCCAAGTTGGACTCGATGTGCTGGCTAAGCTTACTGGCGGCAAGGTCTATCTGACCATGAGTGCAAAGTCGGTCCCCAACCCCATTTTTTCCAATGCGCGGGGCGTGGAGAAGCGCGAGATTCGTGGTCCCCATCCGGCGGGCACAGTGGGTGTACAGATCAACCACATCGCTCCAATAGCTAAGGGCGAGGTGGTGTGGACCGTGGGGGCTCTGGACGTGGTCATTATCGGTCGTCTTTTTACCACGGGGCATTACGATGCCCGACGCGTGGTGGCGTTGGCGGGTTCGATGGTCAGGAAGCCCCGCTATTACCTCTCGATGCAGGGGATGCCGATAGAGAATTTCGTCAAGGATCAGGTGGCGCCCGAGGCCGATGCGCGTTACATCAGCGGCGATGTGCTAACTGGCACCAACGAGGGGCGGGGGGGTAACCTTCGCTTCTTCGATACGCTGGTCACCGTGATTCCCGAGGGTAACCATAGCGAATTCATGGGCTGGGCCTCGCCAGGCTTGAATAAGTTCAGTGCCAGCAGGCTCTTCCCCTCGTTTCTCAGGTGCGGGCATCAGTATGTGCTCGACACCAATCTGAACGGTGGTCTGCGGGCCTACGTGGTGACAGGGCAGTACGAGAAGGTGTTTCCTATGGATATCTACCCGGTGCGCTTGGTGAAGGCCATCATGGCGCATGACATAGAGGCCATGGAGGACTTGGGTATCTACGAGGTGATTCCCGAGGATTTTGCGCTCTGCGAGTTCGTGTGTACCTCCAAGATAGAGGTTCAGTCGGTGGTGCGAGAGGGGCTGGAGTTTCTCTACAAGGAGTTGAATTAGAAATAAGGTTATCTCAGATCATGGGATTGCGAAGCTATTTGGAACGGCAAAAGCCGAAGTTCTCGCCCGGAGGTAAGTACGCGAAGCTGCACTCCACCTTCGATGCGTTTGAGACGTTTCTTTACACTCCTTCCACGGTTACCAGTAGCGGCAGCCATGTTCGCGATGCTGTGGACATGAAGCGGACGATGATCGCCGTGGTGGTGGCCTTGCTGCCGGCCTTGGTTTTTGGCATGTACAATGGAGGCCTCCAACATTCCTTGCGCTATGGCTTGGGGTGGACTTTTTGGCCGGCTCTGGGCCACGGGTTCCTCATGATGTTGCCCACCATCGTGGTGAGCTATCTGGTTGGTCTTGCCATAGAGTTCGGCGTGGCGCAGGCACGTGGGCATCAGGTCAATGAGGGCTATTTAGTTACAGGTTTGCTCATCCCCATGGTGTTGCCGATAGACATTCCGCTATGGATGGTGGCCCTGGCGACAGCCTTCTCGGTGGTGTTTGCCAAGGAGGTGTTTGGGGGCACGGGGATGAATATACTCAACCCTGCCTTGGTGGCGCGCGCCTTCCTTTTTTTCGCCTTCCCCAAGTACATGTCGGGCGACAATGTCTGGGTGTATGGTAGTACGACGTTGCAGCAGGTAGATGGTTTTAGCGGGGCGACCCCCTTGAGCCATGCCTCACTTGGCCAGCTGGATCAGCTGCCGTCGCCTTGGGAGATGTTCTGGGGTACTATCCCAGGCTCGGCTTGCGAGACCTCCACGCTGTGGATATTGGTTGGAGCCCTCTTGCTGTTGGCTACAGGCGTGGCCAGCTGGAAGGTCACGTTATCGGTGTTTGCGGGTGGCTACCTGATGGGCTTATTGGCCAATGCCATAGGCCTGAATGCCTACATGGCGATGCCCGCCTACTACCATCTGCTCATGGGTGGCTTTGCGTTTGGTGCGGTATTCATGGCTACCGATCCTGTTACGGGGCCACAAACCGAGGCCGGCAAATGGATCTACGGCTTCCTCATAGGGGCCTTTACCGTGACTGTCAGGCTCTTCAATCCAGCGTATCCAGAGGGCATGATGCTCTCGATACTGCTCATGAACGTGTTTGCATCGTTGATAGACCATTTGGTGGTTCAGTCGAACATCAGTCGCCGCAGGAAGCGAGCCCAGCTCGTAGCAGCCGTCAAGCAGCAGCCCGTGGCCTAGGCGCAACAATAGGTGAAGATGACGATGAAAAAGGATAGTAACGGGTACATATTCCTCTACGCTACCGTATTGGTTGCGGTGGTCGCGGTGCTCTTGGCGTTTGCGGCCACCTACCTCAAGCCTGCCCAGACAGCCAATGCCGTGGCGACTAAGCAGGAGATGATCCTCAATACCGTAGGGTTGACGGAGGGCTTGGCCGAGTCAAGCGACCGGAAGGCCTTTCTGCAGAAACAGTTTGACAAGTACATCGTGGAGCAATTGGCGGTGAACGCGCAGGGTCAAGTACTTCCCGATGTGGTGGCCTTTGGGCAGGACCTGCGCGCCGAGCTCCGTAAGCCATCGGATCAGGCTGCCTATCCCCTTTTCGTGGCTCGGCTCGACAATGGGGATAAGAAGTACATATTCCCGCTTGCGGGCAAGGGCCTTTGGGGCGACCTGTGGGGCTACATTGCGCTTGACAGCGACTTGGTCACGGTGTATGGCACGTCTTTCGACCACGCCGGCGAGACGCCAGGGCTAGGAGCCGAGATCACCACTCCGCACTTCACGTCGCAGTTCGCTGGCAAGAAGATGTTCAAGGATGGAAAGTTTTCCTCGATTGCCGTGGTCAAGGCGGGTAAGCCGCTCGATGCTTGGACGGTAGATGGCATATCTGGGGGTACGATGACAAGCCAAGGGGTGCAGGCGATGCTCGATAGCTCGCTGCGCGTTTATCTGCCGTATATTCTGTTGGTACAACAAGGAGGGTTGAGCCATGAGTAGTGGGTCTCTGTTCTCGAAGAAGAATCTCCAGCTGGTCACAGCCCCGATAGGGGATAGGAATCCTATTACCGTGTTAGTGCTGGGCGTTTGCTCCACGCTGGCCGTGACGGCTAAGATGAAGCCTGCGCTGGTCATGGCGCTCTCGGTGACTGTGGTGACGGCCATCTCAAACCTTGTGCTTTCGCTGCTACGCAAGACCATCCCCAATCGGATACGTATCATTGTGCAGCTGGTGGTGGTGGCAGCGCTGGTCATCTTGGTTGACCAGCTCCTGAAGGCCTATGTGCCCGATGTGAGTAAGCAGCTTTCGGTATTTGTTGGGCTGATAATCACTAACTGTATCGTTATGGGTCGCATTGAGGCCTTTGCCCTAGGCAACAAGCCGTGGCCCTCGTTCCTTGATGGGGTGGGCAATGGCATAGGCTACGGCATGATTCTTTTGATTGTTGCCTTCTTTCGCGAGTTCTTCGGCTCTGGGCAGCTGTTCGGCTATTCCGTGATTCCGCAGAGCTTCTATGAGGCCGGTTACGTGAACAATGGATTCTTCATCATGCCCCCAATGGCACTTATTTTGGTCGGTGTGGTGATCTGGGTGCAGCGTGCACACAGTAAAAAGCTCCAGGAGCAGTAGCCCACGGCCCTCTGCCGCATACGACAACGGGAATTGCGTCCCTATTAGGGTAACATGATATGGATAACTTACTGAATATCTTCGTAAAGTCCATCTTCGTTGACAATATGATCTTTGCCTACTTTTTGGGCATGTGTTCATATTTGGCTGTGTCGAAGACGGTCAAAACTTCAACGGGCTTGGGGGTGGCCGTGGTATTCGTGCTAATGCTCACCGTGCCGCTTAACTATTTGCTCTACAAGTATGTGCTGGCGGATGGGGCTTTAGGGTGGCTCGATCCGCGCCTTGCGAGCGTGGATTTGAGTTTTCTCTCCTTTATCATATTCATAGCGGTCATTGCCTCCTTTACGCAGTTGGTGGAGATGATTGTGGAGCGCTACGCCCCAACTCTCTACAATCAACTGGGGATATTTCTGCCGCTCATTGCGGTGAATTGCGCCATTCTTGGGGCTTCGCTCTTCATGCAGCAGCGCAATTACGCCAACGTGGCCGAGGCTACGGTATATGGGCTTGGTTCGGGGCTAGGCTGGTTTTTAGCCATTGTGGCTCTGGCGGCCATACGCGAGCGCATGAAATACTCCAATGTTCCCGCCCCGCTCAAGGGGATAGGTATAGCTTTTATCCTTACGGGCTTGATGGGCATGGCTTTCATGTCGTTCATGGGCATAAAGCTCTAGCGCAGGGCTATTAGAAACGCATTATACTTGCAAGACATGCTGTTACTATCAGTTGATGCCACGGTCGTTTGGCTGGCTGTGGTGGTGTTTTTACTTGTAGTGCTGCTGCTTGTGGCGGTGCTCCTCTACGCACGCAGGCGTTTGGTGCCTGCTGGCAAGGTGAAGCTTTCCATCAATGAGGGACAGAAGGTGCTGGATGTGGAGCGTGGCAATTCGCTTCTTTCCACGCTGGTCTCCCAGAATATTTTCCTCCCTTCCGCGTGTGGAGGAGGTGGTACCTGTGGCACTTGCCGCTGCCAGGTGACTGCGGGTGCTGGCTCTATACTCCCAACTGAGGTGGGCTTTTTCACCCGTAAGGAGCAGCTCAACCATTGGCGTTTGGCCTGCCAGGTCAAGGTGAAAAACGATCTTGAGCTGGCAGTTCCTGAGTCTGTGCTGGGCGTGAAGAAGTGGGAGTGCGAGGTGATTTCCAATAGGAGCGTGGCCACGTTTATCAAAGAGTTCGTGGTGCACTTGCCCCAAGGCGAGACCCTCAACTTCAAATCTGGCGGCTACATACAAATCTATGCCCCAGCCGTTACTGTAGATTACAAGGACATAGAGGTGGATGAACGCTTCAAGGGTTCGTGGGATCATTTCAAGATGTGGGATCTCAAGATGGTTAACCCTGAGCCCTGTTACAGGGCATACTCCATGGCCAACCATCCTGCAGAGAATAGCATCATCATGCTGAATGTGCGCATCGCTACGCCTCCGTTCGACAGAGTCCATGGTGGTTTTCAGAAGCTCAATCCAGGTATTCTCTCCTCGTACATTTTCTCCCGCAAGCCTGGCGACAAGGTGAGTATTTCGGGACCCTACGGTTCGTTCTTCCTTGAGGAGGGGACTCAGAATGAGATGATGTTCATCGGGGGCGGTGCTGGTATGGCGCCTATGCGCTCCCATTTGTTCCACCTCTTCAAGACACTCAAGACCAAGCGTAAGGTCTCCTTTTGGTATGGCGCGCGGTCGCGGCAGGAGATCTTTTACCAGGAGGATTACGAGGAATTGGCGAGGGAGTTTCCTAACTTTAAGTTCGTCATAGCCCTTTCTTCGCCGCTTCCCTCTGATAATTGGACGGGGCCTGTTGGCAACATCCACCAAGTCATCTATGATCAGTATCTCAAGAACCATGAGAGTCCCGAGGATATCGAGTATTACCTTTGTGGGCCGCCCATGATGACACTTTCAGTGCGCAAAATGCTCTACGATTTGGGCGTGGAGGATAACATGGTTCACTTCGATAATTTCGGAGGATAGTATTACCTTTGCGCTGTGAGAATCTCTGGAGTTTGCCTTCTGGCTTTCATCCGTGGTTCTTGTGGTGCGAGGGTGAGGAGAGATGGCCGAGCGGTCGAAGGCGCGCGCCTGGAAAGTGCGTATACCCCAAAAGGGTATCCAGGGTTCGAATCCCTGTCTCTCCGCGGGGCATGCTC
>CAMXWF010000023.1 GCA_947252645.1 uncultured Bacteroidia bacterium
GGCTTCTCCCCTAAGGCCGCCAACACCATCATCCGCTTCCGCGAGGCCATAGGCCGGTTCCAAGACAAGCAGACCTTCGCCCGATGCTACGCCGTGGACTCTGCCACCTTCGCCCTACTCCGCCCCTATATCCTGCTACCAGAATAAAAATCCCCAGCCGCAAAAAACAGCTGGGGTGTCCACCTATCCGCTATCGCAGCTACTCCAAAGTAAGCTGCAAGCCAATCTCTGAAGAGCCAGGGGTCCTAAGTATGCACTTAGATAAGCCGTGCTCAACGATATCCCAAGTATGCGGAAGCCCCAATTTACCCTTCACATTCAGCGTATTGCCATCGTTCACCACCTCCCACGTACCCTCAGCGGGGAATAGCCCCTGGAATATTAGGTTCGTCCCAGTATGGGTATAGGTACCGTCTTTCTTGAAATCTATCTTTGCCCCCTTAAGCGCACCAAAGTCAGTTCCACCTGCGAGGGTCTTAACTGCGGTGACTTTCCACTCCTTAATAATGAAGAGCTGCTCCTCGGTATCCTTCTTCTTGCAAGAGGAGAGCAAAGTACCCGATGCAACCACCAGCCCTAGAGCCAAGAGCAGCAACACATGTTTTGTTCTAGCCATCTTCTACGATTTTTGGGGTGACACGTTCACCCGAGTTTTGTAGACCATCTTCCTTCAAATATTGTGCCATATCCACTCATCCTAGGCTTTCTACTGGTATTCTTACCTTTGCAGTGCGATGAGTACACCTAGGCGGATGCGAATACTCGAAATACTGGCCGGGCTGGTGCTATTGACGGTATCCAGCGTGCAGGCAGGCCAGCCATGGGACAAGCAGCTTAACCGCCCGCGCAATGAGAACCGCGTGGTGCGCTTTGGCATTGGCGTGAGCCTCAATGTGATGGATTTCCGTGTTCTCAATACGGGCGCTAAGGCCTACGATGCCCGCATCAAAGACTCCACCCGCTATGTGGCCGACGTGCAGAGTCTCTATCCAGGCTTCAACGTCAACGCCCTCATGCGCATACGCTTCACGGAGAACCTGCACTTGCGCTTCCTGCCCGGGATTGCATTCGGGCAGCGCGATCTGGTTTTCTACCGCAACAATGCGGGCGAGAGCAACCAGACCCTGGCCGAAACCACGAAGATTGAGACCTCCTACATCGAGATGCCCATCCTGCTTTGCTACTCGGCCAAGCGCATCGACAATGCCCGCCCCTACCTCATCGTGGGCATCAACCCCAAGCTCGACATGGCCGCCTTCAAAAAGCTCAAGGTGGAGAACAACCAACTCATGCGCCTTAACAAGTTCGATATCGCCTATGAGGTGGGCTTTGGTTACGAGTTCTATTTCACCTATTTCAAGATGGCACCAGAGATCAAGTGGTCGGGGGGCTTTCTCAATGCCCTAGCGCCTGGCCACGCCGAAGGCGCCGAGGGCTACTACCACTCCATCAAGAGTCTCACCTCACAGGTTTTCGTCTTCTCCCTAATCTTTGAATAGTGTCCACCCCCCCTATACAGGTCTGCTACCAAGAGCTAGCAGATGCTCTCCACGCCCAACCAACGCCTGGGTTAATACAACGGCTTGAGCTACTCCGTGCGCTTGCGGCCGCCCTACGCGATCACGAGGAGCCAATCCTGCAAGCCCTAAAAGACGACCTACACAAGTCCAATAGCGAGGCCTTCTTCTGCGAGCTCGACCAGGTCCACCGAGCCATTGCCCACGCGCGCCGCCACTTGGCGCGCTGGATGCGCCGCCAGCGAGGGCGCATGGTCTCCATATATCCTGGGGCCTTTCCCTACCAGCTGGCCGAGCCCTATGGGCTGGTGCTCATCATGGCCCCCTGGAACTACCCCGTTGACCTGACCCTCGCCCCACTGGTTGATGCCATTGCCGCAGGCAATCGCGTCCTGCTCGCCCCTTCCCCCAAGGCTGCGCATACCCATGCAGCGCTCTTTGAGATGCTCGAGCAGGCGCTGCCGCACGAGTACGTACGCTGCATTGCCCCTGGCGCGCCCGACCGCGATTTACTCCTTACGCTCCATTTCGACTATGTGCTCTACACTGGCGGGGCCTCCTACGGTCGACAGGTAGCGCTGGCTGCCGCCCAACACCTCACGCCCTGCACACTGGAGCTGGGGGGCAAGTCGCCCGTCATCGTGGGGCCCGCCGCCGACGTAGATAGCTCAGCAAGCCGCATCGTATGGGGGAAATGCCTCAACGCAGGGCAGACCTGCGTGGCCCCCGACTACGTCCTGGTAGCTGAAGGACTAGCGCAGCCGCTCATAGCCGCACTAATTCGCGAATTTGTCTCGGCCTTCGGGCCCGAACCAGAGGCCAGCCCAGACTATCCACGCATCATCACCCAAGCCGCTACGCAGCGCCTCCAGCAGCTGCTCGTAGGGCAGCCAGTGGTCTACGGTGGAGACACCAAGGTGGCGGCGCGCTATGTAAGCCCCACGCTCGTCTACGCCCCAGCGCTCGATGCCCCGCTCATGCAGGAAGAGATATTCGGGCCCATCCTCCCCATCGTGCCATGCCGCACCCTTGCAGAGGCCCTGTCGATAGTGCGCGCCCGCCCAAAGCCGTTGGCCCTCTACCATTTTGGCTCGAAGTCTGAGTTCCAAAAGATACTCAGCTGCACCTCATCGGGCGGCGCATGCCACAACGACGTTGTCATCCATATTACGCACCCTGCCCTCCCCTTTGGCGGCGTAGGGGCGAGCGGCTACGGTCGCTACCACGGCCGGGCAGGCTTTCTCACCTTTTCCAACCTCCGCAGCGTGCTCAACGCCCACTACATGCCCGATATGCGTCTACGCCACGCGCCCTACGCCCCGCTGGCCCGCATCAAGCGCCTCCTACGCTGGGTGTGAGGATACCCATCTGGCATTAATTGCGTATATTTGTGATACATCAAAACGGAGGGTTACAGCGATGGATACTAAACGAGTGGAGGAATTACTGGGGGGGCAGTCTCGAGCCCTACTCGAGCATAAGTGCACCACCATTCCCGCAAGCCGGCTTCATTTGCCAGGCCCTGATTTTGTGGACAGGGTGTTGGCCCAGAGCAACCGCAATCCGCAGGTGATGCGCAACATGCAGGCCCTGTTTCAGCATGGTCGGCTTGCGGGCACGGGCTACCTGTCGCTCCTGCCCGTGGACCAGGGCATTGAGCACTCGGCAGGCGCCTCCTTTGCCCCGAATCCCGAATACTTCGATCCGGAAAACATCATCCGGCTGGCCATTGAGGGCGGGTGCAATGCCGTGGCGACCACCTTTGGGGTGCTGGGGGCCTGCTCCAGGAAATATGCCCACCGCATCCCCTTCATCGTCAAGCTCAACCACAACGAGCTGCTCACCTACCCCAACAAGTTCGACCAGATCATGTTCGGCTCCGTAGAGGACGCTTGGAATCTGGGCGCCGCGGCCGTTGGGGCCACCATCTACTTTGGCTCGCCCGAGGCCACGCGCCAGATCCAAGAGGTGGCCAAAGCCTTCGAGCGCGCCCACGAGCTAGGGCTGGTGACCGTGCTGTGGTGCTACCTGCGCAACTCCAGCTTCAAGAAAGATGGCGTAGACTACCACGTCAGCGCCGACCTCACGGGGCAAGCCAATCATATCGGCGTAACCATTCAGGCCGACATCATCAAGCAGAAGCTCCCAGAAAACAACGGAGGCTTCCTCGCCCTCAAGTTCGGCAAGACCAACGACAAGGTCTACTCCGAGCTCACCAGTGAGAACCCGATCGACCTGACGCGCTACCAACTGGCTAACTGCTACTACGGGCGCGCGGGGCTCATCAATTCGGGCGGAGCCTCCAGTGGGCAGACCGACCTGGCCGAGGCCGTACGCACTGCTGTGGTCAACAAGCGCGCGGGCGGCATGGGCCTAATCTCTGGGCGGAAGGCTTTCCAGAAGCCCATGAAGGATGGTATCACGCTGCTCAATGCCATCCAGGATGTCTACCTCAACAAGGAGATCACCATAGCGTAGACCCATATTTTACTTGGAGAAAGGGCGATGCACTCCTGTGCTATCGCCCTTTTTTGATGTCCCGCTAAGTCAACAACTCACACCGCTATAGCGTTCCATAGGGTAGCAGAAAACGTGAAGTAAGGGCAATGGCTAGCAACCGTAAGATATATCCCGTAAAGGGCTTGTCGTGCGCTGCCTGCGCAGCCAGCGTGACAAAGGCACTCCAGGGCTGCGCGGGCGTCAAAGAGGCGGGCGTCAATCTAAGCAGCAATAGGGCTTGGGTAGTCTATGATGAGAAGCTCTCCACCCCAGAAGACTTGGCGCAGGCCGTCAGCGCGGCAGGCTTCACCCTGTGCATAGGCAAGGAAGATAGTCTCGAGGCCCAGGATCGCGCCCAGCGGCACGAGGCCACCCTGCTGCTCTACCATTTCCTCTGGGCCACCACAGCCACTGCCCTGGTGCTGCTGCTCAACCTGCTGAAAGCCAGCTTCCAAAGTACCCAAATGCTCTCCACAATCCACCTGCTCCTTGTTGCGGGGGTGGCCGGGAGCGGGGTGCTGGGCGCGGGGTGGACCTTTCACCGCAAAGCAATCCAACTCCTGCGCCACGGCAACATGAACATGGACACCCTCGTTTCCCTCAGTAGCGGGATTGCCTACCTCTATAGCCTAGTGGTGAGCTTCCTCCAGCTCTATTGCCACACCTGCCTAGACTGGGCCCTCTACTTCAGCTCGTCCGCCATGATAGTGGCCTTCATCCTCCTCGGGCGCTGGCTAGAGGGGCGAGCCAAGGGAAAAGCTGGTAAGGCGTTGCGGGAACTCATAGGCTTGCAACCCATAGAGGTCATGGTGCTCAAGGGGCAGGAATTGCAATCTGTGCCGATAGAGCAAGTGCAACAGGGAGACACCATCCAGGTGCGGGCAGGCGAGCGGGTAGCCGTTGATGGGTGCGTGGCGGAAGGAGCAGGAGCTGTGGACGAGAGCACCATCACCGGGGAGTCAGGTCCCATCTTCAAAGAGCCAGGCGAGAAGGTCTACGCAGGCACCATGCTGCAGCAGGGCACACTCACCATAGTGACGCATCTAGTAGGAAAGAGCACCATCTTGGGGCAAATCGTGCAGCACGTGGAAGAGGCCCAGAGTAGCAAGGCCCCAATCCAATCCTTGGCCGACAAGGTGGCCAGCTGGTTTGTCCCGATGGTACTCACGCTGGCCCTAATCACATTCCTCACGTGGTGGCTATTTGGCGGAGACGAGGGGCTCTGGCGAGGCATAGTATCAGCCATTACGGTGCTGGCCGTAGCGTGCCCCTGCGCCCTCGGGCTAGCGACCCCCATGGCCATGACTGTAGCCATGGGGCAAATGGCCAAACGGCAACTCCTAGTCCAAGATGCTACCGCCATCCAGAAGGCTGCCCAAGTCAATGAGGTGATCTTCGACAAAACTGGCACGCTCACCGAGGGCCTACCAGAAGTCAAGGAAGCCCAGTGGCTCGTGCCCAACGAAAAGCAGGAGAGCACGCGACAGATCCTCTATGCCTTGGAACTCAAATCGGCGCACCCGCTGGCCCGCGCTGTATGCGCTTGGTGCGAACCTTGCGCCCCCATCCCCGTAGAGGCGTTCGTTGACCACCCAGGCCTAGGCATCTCGGGCGTCGTAGCAGGGGACAAGTATAGGGTTGGCAGCCGCACGATGATGGATAAAGAGGCCGTCAGCGAGGGGCGGCTGACACCCACACTGGACGCTTGGCGCAACACAGGTAGCATGGTGATCCTAATGTTCGACAACCGCCAACCGCTCCTCGCCCTACGACTAGCCGACAGGATACGCACCACCGCCCGCGAAGCCGTCAGCGCCCTGGGCGAGATGGGCATAGGCTCTAGGATGCTCTCTGGCGATAGCTCGGGCGCCGTGGCCCAAGTCGCCACCCACCTGGGCATACGCCAATCAGAAGGCGGCCTGTTACCCAGCGACAAGCAGCTACGCCTGGAGGAACTACAGCACAACGGGCGCTGCGTGGCCATGGTGGGCGATGGCATCAACGACAGCCAGGCTCTAGCCAGTGCCAACGTAAGCATCGCCATAGGCACTGGAGCGCAAACCGTGATGCACCTTGCGCAAGCAACCATCATGAGCAGCGACTTGCGCATGCTCCCCTGGTTCTTTGCCTACAGCCAACGCACCATGCGGATAGCGCGGCAAAACCTCTTCTGGGCCTTCTGCTACAACACGCTCGCCATCCCCATAGCTGCTGGCGCGCTCTACCCTTGGCTAGGCTGGCTGTTCGACCCCATGGTGGCTGCCATAGCTATGGCCTTGAGCTCCGTCTCCGTGGTGAGCAACAGCCTTCGCTTGGCCTCCCATAAAGTCAAGCAAGCCTGACCTTGCAGCGCGGAAGCTGGGTCGCACTAGCCCCTCCCAATAAACGCTACTGGATGGGCGCCTTAGGCACAGTCGGGTACACGCCAACGACGGGTGTTGCACGGTAGCACCCCAATTGCTACCACCCCCACAGTAAGCCCCTGAAGCATGGACTCCTCGAGCCGCACAAAAGACCCATGCCTGATGCCTGTTCCCGCGCGCTGTAGCCGAAAGTGCCGCATTCAAATCTAACGAGCGCATAAAATGCCCCGAAAGAAAAATGTAGCCCCCTACCAACTCCGTACCAACTCCGTACCATCGCCGCTCATTTACGCCTTTTTAGCGAAGTTGGTACGAACATGGAGCGGGGAAGGGGCAGAGAGGCCGCGTCGATCGCCCCTCTTTTCCCTGCGCATAGGCCTTGTCTAAGGCGACCGCAGGTCGTCGTGCTGGGGCCGTTAGCGCCAGTGGGCAGGTCATCCTGGAAGCCATGGCGTTCAGGCTCAAGCAAGCACAGGGGAGACCATAGGGGCAGGCCTGAGCGCCCTGACGGCGTAGCGCCCTTGGGCGTTGCGTTTATTGCCAAACGAGCGGCAATGAGGGCGACCGTGCAACACCCTCCAACATGCTATCCTAGATAGGCTCCACGTGGATAGTGGCAGCCAGACCTAGCTGTAGCCCGAGCTGCTCCTCCAAACGGGTGGTAAGGTCGTACGCCTGGGCTATCGTCATATCGGCTGGCAGCTTGATATGCAGCGTTATCTCCTGATGGTAGACGTAGTTATGGAAGCGCAGCTGGTGCACATGCAAACTGCAGCCAGGGCAGGCCGACTCCAAGACCGCCAAAATCTGCTTGACTTCCGCCGCCGAGGGGCGCTCGCCCGCAATGCGACTCGAGGCCTCGAGCATAGTCTCCACGGCCACGTAGATGATATACACGGCCACCAAGATGGCCAGCGCACCGTCGATCCAGAAGAAACGACTCCCTAGCAGTATTCCAGCCAACACTATCAGCGAGGAGAGCGCGTCGCTGCGATGGTGCCATCCGTCGGCACGCAACGCCGAATTCTTCGTGCGTTGCGCGCCCCAAAATGCATACTGCGCCATCGCCTCCTTGATCGCTATGCTCGCTACAGTGACCGCTATAGCCCAGCCGCCATAGTGCACTTGGCGACGAGAGACCAGCTGTCCGTAGCCCTGGTAGGCAAACATCAGCCCTATCACAAGCAAAAACATGCCCACCAGCAGCGTTGCCACCAGCTCGTAGCGCCCGTGGCCAAAGGGATGCTCGCGGTCTGGCGGCTTGCGCCCCATCCGGTAGGCCACGATGACGATAATGGAGGTCAAGGAGTCCGACAAAGTATGCCATGCGTCGGCCTGCAGGGCCACTGAATGCGTCAGCAATCCCACTGCGTACTTGGCAGCAAACAGCGCCAGATTCCCTACAATCGATACGCCTGTGACCCACGCAACCGCACGGCCATTCCGCTTGCCGCGCCCCTCCTTGTGGGCCGCCACTGGCTGCGTCAACGTGGTCTGCGGCGCACGCCACAAATGCAGACTATGCCCCCGCTCTGGACTCTGCCCCATCGCCCGTTGCTCAGATTAGCACCTATACACGCTAAAATGCCCCAGCAGCCGTCTGGGCTGCTGGGGTCGGATATTGCTACGACATTAAGCCTAGAAGAGCTGCACCGCCAGCACGAAGTAGAGCTGCTCGTAGGCTGGGTTCAAGTGAATGTCCCCCGTGACGGGGATGGTGTAGCTATCAGTGATTTTGAAGGGCTGCGTGATGCTAAACTGGATGTTGGTAATGCCTGCACCACGGTCGAAGAAAAAGCCCTTGTGGGGCGTGCCCCCCAGACGATAGGACAGCGTCTGGCCAGTTGACAGCGTGTGGGAATAGCCGAGCTCAATGTAGGTGGACCAATTCGGCTTTATCGCTCCGCCTTCCTGCCCCTTCTCCCAGAGCTCAAACTTATCCTTATCGTAGTCGCCAAACACAAGCGTCCCCACGTTGATCGAGATGGGGAACTTCTTCACCCCCGCAAAGCCTAAGAGCACGTAGGTCTGGTGGACGCGGCCGTTGTCGCGGGCATCCCAGGTGAAAAACGGCTGCGTGAACAGGCGGGCCTCCTCTGCGCTGGCCGTGTAGTAGAAGTCAATCACGCTTAGGCTCACTGGGCCAATCTCATAGCCAAGCGAGAGATCCACCTCCGAGCCATAGGCCTGCGTAACGGGGACACAGGCCCACGCATTGAAGAAGAGGCCATAGGCCGAGAACGTGAAATCGGGCTGTAGGTTCCACGAGTCGTAGGACACCTTACCGTTCCACACGTGCTTACTCTTGAGCTTCGCCCCGAAGTCCAAGCTCACCGGCGAAGGCTTGGTCACCGCATTCTCCTGCGTCTCTTGGGCCTGCGCGGCCGGGAGCAAGAAGGCCAATAGCTGCAGGGTCACCAGCATGGGCATAAACAATCGTCTCATAGTTAGGGTTGTTTTTGGATGAATACTTGGTTTCCCTGCGCACGCTCAGCGCCCAGCCCTCACAGTTGACCTACCAGGATTCGAACCTGGGCTAACAGAACCAAAATCTGCTGTGCTACCATTACACCATAGGTCAAAGCTGTCGCAAAATTAGCGTATGCGCCCCGAATGACCAAATGGGGCTAGCGCTCTGCCATGGTGAAGGGTATGCCCGCTATCGAAGCCAGATCTTGCCCCCAGTCCTTGGCCTCGCCATCGCCTGCAGGGTAAAGCCACTCCACGCGGAGCCCCTTTCCGTCGTGGTAGAGCCGCTTACACTTCAAGATAATCCCCATGAGGTACTTGACCGAGATAGAGTTGAAATAATCCATGTTGAGCCGAAGGTTGGTCTCTTGGCGCGCTTCAGGCGGATGCGCCAGCAGCTGCTCGATGTAGCCGTCCAGCCACTCCAGCAAGGGTCGGAAGAAATCCACCGTGTTCTCTGGGCGCGACACCCCCTCGATCAGCAGTTGGCCCCGCGCGGCATCAAACCGTACATGCGGAGAATAACTCGTTGCTTCTATTTCGAGTAGTTCCATGATCGCCTCCTATATTACTACATCTCCACCGTAAGCGTGAAAAGATGGTAGCCGGCTTCCACGGGCGCGAACCACCACTGCAGACTCTTGGCTTTGCGCCGAATCGTCAAAAGACCTGCCCCTGCCCCATTATGCTTTGTGTGCGCCTCTTGCTGCAGAATACGCGCATAGGTGTTGAGGCTCTCGTCCTGGCTAAGCCCATCGATATGCGTAAGCCATGCGTCCAGGCCTTGCTTTTCTTCGCTAGTCACTGGATTGGCCGTCTCAAAAGTGCAGCGGGCGCCCCCGTTGTGTATCCACATAGAAAACCTACGCAGATAGGCGCTGTCGGCCCTCTCGGCCTTCCCGTGTCGGTAGAGATTCTCTAGCAACTCCACCATGACGTACGTGTACACATCGCAGCGCCCCACTGGTGCCCCGCTAGCCTGTATAAGCGACTGGGCCCTCAGGATAGAGGACGTAAGCTCGCTGAAATCCAGGGGCACACCACACGTGAATGACGGCGTGCCCCTGCCCCCATGGCCCGATGGGGAGCATCCATTCAGCGCATACAGCATACCAAGCAAACCATGCCCCGCTCTACACATACACAGTCTACCAAAGGTAACAATTTCCCGACAACTCCCCACACAGGCCATGGCTGCGCAGCGCGCTATTCCCCCAACGCATAGCGCACACAGCCCAGAATCCAGATCCCAGGCTGGGGAATGTTGGCGTAACCGATCACTTTGGCGTCCAGCAAATTGCGACCCTCCAGCCCGAGGGTAAGCCCACGCCACTGGTAGCTCACCTTGGCATCAAGGGTGCATGTCCAAGGGTATGGGGTGCGCGTATTATCGTTGGCCATATCGATGTAGTCCCCGCGGCGCTTGTTTAGGTGCGCAGCCAGCGACACCGAGAAGCCAAGGGGCAGGGGATGCACGGTAGCCAGCGTGGCCTGATGCTCTAGGTTGTTGAGCAGGTACGACTGTCCCTCCACACCCCCTTCCGGGCGCATGAGTCGGCAGTAGGCGTAGTAGAGATTAACCGAGGCCAAGCCCACATAGCTCGGCAGCCAGGTAGCTGTCAGCTCTGCCCCCAGCGCATTGAGCTTGGCATGGTTCTTAGCCACCGAAAGCGTAGGATGGTCAGGCACCTGCTGCCAGTCGATCAAATCGCTCCCGAGACGGTAGTAGGCGGTGGCAGAAACAAAAAACGGCCGTACCCGGCGCGACACCTGGAGCGTGAACGTCCAGGCCGACTCGGGGCGCAGCGTCTTGTCCCCACGCTGCGTCTTCGAATGGTAGTAGAGATCCGTAAAGGTGGGCAGGCGGTAACTGCGGGTAGCCCCCAAGGTCAGCAGGACGCTTGCAGGCATGAGGTAGGCCGCCTCTGCGCCTGCACCGTAGGCCAGGCCAAATGCCGTATTGTAGGTCCCCATGGCAGCCAGCTTGCTCGTAAAGTGCCCCCACTGCATCTGGTTACTCAGCGTAGCCGAGCAATTGGTGCGCACGCCATATTTATCGTAGTACACCCCATCTTGCGTAGCCACAGGATGCCGAATGGACAGCGGCTCACCAAGGTTGTTGCTTAGGATCTCATCGTGGCGCACGCTCAGCTCCAACCGCGTACTCTGGTGGCTACTACTGTAGCTTGCGCCCAGCTGCCCTGCGTAGAGCTGCGAGTGATGGTAGTTGTGCCCCTGATACCAGCTGGCCCAACCCCAACGAAAAAGTTCAAACCGATCGTAGAGACTCCTATAGGTGAAGCCCCCCTTGAGCTTCCAGCCCCCCCACTGGGCCTGGTAGCTCAGCGTGGCAAAGCTCGTTCGCAAGGCCTCATACTGCTCTGGGAATTTCGGCGAATAAAAAGCATTGGCACCAAAGCCCTTGGCTTGATGTCCACCCTGAAGGCGTAGCTCGCCTGGCCCAAGCAGCAGGTAGGCATCCAAGTAGGCATCGAGCATGGCGTGGTCAGTGTTGGGGGCGTAGCCCCTAAGCGAGCGCACCCCCACGGCACTGTACACCCCATAGCGCAACCGACGTAGGCCCGCGTCCAAGTAGCCATCGAGCAAGCCGTATTGCCCCACCTTCACCTGCCCAGTGGCGCGCAATTCATCGGGACGTTTGGTCACTATGTTCACGGCACCCGCAAAGGCTCCTGGCCCAAAGCGCAGCGCATCGGGCCCTGTCACTAGCTCCACGTAGGCTATAGCCTCTGCACGAATGGGCAGATTGAGGTTATGGTGCCCCGTTTGCGCATCCGTGAGGTCTACCCCATTGACCAGCACCATGGCCTGGTCAAACCCGCCGCCCCGTATCGAGAGATCGGCCTGCGTGCCCGCGGGGCCGCGCTGACGTACATCGAGCCCCGGCAAATGCTCTAGCAGCTCCTGTACGGAGAATACGGCGGGCAGCTGCAACTGCGAGCACACAAACACCTGCCGACTATTCCCCTGCTGGAGGCGCCAGAGACTATCAGCGCCCAGCTCTACGCGTACGCCCTCGATCTCGCGATAGGGCATCACACTGTCTACCATGGATGGCCCGCGGCCATAGGCCAACGTTCCCAGGCACATCCAAAACCACACAAGCGCAAGTTTCGTCTTCCCCATATACGAGCAGATGCATACACGCTCAGTAACTGCAAATGTACACTAATTCCCCCCGCTCGCCGCGCAGCAACCGAACGCCAAGCGAGTTCCAGCAGAAGCCCACCTCGTTACAAATAAAAAGGGGAGCGGCCAATTACCGCTCCCCAACAGAAGGCTCTATCGTGAGGTTAAAACGTGTAGGCCACCCCCAAGCTGGCCCCGCGGCGGAGCGAGAAGCCAAAGTCAAAATGACTCATCTTCGCCGTGGCGACCATCGTACCAATCGCATTCTCACTCTTCTGACGCACCATGGTGAAATCGTAGGCTATCTGGAAGCAATTGAGCGAGGCAAACATCGAGAAATTCGGCGTGAAGGCGTAGCTCATCCCAGGCACCAAGCGTGGCGAGATGGAAAATACAAACGCCTTGGGCGAGGTGATCTTGTTCCCCGCAGTAGCGGTAACACTCATACGAGTCCCAAGCCCCACAGGCAGCTGAAGCTCTAGATAGGCTGAAAATTTGCCTGCGCGGATGGGGGCTATGCGGAAAAAAGGCATCATGGTAAAAAGATGGGTGCTCACCTTCTCGCTACTCTTCACCGTAACTGTAGGGCCAGATTCCGTGGAAGAGAAAAAACGCGAGTAGTTCTGATAGCCTAGCGTGCCGCCCACCGCCAACAGGGGGCTAATCTGGTAACCTGCTCCACCCGACACCGCCACGCCCAAATTGTCTACACGGTCACTCGGTTTCGTGGTCTTCGATGTAGTTTGTCCGCTCGTCTTGAACACCTTTGTTACGGTAGCTGCGTCATCAACATTCGTATGGGCATCTATCCCCAAATTCCCCAAGATGAAAATCTGGCCTGAAGCCACACTGCAACCCATGCATACGCCCAAGACCACGAGCAACACCAAGAACCCTGACTTCTTCATACTGCCACAGAGTTTTAATTTTATCCTCTCTAGGCTCCCCACCGTACAACATTCATGCCGAGGGGCCTGCAGCGCCACGAGAGGAGTCCCCTGGGGAAAGTGGCACTCACCACGGGTGCTCCCCCTGACAAAGCCCTGAGGCTGTAATGCGCAGGCGCCTTGCGCCCGATGCATTACAGCCTCGACCAAATGCGCTCTGGCATCGGGGCGGGTCTAGAAGCCCTCCCCGATGCCAGAGATCTTTAGGCTCAGCGCATTACTATTCTTTTGCTATCCGCAGCGTACGTTGGCCATCCGGGGCCAGGAGCTGCACTAGGTAGATGCCCTTGGGGAGCTGTTCAAGGTAGAGCGTCTGCACTAGCTGGCCATTGCCTGCCTGCTCCATCCTGATGTTGCCCAAAAGGTCGTAGACTACGATCCGTGTAACGTTGGTCGCCTGGCCTATATGGAGTTCATTGTGGACGGGAAGCGGGTAAGCCGTCACACCCGCAAGCAGCGTGGATTCTACCGCCAATGGCTGATTCTTCTTGGTCACGGTGACCAAGCATTTTGCTTTGACCAGACTGCCATCCTGCGCTGTAGCCCAGATGGTGGTGCGGCCCTCGGCCTTGGCCGTTACCATGCCGACAACATCCACGGTAGCCACGTTGTCATTGTCGCTGCTCCAGGTGAGCTGCCGATTGGTGGCCTCCGCGGGGACGATGGTAGCCTCAAGCTGCACGGGGGCGTCGCCCAGCTTGAGGTCGAGCAGTGCCGGGGAAACAACAATGGATGCCACTAGCACCACAGTGGACTTGAAGGTGGCGGTAACCGTCACGGCCTTGTCGACCATGGTGAACGTGTAGGTATTGTCAGCCCCCCGGGTCAGCGAAAGCTCCTGGCCGGCGGCATCCTTCACCGAGAGCGCATCGAGCGCAAAACCAGGATCGGGTGTCACAGTCAACGTGACTTGGGCATCCTTCTCGGCCGTAGTGGCCGAGGCCGCCACCTGGCCGTGCTCTGTGGGCGCAATGGTGATGGCATAGGAAGCATTGCCGAGAGCCTTTATCCCACCCGGAAACCAATCTTTCCACTCGCTCGCCTCATATTTCCCCACGCTCGCCGCGGGCACATAGAGCGTGGCATCCGCGGCAATGCCTTGGAAGTGCTCCTTATCGCCAACCTTTAGGGGCGGTATGGGAAAGAAATTGGCCTGTAGCTCTGGTGCCTCGGGCGCAAGGCATATGACCTTGCTGAGTTTCGTACAGTTCTTGAAGGCTAGGCACTCAAGCACTGTGACTGTGCTGGGAATAGTGACCTCGGTTAAGCTCTTGCAACCCAAAAACATGAGCTGGGGAATCTTCTCCAAGTTCTCCGGAAGCTTCACCTCGCTGAGCTGCACGCAGTTCTCAAATATGGCCCCAAAGAAATCTGGAGCTGTGGCGCCAGTGGCAAACTCAGCTCGCTTGAGCTTTTTACAGTCCGCAAACACGCTACCCTGACATTCGGTAAGGCTCGCTGGCAGCATCACCTCGTCAATCTGCTCGCAACCATAGAAGGCGTGCATACCTATAAAAACTAGATTGGGCGGAAATTCAATGCCCGTCAGCTCTCGGCAGCCCTTGAAGGCGCAGTCCTCAATCCGCTTGACATCCGCAGGAATCTGATACTTCCCCTTCTTGCCTGCAGGGTAGCAGCACAGGGCCTGCCCCATCTCCGCGCCATAGGCAGGAGCCTCACCATAGAGCACGCCCTCGCGGCTGACAAAATTCTTGTTCTTGCTGTCAACCTCTATGGCCTCTAGGCTGCTACAATTGTAAAACACCTCGCCCCCATTGAAGTATTCCAGCGATTCCGGCAGCTTTATACGCTTAAGGCTGCTGCACTGGTCGAAGGCATGGCGGTAGAGAGTGTTCACCTTGTTGGTAAGGTTTACCTCGGTGAGCTGGCTACACCCACCCAGCGCGAAGGCGTGAATCTCCTCCAGCTGGGGCGCGGTGGTATAGCTACCGCTTAGTGTGCAGGGTACCGCAATTAAATTCGTCGTGTCCGCCGTGTAGAGGCCGCCCTGTGTATCTTGGTAGAATGCGGTGCTGCCGCTAGCCAAGGTGATTGTCTTAAGACTTGAGCAGAAGGCAAAGGGATTAGAGTATTGACCAGCCCGACGGGGATTGGCCCCAATTTCCTTCACACTGGCGGGGATAGTAATCTGCGTCAAGGCGCAATGGTGAAAAGCATCCTCACCTATCGAGGTAAGGCCCTCTGCCAAGGACACCTCCGCCAGATTCGTACACTCTGAGAAAGCCCTATTATCCACCCTCTTCACACTGGCGGGGATAGTAATCTGCGTCAAGGCGCAATGGTGAAAAGCATCC
>CAMXWF010000024.1 GCA_947252645.1 uncultured Bacteroidia bacterium
AGGGCACGCTCTTACCGAGCATGCCCCGCGGAGAGACAGGGATTCGAACCCTGGAAGCCCGTAAGGGCTTAACGGTTTTCGAGACCGCCCCGTTCGGCCACTCCGGCATCTCTCCTTCTGGTAGCCCCCTCGCCCTTGCGCTTATGGCTACCGTAAGCAACAGGCAAAGGTACAAATATTCCCTGGGATGAGGTCATATGGAGAACGCTCGGCTGCTAGCGCATAGGGTCACCAGCGCATTTGGTCGGTACTCTCGGGCTTATTCGGTCGAGCCCCTGGGAGGATGTCAAATGCATCCCCAAGCGAGCAACAGAATGCCTTCACTCCAGGCTTGGCCATGAAGATGCTCGGAGAGACCTTGGGCCCTCCTTGGCCGCGGCAACAGCTAACACCTACTCTGGGCAGACCGTCTGTACGCTGCACGCGCAGAAGCCAGCCAGCGCCCTGGAGTAGAAGTGGCTTTGAGGATAGGGTTGTGTCAACGCACTTCGATCGGGGGAGCAAAAACGGTGGAGGCTGCGTGGCGAGGCATGGGGAAAGGGCCCCATTTGTGAAAAAGCTGAGGCCAAACACAGGCAGGAATCTTGAGGCCTACGTTCCCCGAGGAGGAGAAATAGGGGAAAGCTCGTATTGATTACTACTACGCTGACAATCATTGGTTTAATAATCTGAAGAGTTGCAGAAGTGGTGGGCGTTACTGGGAGACCAATGTAGATTGATTCTGCATTTATGTTGCATCTGTTTCTTTTTGCCACACAATAGGGAGACCTTTGCATTGCGCGGGTGTGATTTTTCACCCTCACCCTAAACCGATAGATACCATGCTCGATAGCCATCATCAAGAGCTCCAAGAGTGCAGGAGCCACGCAGTGGGGCACACGCACCAAGGCGCACATGCCCACCACCATCACCACCACGGGGCAAACATCTCCGGGACGAGACTCCTGTGGGTCTGCATAGTGAATTTTTTCTTCACGCTGGTGGAGTTTGTTGGGGGTTTTTTATCCAACAGTCTTTCGCTCATCTCCGATGCCGCGCACAATTTGGCCGATGCGGGCGCGCTGCTGATAGCCTACGTGGCCAATAGGATAAGCCGACAGCGTCCAAACGCAAGCCACACGTTTGGCTACAAGCGCTTTGAGATCATTGCTGCGCTTTTCAACGCGGTGGTGCTGGTGGCCATCTGCCTCTTCCTGCTGGTGGAGGCCTACAAACGGTTTTTGCACCCAGATACGGTACACGGGCGGCTGATGCTAGTAGTTGCCGTGATAGGGCTGCTGGCGAACTTGGTGTCTGTGTTTCTCCTGGCGCCAGCCAAGGGGAACAACCTCAACGCCAAGGCGGCCTACTTGCATCTGCTAGGCGACACGCTTTCGAGCGTGGCGGTCATCTTGGGTGGGCTGGGGATGGTGTTCTGGGGGTGGTACTGGCTCGACCCGCTCATCACCGCCCTGGTAAGCCTGTACATCATCTGGCACACATGGGGTGTGCTGCGGGAGAGCGTGGAAATCCTCATGCAACGGGCGCCTGCCAACATCGCCCTGGACGATGTACGGGCGGAGATACTAAAAGCTGCGGGGGTGGCGAATGTCCACCACATCCACCTCTGGCGGCTTGCGGATGAGAATATACACTTTGAGGCGCACGTGTGCATGCGGGATGATCTACCGCTCTCGCAGGCGGAAGAGATCCGCGACACGCTGGAGCAGATGCTGGTAAGGGAGTTCGCGATCACCCATGTAACCATCCAGCTGGAATACGGGGCCTGCCACAATGGCAAGGCCTTGGTCAACGAGCATGAGGGGTGAGGCGTTGAGCTTCGGACCTTTGGGCACATTGCTAGGCCGTCAGGTGCTGGAGCTGACGGCAGGAATCCATGGAGTGAGCAGTCGCTAGTCACAGGGAACGTACCCTGAGCTGCGTAGGATAATTGGGTTGTAGTCGGCATCAAAGTGGAGATCAAAACGCAAACGGTGGTGCGCCCGGGGGAGCTGCCTGGGGCGAGGATAGGCCTTAAGACTTCCATCCTGACGGTGGGGTCGTGCTTTGCCGACAACATGGCCGAGGTGCTGACTGCGCGTGGTTTTGACATCGTGGGGAATCCCTATGGTCAGCTCTTCAACCCGGTGAGCTGCTCGCAGGCCCTAGGGCACAGCCTGGAGGAGGGCTACGACGCGTCTGCGCGCTGCCTACTGACGGCGCAGGGATGGCGGAGCTACGACCACTCCTCCGCCTTTGGTGGAGAAACCCGCGCAGCCCTCCTGACGAAGATCAGTCGTGTGCACGGAATGGTTCGCCAAGAGCTACCGCGCATCGAGTGGCTATTCCTCACACTGGGGTCAGCGGACGTGTATGAGCTTGCGGATGGCTACGTGGTGAGCAATTGTCACAAGCAGCCCTCAGGCCTGTTCACGCGGCGTATGCTCTCGGTGGAGGAGATAGTATCCGCGCTCACGCAACTACTGGAGCAGGTGTTTTCCATAGGGCGAGCTGGGCTTCGGGTCATGCTCACGGTGAGCCCCGTGCGCCATACGCTGGGCGATCTGCACCGGCACGAGCTCAGCAAGAGTCGTCTGCTACTGGCCTGCGAGGCCCTGGCGGAAGCCTTTGGCCCGCGTATATACTACTTCCCGGCCTACGAAATCGTCATGGACGAACTCCGCGACTACCGCTACTACGCCGAGGACATGGCCCATCCTTCGCGGCTAGCCGTGCAGATCATTGCTGAGCGGCTGCTCGAGACCTGCATGGAGACGGGCGAAAAGGAAACGTGGGCAAAGGTGCTGGAGCTCCGTCGGGAGCTTGCGCATAGACAGCTGGATAGTTCCCCTGCGGGGCGTGCGCAACGGCTGGGCTACCTTGAAGGGCCAACGAGCGCCGCCCTGGAAGCCCTCAGGCCCAAGCTGTCGACACGCGCCTTCGAACGGCTGGCACTGGAGCTAGCAGCAGCCAAGGGAGCGTTGCGTTAGCTAGTGCAGGTAGGGGTTGGACTTTTTCTCCAGTCCTATGGTAGAGCTGGGGCCATGGCCTGGATAGACGATCGTGTCCTCGGGCAGGGGTAGCAGCTGGGTCTGGATGGCCTGGATGAGCTGTGGGAAGTTGCCGCCCGGGAGATCGGCGCGCCCCACAGAGCCCCGGAAGAGGGTGTCACCCGTGAAGATGAGGCCCTCGTTGGGGAGGTAGAAGCAGCAGCCGCCCGGGGTGTGGCCGGGAGTATGCAGCACAGTGATAGGCCCCAGGGGGGATGGGAGTGGCTTCCCAGGGTCGAGTAGGATGTCAGGCGGCCGCACGCTATCGGGCTGGGCGCCTAGCACGTTACCCGTTTGGTAGAGGAAGCGCATCAGGGGTAGGTCGTCAGGGTGGATAGCATAGGGGACCTTCCAGAGCTCTAGGGCCCTGGCTAGACCAGTGAGGTGATCTGGGTGCGCATGGGTAAAGAGCAATAGTTTCACTGTGCACTCACGCTCCTGGAGTAGTGCCAAGAGCTGGTGCCACTCGTCATCATACTGGCAGCCCAAGTCTACGATTACGGCCTCATGGGAATCGGGATTGCAGAGGATATAGGTGTTCTCCTGGTAGTCGTTACAGGTGAAGACTAGGCACTCAAGTTTGGTGTTTGGCATAGTATCAGGGTCTAAGCTCCCGACATCGCGAAGGTAACAAGCAGATGTCAGATCGTAGGCAAGGAGGTCATGTTGGCAGGCTAGCTTACCTGCTTGAGGACCTCGGGATCGGGGATGCTGACGTAGGTATTTTCCACGTTGACAAGCCCCTGTTTTTTCAGGACACAGAGTGCTCTGTTAAAGGTTTCACGTCGTAGTCCGGCCAGATGGGCGAGGTCGCGCTGCGCAAGAGGGCACTCGAAGGCAGGTTGCCTAAAGACCTCGTGCGACAGGTAGTAGAAAACGGCCGCAACGCGCCCCTCGGCGGATTTGTGTCGGAGGACATAGAGTAGCCAATCGTCGAGCTGGAGCTGCTGGATGAGCTTCTGGTTGATGGAGAGCGTCAGGACCGGGTTGCGGACTAAGGAGTCCAGAAAGGCCGTCTGGGGGATGAGAACGAAGATGGCGTGCGTGAGGCTCTTAATGACTGGAGGGGGGGAGGCGGGGTCGAGGGTGAGGTGGGGAAGTACCCAGCAATTGGGCCTGTAGAGTCGAGGTGACATGGCTGCCTGGCGAGAACCTGCGGCGCAGGCGAAACCGGCCGCTAGGTAGACGACCGTTTTCTCCCCCACTTGGGCCTGTAATAGCTGCTCGTGTGGTGCGCTCTCCACGGCAAAGCTGGCCTTGGCCAACGACAGCGCGACATTGGGGGGAAGGGCATCAGCGAGTGCGGGTACAAGTCGTAAAAGCTCATAGGTCTCCACGGGCGATGCTGTTTGGCGCAAAGGTAAGGAAAGAGGGGGAGGAGGCGTGGGAGCAGGGGCCCTAGGCTTAGAGAAAATGCCCTGTAAACGTAATGGGGGAGAAAATGTTTGGTCGGCTGGGCGATAGTTGCTAACTTCGTTAGCAGAGAGCCACTCTACGGGGAGTGGATGTGGTAAAGTCAATGTAGTATGAACCAAACAATGCAGCTGCTGCTAATTAGCAATTCAACGAATGCGGGGGAGCCCTACCTGGAGTGGCCGTTGGAGGAGATTGCGGGTTTCCTCAAGGGAATCAAGCGCGTACTATTCATACCCTATGCGGGTGTGACCTTTAGCCACGATGACTACGTGGCGAAGGTGCAGAAGCAATTTGACAAGTTTGGGGTTGAAGTGGAGGGGATCCACCGGCTAATCGACCCTCGGGCTGGCGTTATGCGGGCCGAGGCGATCGTGGTGGGCGGGGGGAACACCTGGCGCTTGCTGCAGCTGATGCAGCAGTCCGACCTGGTGGAGGCCATCCGCCATCGGGCCCTAGAGGGCGTACCCTACGTGGGCTGGAGTGCAGGGAGCAACGTGGCCTGCCCCACCATCAAGACGACCAACGACATGCCCATAGTGGAGCCTAGGGGCTTTGATGCGTTTGGGCTGATACCTTTTCAGATCAATCCGCACTATCTGGACACCAAGCCCACGGGGCACGGCGGGGAGTCGCGGGAAGACCGTATACTGGAGTTTATTGCGGTCAATCCCTACTCCTACGTGATGGGGCTACGAGAGGCTAGCCTCCTGGAGGTGCGCAGTGGGCAAATAGCACTACGTGGCAAGCACCCTGCGCGCATATTCCGCCATGGTCAGCCTGCTCGAGAAGTGCAGCCCGGGGAGGACCTGAGCTTCCTGCTCCAGTAGGCAGGTGTGATGCATTCTACAGTCAATCAAAGCTAAAAGAATAAGAACCATGCGAATTCGTAGCACGTGCATTCTGGCAGCCATCATGGTATTGGCTGGGCTCTACGCACCCCTAGAGGGCGCGGGGCAAGAGCCCCCGAATATGGAGCTACCCCGCTTCATCATGCGGGGCTTGAAGAGCAATATCACCCTGACCGACCCGGCCTTGGCGGATGTACCCCGGGACACCGCCCTCGTGCACTACGCGGGGAAAGACACCGCGGTGATCCTGGAACATGGTGTGGTGACCCTCCCCTACAACTTCCCAGAGAGGGAGCAGGTCGAGGTGATATACCAAGGCAAAACGCTCTCCGAGCCCGTGAACCCTATCCCGCTATGGCTCAGCATCCTGCCACCACTCATTGCCATTCTCATGGCCTTTTTGACCAAGGAGGTATACAGCTCGCTCTTCACGGGGACGTTGGTAGGCGCAGCGTTTATAGCCTACTACCAGGGGGCGAGCGCATTGACGGCGATCTTTGTAGGTATCTTGGACATCTTGGACACCTACATCATCGAGACGATATCTGATTGGGGCCACACCTCGGTGATCGTGTTCCTGATGCTCATCGGGAGCACGGTGGCGCTGGTATCGCTGAACGGCGGGATGCGCGGGCTAGTACGCTGGCTCTCGAAATACGCTAAGAACCCTCGCTCGGGGCAGCTGATCACCTTCCTGATGGATCTGTGCGTGTTCTTCGATGACTACGCCAACACGCTGGTGGTGGGCAGCACGATGCGTCCCCTGGCCAAGGATCTGCGCATTTCTCGGGAGAAGCTGGCGTTCATCGTAGATTCTACGGCAGCACCAGTGGGAGCCCTGGCCCTCATTACCACGTGGATTGGGGCAGAGCTGAGCTATATCGGAGAGGGACTCAAGGTCATCGGCAGCGATGATAGCCCCTATGCGCTCTTCATAGAGTCGATACCTGCGCGCTTCTACCCGATATTCATGCTCTGCTTCGTACTCATCATAGCCTTCTCGGGGCGCGATTTTGGGCCGATGTGGAAGGCTGAGTGCATGGCGCGCAGCGGCCGGGACACCCACGATGCAAGCCACTCGGGCGGCAACGACAGCGAGATAGAGCCCGATAAAACGACCCCTCTACGCTGGTACAACGCCGTCATCCCTATTGGGGTGCTGATCGTCGTGACGGTAATCGGCATATTTGTCACAGGCTACGAAGCCTCAACATGGGCGGATGAGAGCAAGTCGTTTGGTGCTAAGCTAATGAGTACAGTAGGGGGCGCAGATTCCTACGTGGCGCTGCTCTGGGCGAGTATCAGCTCCACCATCGTGGGGATCGCCATCTCAGTGTTCCAAAAGATCCTCCCCTTCAGGAAAGCGATGAACGCCATGATAACTGGCTTCAAGATCATGTTGCCGGCCACAATCGTGCTGATACTCGCGTGGACGCTTGCGCTAATCACCAAGTACATGCACACGGCCGATTTCGTGTCGGGGGCCTTGGTGGCGTGGAACGTCACGCCCCTCCTACTACCCGCGCTGACCTTTGTGCTAGCGGGCATCATAGCCTTCTCCACGGGCACCAGCTGGGGCACCATGGCCATCCTCTATCCCCTGGTCATCCCGGTGGTATGGCAGCTTTCCACCAATGCGGGGCTGGGCGCCGAAGGCTCGCGCACCCTGCTGCTCAACGTGATCTCGTGCATACTCTCGGGGGCCGTGATGGGTGACCACTGCTCGCCGATATCGGATACCACCATCATGAGTTCCAGCTCCACGGGCTGCAACCACTTGGCGCACGTAAGCACCCAGATGCCCTACGCGCTCACCGTTGCGGGGGTGTCGCTGGTGTTCACCATCCTGACCACGCTGGGCGTAAGCTGCTGGGTACTACTGCCCTTGGGTGTCGTGATACTCTGGGTCATCGTGCGGCTCCTCGGAAAGAAAGTGGTGCCGCTGGAAGAGACCGCGCAGTAGGCGATAGGCACCAGGCCTTGCAGCTCTGGATGCCAAATTACTAAACCAATCCGCAGGGCGTCCCGATGCCACTGAGCGTCGGGGCGCCTTGGGCTTTTGGCGGACACTACGCATAATTGCTCCACGAGTTCCCAATGGTCTGGTGCGTGCTTAGGCTAGCATCTGCTAAGAGGTTGCTTTGGCTTCCAGGGCTAGCACTGCGACAATGGGTTGAGGGCCACAAGCCAGTCTATAGCTTCAAAGGGCATCATCCTAACAACCTGCAGCCTAGGCACACGGCATTGCGCCACTAGACGAGAGTGGCAGCCAGGGGATATTCCTGGTCTGCTCAAGAGCCCACAGGGGTCACCGACTTGTTGCCCCCAAAAGGCTCCAACGCAAGGGCTAAAGAGGAAACGGGGGGTAGGCCTCAAGGGAAGCCGTGGTGTCCCCTTGGCAGGCAAAGATGAGGTGCTCGTGGCCGTTGGTAACGGCGAAATAGGGGGCATTGAAGACCATGTTGTACTGGGCTACTTGCTCCACAACCTCCCGGCGCAGTGACACCTGCTCAGCCTTACACTCCACGAGTAGGAATGGCCTGCGAAGTCTGGAATAAACCACCACATCGGCTCGGAGCATTCTACGGTTCACCAAGACGGGTACTTCAACGCCGCACGCGCCCCTGGGGTATTGGAGGGTGTGCGTGAGGTAGTACAGGAAGTGCTGGCGCACCCACTCCTCGGGTGTGAAGGCCACGAAGGCCTGGCGGAAGGGGTCGAAGACCGTGGTGAGCTGGCCTCGGCGCTGGAGCTTAGGAACGTAGGCTGAGCCGTGGAAAAGGTCGAGGTGCAAAGCCGTTTACTCCTGGGCCTCCAGTGGCGAGCGGATGATAGTTTGCTCGCGGTCTGGGCCCACAGAAACGATAGAGACCCTTACGCCCGTGGCCTTCTCGATGAACTCTATGTAGTTCTTAAGCTCAGTGGGGAACTCGTGGTAACTCCTCGCCTGCAGGAGGGAATCACTCCAGCCTGGGAACTCCTGGTAGACCGGGGTGAGCTGACCAGCGTAGTCATAGGGGACACGGTCAGTGCGTTTCCCGTCGATCAGGTAGGCCACGGCCACTTTGACTACGGGGAAGTTGGCCATGACATCGGCCTTGGTGAGGACGATGTCGGAGACCCCATTGACCATGACTGCGTACTTTAGAGCCACCATGTCGAGCCAGCCACAGCGGCGGGAGCGCCCCGTTGTGGCGCCGAACTCGTGTCCAACCTCCCGGAGGGTATCACCCGTGGCATCGTGAAGCTCGGTGGGGAACGGGCCCTCGCCCACGCGCGTGCAGTAGGCCTTGGTGATGCCGTAGACATGGCCCACGACGTGGCTTGGGGCGATGCCTAGACCGATGCACGCCCCAGCGCAAGCCGTGCTGGAGGAGGTAACAAAGGGGTAGGTGCCAAAATCCACGTCGAGCATAGTGCCTTGGGCCCCCTCCGCCAGGATGGGCTGACCCTCGGTCAGCAGGCGATTGGCCTCGTACTCGGAGTCGACCAGGTCGAAACCACGCAGCAGCTCGATGCCTTGCATCCAGCGAGCCTCTAGCTGCTCGAGCAGAGACTTGTCGTAGGTCCCTAGCATACGCAAATGCCGGGCCTTACGCTGCTGGTAGAGATCCATGAAATCTGGCTTGGTGATGTCGCCTACCCGGAGGCCATGGCGGGCGGCCTTGTCGGTGTAGCAGGGCCCAATGCCCTTACCAGTAGAGCCGATTCGGTGGCTGGCCAGGGCCTCCTCACTGGCCGCGTCGAGGAGACGGTGCGTGGGGAGAATGAGGTGGGCGCGTCGAGAGAAGTGAAGACAACTTTTCAGGTTGACCCCCGCGGCCTCAATCTCCTTGGCCTCGTCCATGAAGGTTATGGGGCAGAAGACCACGCCGCTGCCCACGAGGTTGTAGGTATCTGGGCGAAAGACCCCCGAGGGGACGGTATGCAGAACGTGGCGCTGCCCATTGAAGACGAGCGAATGCCCGGCATTCGGCCCCCCCTGGAAGCGAGCCACTACAGGATATTTGGCCGCGAGGACATCGACCACCTTGCCCTTGCCCTCATCGCCCCACTGGAGGCCTAACAGGACATCCAGCGTGCCTCTGCGCGTTGTTTCCACGTGTCTCACGTTAGTAGAAAATTTGGGTGCTCCACGGTGCCACCTGCCGGACGAAGAGCGTCGAGGGGGTACACACAACGAACACGGTACGAAGTTACGACAATTCCCGCACTTTGGGATGCGGGGCGCAGGGCGAATAGTCGCTAAACTGCAGCGGCACTACTCTTCGCTTTGTGGCCGGGTGTGGCCTTTGCGTTGGGGGTCAGCTTCGGGCGCCTCAACCACGCCGTCCAAGCCTTGCTGCTGGGCAGCGCAATCGGCGCAAATGCCATAGATGTAGAGAGAATGGTGGGAAACGTTGAACTGATGCGTAGATGCGGCATCGTCCTGGATAGCTTGTACGCGAGGGTCGCAGAACTCAATAAGGCGTCCGCAGGAGGTGCAGATCATATGGTCGTGCTGCCCGCACTCCAAGGCCCGCTCGTAGTGGGCAATGTTGCGGCCGAACTGGTGCTTTATAAGCAGGCCACAATCAATGAGGAGTTCGAGGGTATTGTAGAGCGTGGCGCGACTCACGCGGCAACTCTTGTTCTTCATGAAGATATAGAGTGTCTCCACGTCAAAATGTCCCTGGTGGGAGTAAATCTCCTCGAGGATGGCGTAGCGCTCTGGGGTTCTCCGGTAGGCGTGCTCTACTAGGTAGGCATCGAAGATGCTACGCACCTTGCCTAGAATAGTCTGATCCACTGTGTCCTGCATGAGTAGTCTGATTGATGGGTACAAGGGACTGGAACAAAGGTAGCAAAAACCACGCTTTAAACGTGTTCTCTACAAATAGCACCACGCGCGAGGCAGCTAGCGAATTTGGTGGATAATGGGAAAAATTGCATCTTCGCATACCCCGTGCGGGGGAGACTAGGCAACTGGTCTAGGGGGAGCGCACGGATGAGGATATGAAGTAGAGGATGCCCTATCGCCGTTTGCCCAACACCGATGCTGCACGACTCCGTGCCATGAAGCAGGCCTATGAGCTAGGTCGTTCCCTCCCTCCGCATGAGCTGGCCTTCTCGCAAAATGCGTATACCCGGGTAGGTCTGTTCATCAATAAGTTCGAGGATGCTGTCACGCTCTACCGGCAGGCGTGCCACCGCCAGGGCAAGCATAGTCGCCCCTACCAAATGATAAGTCGGAAGGCAAAACTCTATGTGTCACATTTCATCCAAGTGGTGAACATGGGGATTCTGCGCGGCGAGCTGAAACCAGAAGTCCGGGCATTCTACGGGCTGGATCCGAACGACACGCGCGTGCCCAAACTCAATGGGGATCAAGATGTGGTGGACTGGGGTCAGCGCGTCATCGACGGGGAGCAACGACGGATATCCGAAGGGCATGCACCGATCCTGAACCCCACGGCTGCGCTGGTCAAGGTGCAGTACGAGCAATTCTTGGAATCCTATAGGAGTCAGCGCACGCTCCAAAACACTACGGCTCGCACGCTCAAGGCTCTCGATGAGCTCCGCCGAACTGCCGATGAGATCATTCTCGACATCTGGAACGAGGTGGAGGCCACCTACGCTGATCGCCCCGATGTGGAGAAGCGCGCCGCGGCCGAAAAGTACGGGGTGGTATACGTGTACCGAAAGAACGAGTCGCGCTACGACTACGATTCCAACACGCTGCTCAGCGCCGAGGACGAGCAGCTCTTCAAAAGCTTTGCCAAATCGGGGTTTGCCAAGCAGGATGGCGAGAAGGAGACAGGCGCCTAAGAGGAGGACCTTGTAAGGAAGTGGGCAGGGAGCCAAGCCGCTAGGGCCGCCAACACCAGGTTAATCCCCAGCACCAGGAGGACGTCGGTGAGCCGGAGCTCAACGGGGTACACATTCACCACAAAGCTCCCGTAGTTACCAAAGGTCACCAGGCCAAAACGCATCTGCACCCAGCAGAGCACAAGCCCGCCTACGAGGCCTAGCACGGCTCCAGCCGCAGAGATCAGCATACCCTCAAGATGGAATATGCGCCTGAGGTGCTGGCGTGGGAGACCTAGGTAGGTGAAGATGGCGATATCCAAGCGCTTATCGATCAAGAGCATGGAGAGTGAGCCCACGATGTTGAAACTGGCGATGAGCAGGATGAGCAGCAGGATGAGGAGAACCACGAGGCGCTCGCTTTTGAAAGTGCGGTAGAGATTGGCGTTCTGCTCTAGGCGGGTCATGACCTGTAGGGTTGACGGGAGGTGCTCAGTCAGGTAGAGCTTGGCAGCCGAAGAGGCACTGGGGTCCGTAAGCTGTAGGGAGAGCGCAGACACGTAGGGCACCTGGTAGTTGAGCAGCGTACGCATGACCTCAATGGGAACGACCACAGTGCGGTCGTCGAACTCTGCATTGATCGAGAGCACCGAGCCAATGGAGAGCTTTTTCTGGACGAAGGCCGTGGCTGGATTGAGCCAATTGGAGGCCGTGCGGTTGGGCAGGTAGATCTCAATGGGGTCGTACTGGGTCAGCGCAATGCGGAGGTAGTAGGCTATCCCCGTGGAGATCTGCGCCTGGGGCATTGAGCCGAGACGCAGTGCGAACTCACCATCCTGGACATGGGAGGCGAGCTGGGTGATGGAGGCGTAGCTGTCATCCACGCCGAGAAGCCGCCCAATATGCTGTCGGGCGGCATAGCCGAAGAGGGCATCCTCCTCCATGAATTGCCCCACATTCTTGACGTTGGGACAAGCAGCAAGGAGGGTGGCCAAGGAGTCAGAATAGACGAAGTACTTGCCCTGCCTTGGCCTGATCTGGAGGTCGGTATCGAGGGCACTGTACATGGAGCCCACGAGGGAGGCGATGCCGTTGAACACCGAGAGCACAACGATGAGAGCCATCGTGCTGATGGCCACGCCGCCCAGGGCTATGCGCGCAATGGAGCTAATGGCCGAGTGGGACTTGCGCGTGAGCAAATGCCGGAGGGCTACGTAGAACTCAAAACGCAAGGTAGTGGCTATTTGGTGGCTAGGTAGAGCGGCTCGTCGAGGCGAAGCGCAAAGCGCTGCGCCAACTCCGGGGGGAGCAGCTGCGCATAGTTGAGGATCTGCACGTGGAAACCAGCCGCAAGCAGACGTACGGGGTAGTCGGTCCCGTAGAGGCGAAGGTGGTCGCGCTGGTAGTAGTATTTCTCCCGAAGCTGGGGGGTGCAAATGGCGGGATCCTCAAGCGTGGTGGCGCGCTGGGAATCCATGGGGACAAGAAGGAAAGCCAGCCCATTGGGCTTCAGCACCCGGTAAAGTTCCCTGAGGGCCCTATGGTCATCGGGGATATGTTCTAGAACATGGTTGCAGAGGATGAGGTCGAAGCTATTGTCAGGAAACGGTAGTGCCTGGATATCGCAATGTACGGCAGCCCAGGGCGAAACCAGGTCGGCCGACACGTAGTGGAGGGTTGGGATGGCTTGCAATGCGCGCTGAAGGCAACGCTCGGGGGCCATGTGGAGAACCGCATAGCTCGATGCCCTCAGGTTGATTTCCCGCTGTAAAAAAAGCCAAATGAGGCGATGGCGCTCCAGGGAGAGACTCCCGGGTGCCAAGGCATTTTCCCGCTTGAGGATACGCCCATAGGGCAGGAGTCTGCGGTAGCAACGCCCGTCGAAGTTATCCTCGTAGCGACTCCCGCGGAGCAGAAGTGCCAAAAGCTTACCACCACCATCAGCCATACGCTGCAAGAGAGGGCGGGGCAAATGGCGCGTGAGCCAGCTAATCAAGCTAGCAAGCATGGCTACTCAGCTTCTGGAGAATGATCAGGTTCCGAGTCCCGCTGTAGGAGGGTCTCAATGCGCTCCACGTAGTCAAGGGAATCGTCAAGGGCAAACTCGAGCTCTGGCACTATCCGCAGCTGGTGGCGCACACGCTTCCCCAGCTCGTAGCGCAACTCGCTGTTGATTTTAGCCACGTGCGACATGACTGACTGGGCAGCAGCGGAAGGGAAAACACTTAGATATACCTTGGCGTAGGCGAGGTCGGCGCTGATGCGAACATGCGTGACGGACACCATCTGCCCTAGGGCATAGGAGGCTGCATTGCGTTGAAACATCTCGCTCAAGTCCTTAAGGATCTGGTGAGCCACCTTTAGCTGTCGCTGCGACTCGTTGTCAAGCCTCATGGGTTTGATGAATTAGGTTCAAGGAGAGTATCGTCCAGTGATCTTTTGGGCACGCAGTGCAGCGCGCCCTCACGCCAATAGTGGAAGCCGTGAGCAGAATCCATGGGACGTAGCTCCACCTTCTCCGCAGGCTTACCCAGCGCAAGCACCAGCTCTGGCCTTATGGTCGGTGGCAGACCAAGTAGGGCGGCCAGTTCGGCCTTGGAAAAGGCCGCTACAATGCACCCACCAAGACCCTTGGCGCAAGCACCCAGCATGATGGTTTGAACTGCTATGCCAACATCGTGCGGACTCCCAGGGCCTCGGGAATCATCGGACAAAACAACAATGTAGGCCGTAGGGCGCTCATGCTCTGTAGGCCCCGGCCAATCCTTAAGCAGGGCTGCAAAACGAAGCAGAGAGAATATCTGGCGGTTGAGCGGCTCCTGGTTAGACACCAAGAAACGCAACCGCTGGCAATTCATCCCACAGGGAACAAAACGAGCCAAATCCACTAGCTCCACGAGGAGCTGGTGGCTCACTGGTACAGCGTGGTCAAAACGACGATAGGTGCGACTGGCACGCACCAACTCTGAAAAGTCCATCGCACCCATACTTTACCCCAAAGGTAGGGAAAATCGCGCAGGCTAGGGGATTCAGCAAAAAAACTGGTGCTAGGCTGGGGTAACCCCGCGAGCCTAGCACCAGCAAACTAATAGGCTAAAGGATAATCCAGACTACCGCTTAACCGCCTTTAGCACCTTGGTATGGCCCTCATGGTCGGTGAGAACGATGAGGTAGAAGCCGTCTGCCCAGCCCTGGCATTGGATCTGGTACTCTGGCATCCCATCGCCCTTAGCGCCATAGACCAACTGCCCTAGGGGCGAATAGATCTCATAGCGAGCCACTTGCGCTACGCCCTTGAGGTAAAGCACCGTAGAGAAGGGATTTGGGTAGCAGGAGGCCTCAGCAAGTTGTGCGCTCTCCACCGGGGAAACGCGGTTGTAGCTCAAAACGTATACCGCGCACACAACCTGTCTCCCACCATAAGACGCCGTCAAGGTAGTCGCACCAACCTTCAGGGCTGTAAGTACAGCCCTACCTTCGGCCGGTGGGTCAATCTTCGCTACTGACTCATCCTTTACGCTCCATTCCACGTCCTGTTTTAGCAACCTATCACCTTCGTAGGCCTTAAAGGTGTAGGTGTCCTTCTCAAAGATGTAGAGCGCATCCAGACCGATGTCTAGCACACTGGGCACAAGGGTTATGGTGATTTCGATAGATGCTCCTACGGCCTGCCCGTCCACGGTCAGACCAACGGGCGTACGCGCTTCCTCCTTGTAGCCGGCCTTCTGCACCGCCACCGGGTAGGCGCCGTTGGGCAGCTGGGCCGTCACCTGGCCGTCCGGGCCGGTGGTCGCGGGTGCCTGGGTGCCGATCCTCACCGTCGCGCCCGCAACGGGGGTGCCAGCAGCACCCGCAAGCTCCACCTTCACCGTCACCGTGTGCAGGGTGGGCGTGCTCGGCGTGGTCCCCGCGGGCACCTTCACCAGCTTCACGATCGCCGTGGTGGTCTTATTCTCCTCGATCGTCACGTCCACGCTCGCGGGATAGTAGTCCTT
>CAMXWF010000025.1 GCA_947252645.1 uncultured Bacteroidia bacterium
AACGGTGGCATGGTGGCATTGTAGCGAACTTCAATCCTGGCGCCGCGCCCGTGGCAGTTCAACGGGAAGCGCAAGGCACCACGGGTGTCTGGACTGGGACTCTGGGGCCCCATTAGCCAACGCAGCGGGAAGTTCTCTGGTAGCACTTCCACTCCGTCTATCTTCAGACCAAAAGTGCGGTTGTCCAAGTAGAACGGAAGGCTATCCACAAAACCATCTAGCACACCAAACACCTGCATATCCAGCAGCGTGCCTGCGTCTAGCGGAGCATACGTACTGAACGGGTGCCCCGTGACGGGAACTATCATCATGAACTGGTGCAGCATTGCTGGCCTTCCTCCTTCCTGCTAGTCAACGGACTTGTGGTCTATCCTCCCAAAGCGCACGTAGATGTCCTGGATGCTACTCCGTATGCTATCCATCTGGGTTTGATGCTCATTGATGCGTATGTTAATCTCATCGAGCTTGACCTCCAGCTTCGTCTGCGTCGTGCGCATGGTCTGTATAGCTTCCTCTAGCCCGGTCAGATTCTTGTTGAGCTTGGTGATTTCATGGGAAAGCCACCACCAAAAAAAACTGATAAAGCCTATGAACACTAGCCCAAAAAGCCAGCTGACAAACTGCGGGAAGCCTTGTAGCATCGCAAAGAATCCAAGTAACGCACCGGGGAATAAAAAGCACCGCGGGGGTGGAGCGAGAGAGAGTGTGTTATGGTTGGTTGAAGTTTACTCCACGGCCCCCGCGGTGATGAATCGGTCTACTTCTTCGCGGTGATTACCCCGTCCATCTCAAAACGGATGCAGAGGTTGGTCGCCGTGTTCTCCACCAGCTTAATCGTGGGGATTATCTCCGTTTGCGCAATGATCATCACGGGGTTATCCAGTCGGTAGAAGCCGGGGTCCTCATCGTTGTGTTGCGCGAACTTGCGAAGACTCAGAGAGTCGAAGATGGTAACGTTGCCCAGCTTGAACTCCAGCTCCCCGTTAAGCAGCGTACCACTTAGCGGCGCATACACGACTTTTGAGGGGTCCGCGCAGTCCGCGCCCTTGCTGTCCTTCGTGCCGGCAAGGAGTCGCATACCCACCATGAGGAAGTAGGTGTTGGCCTCAAGGCGCCGACGGTCAAAGTTGCAAAGGCCCAATACCTTCGAGTCGTTGGCCACACAGAGCTCCGACTGAACCTGCGCTCCGATGTTCTTCGTTACGTAGAGCACCTGGTCACGCCACACCACCTTGTTCTGAACAATCGCGTTGCGCAACGTGGGGGTGAGCATATCCAAACGCGCCGTGGCTTCCGCCGTGGCCGTGATGTCCTTTGTTACGTTGATTAGCTTAGCCATTTTTTCTTCTTTCTTTCTTTCTTGTTCTGTTCTGTTCTACCTTACATCTCCAGCTCGTACTTGTCCAAACCGCCGTCAACGCCAGAGATTGAGTTGTAGTCGTCCTCGTCGAAATCGTCCACGCCGGCGCCAATGCCTGGGATGTTATCCACGTTATCGCCGTCGAGGGAACCGATACCGGGGATGTTGTTCCCCTCGCTATCCGACTGTCCATTCCCCTCGGTGAAACCGTTAATCTGATTCCCCGATGCATCGTAGAGATTGCCGTTCTCATCCATCATCGCCGCCTCGCCCTCAAGGCCTGCAACGGCTACCTGGTCGCCCGTGGCGCCATCGTAGAGGTTGCCGTATGTATCCTCCACGAACTTGCTACCGCTCCCAAGGGCCCCAGCAACGCTCGGCTCGGGTAGCTCATCCATCAGGTAACCTAGCCCGCTGGTACCCGTGGTGGGCTCTGGCAACAGCTTCAACCCTGTTGCGCCCTGCACCACCAGCGCGCCGCCAGTCGCTGCCATTCCGTAGCCTATTGAGCGCATGGTCCTATTGCTACGTGAGGTGGCACTCAGCACTAGCCCTGCCGCCGTGGTCAACGCCGGGGCAAGTACGTTGCGACTGGGGCCATCCAAACCAAGGAGGCCTGACACACCACCCTGATTCTTGCGTATGATATCGTTGACTTTCGTGCCAAGAAGCATACCCAGCATGAATACGCCGGCCTGTTTGCTCTCGTCCATTATGTTCCCAACCGTGAGGCTATTCGTGGCCCTGCGTCGGTTGGTTCGTTTCCTTGTTGCCATTTTCCCTGTTGTCTTTTCGTGTTGTTCTAGAGGTCTACCCAATACGTACCACGTTGTAGCGCCTTCTCCGGCTACGTGAAGCCGCACGCCGGCGAGTCCTGCCTACTCCACTCACACCTGTTCGCTGCCTCGTCGTGGTGGTCCTGCTGGTAACGCTTGCGCTTTTCTTGTTGTACTTTATCAGAAAGTAAGTCCCAATGCCTACCGCCAGCACACCTGCTCCTATGAGTATAGGCTTCTTGTGTCGCTTAAGAAATTCCGAAACCTTGCCATCGAGAGCTCCAACGCCCTCCACGCCAAGGGTCCCAGGGTAGGCCAATTCGCCTGTTATTCCGTCTACCATGTTCTGTTTCCTTTATATCGTTTGTAATTGCCGCTGTTGCGCTCGCCTCTTGCTGATTATGACTGCTGCCACCAGCGACGCCGCCACAACGCCTCCTGCCATCCACAACATGGTCGCCTGGGCCTTCTTCTTCACCTCGGTTGCGGCTTTCGCTACTGCCATGCGCCGTGCCAGCACTTGCCGCTGCGCCTCCTGCTGCCGCTGCTGCGTCGACTTCATCACCTCGGATGCCTTCTGCTCGCTCAGATTGGTGTAGATCGCTTTCCCAGTCTTCTTGTCAACGATATCATAGCCACCCTTCCCGTTGGGACGCTTCTCGTAGTAGAGCTCGGGGTCCTGTAGCTGTATCGCTTGCGTGAGCTCTTCCTTCTTCTCCTTACGGCGCTTCTTGAGCTCTTCGTTGGCCTTGTCCTCCAAGGATTCGCGGTGTTTCCGGTCCTCTAGGTCTTCCTTCCGCTGCTGGTTATGCTGCTGCTGCTGGAACTTCTGTAGCTTGACGGATTGGACCAGCTTGATGATGGCAATGATGAGGTTGATTATCGCTATGATAAGAGATATGATGAGCGTAACCAGCTCGCCCAAACCATGCGCGCCCTTCTCCTCGATAGCCGCTATCCGCTTGGCCTCCGCTGCCTGTAGCTCGGTCTCCTTCATCTGGCGCTTCTCGTTGTTCCAAGAACGCTCCATCTCGGTCTCGGTGACTGGCTTGGGGGCCACGTACGGCATCTTCACCTTGCCGGCAGACTTCCGTACGCCTACTCGTATCGCCTCCTTGAGCTTGGTCTCATACCCCGCGTAATCCTGGAACACCAGCAGGAGGCCCTTCTTGTCCTGCCCTTTCTCCTTCCACCGACCTTCGTAGGCCTTCTTGCATTGGGACCATGTGGCACGGTTGGGGCAACCTGTCTGCTTCGCCTTCTCAAAGCTCATGGTGCCCCAGTAGCAACCCGTTGCCATCTCGCCCTCGTTCTTGCGAACTTTGCGCAGCATCGTGCAACGCACAATGATGTTCTTCGGATTGATTCGGGCCCCCCACTTCTTGAGTATCTCGCCTATCCGCTTCCCAAACTTCTTGAGGGCCTCCCACACCTTGTTCGCTACACGCTTGAGCGCGTTGCCTACTTTGATAAAAAAGCCCTTGGTCTTATCCCATATGTAGGTTACGCCGTTCTTTATCCACGTTACGGTCTTCCTAAGTGCTTTCCCTATGTTCTGGAATATACCCTTGGCCTTATTGCCTACCCATCGCGCGGCTTGCTTGACCTTGGCCCCTATCTTGCGCGCGGTATGCTTTACCCAGCGTCCTGCTCGCCTCGCCGTCCGCTTTACCCAGTTACCTGCCCTACGGAAGGCTTGCTTGCACTTGTTGCCAAAGCTCTTGAATCCGCGCCCTACCTTCCGCCAAAAGCTACCCCAGCTTCCCAGGGCACCCACGCCGTACCCTTTGAACTCCCCGTATACATCTGGTAGCGTCTTTAGGTAGTTCGTGAGTCCGCCGTGCGTGTTGATTTCGCGCGCTAGCGCGGCCAATCGCTGCGTCTCCTGATCGTAGGAACTGGCCCCCGCGAGGCCTAGCAGGTTGCGACTGAATACGTATACGTCTTCGTACGGGTCAATTTTCCCAAGGTCTACCAGGATATTAACACCGTCATCGGTGACCATTCCCAGCGCGCTAAGTGTACCCAGTAGCTCCTTCGGATTATCCCAGGAATCCAGCTCCCGCTCAAAGGCGCTGTCCTCTTCCTTGGTAAGCGGGTTACCCAATCCCATCAACTGCTCGGTCCTGTCGTGATGTACTGCGGCCTCTAGCTCATCGCCAAACAACGCTCCACGAAGGCCCTTAACGGGTGTCACCGTCTTCAAACCCATCGCCGTCGCGTTGGAGTCCAGGTCATTGTAGCGACCTTTTATCATCAGCTCGGCTTCTTTGGCCTTGATGGTGTCGAGGGCCCCGTCGATATCGTGGTCCCAGTGCTTCACCGCGTAATCGCAGAACTGCGTTAGCTGTTTGTCCGCAACGAACTGACCCACGGCACCGCCGCCGCCTTCTCGCTTGATGTAATCTGACGTCGCCGCGGTAAAGCGCTTGGCTGAACGGCTCAACTCCTCATGCCACCGCGCGAAGTCGTTCTCCTCCGGGGTGAGGTTGGGGTTGTCCTTCATGTCGCCCGCAAGTCCTAGACTACCTCCGTCACAGATGTAGCCGAGGTCTTGGTACGCTTGGTCTAGTCCGTCAAGTGCCATGGTTGCACGCTATCTATCTACCGGCTTGCGCTGTGTGGCTTTCGTAGGGCTACGTAGGCCAATAGACCCAGCGCGGCAACGCCGCCAAGTATCAGCAGTAGTTTTACCTTGTTGCCGCTCGCGGGGGCCTGAACGGGCATCGGGTACGGCATCGGGGGGGCCTGCGGTGCAGGCGCTGCGGTCCTGCTGGCTATAAGCTGCTGCATCTGTCGATTGAACTCGCGGTCCTCTTCCTCCATCTTGCGCTGCCGTTCCGCTTGCTTCTGCTTGAAGTCGCGCTCCCACGCCTCCTGCTCCTTGGCCCGCTTGTTCTGGTCATAGATTGACCAGCTCTCCATTCCCTTGGTAACCGCATCGCCGGCTATCTTTACTCCGCTGCCCACTAGGTCCATGATGGAGCTTGCGTCCATCATTCCCACGCCGTCATCTGGACCATTCAACACATGTATCGGTAGCTTCCCTTCCATCGCTAGTAGTCTTTATGGTTGCTGTAGGGCTCCTCGTTGTTGTACCCTTCCACCACGGGATCTACCACGTAGTAGCCGCGGGGCCCTGCGGCTTTGCTCGGAACAATGATGTAAACATGCTGGAAGTACGGCCTCCCGCGGTAGGCTGCAAGGCGTACCTTGTAGGGTATTGAGAGATTCTCCAGGATTGAGGCTATCAGTGTGGAGAAGCAGTCGCAATCGCCTTTTTGGTCATAGAGGGTTCGTAGGGGTAGTCGGACTTCCTCGCGCCCGGGGGCATCCTTCTCGTACTTGATGTAGCGGTAAACAAAATGGTAAATCCGACTCAGTGTGTCGTTGAGGCTACGACCTACCAACGACCGCGCGAGTTTCGCTGTCTCCCACTTGTGGCTCTTGGCAAGTTGGCGAATTAGCTCCGCGGTCTGCCCTGTCGTGCCGTATAGCACTTCGGGGTCCGTATGCTTGAGCGCGCTCGCCGGGGGCAGGTACTTCGCGTAATCGCTGAGCGGGCCTATCGGTCTGTCTACCCTGGCCACTAGTCCAAGGTAGCCAACGCTGCTCGCTTCGCGGCCTATCGGTATGACCTCCGCCATGCTCACGCTGTCTACCTCTACATCCAAACGGACGCTGAGCTGCTGCATAAGCTGCCGGAACTTGTCTCGGAAGGAATCCTTGAGGCTGCTCCAGAAGGTCTTCCAGTCAAAGCCGCCACGGAATAGGTTATTGACCGCGCCCTGCATGGGTTCGATTACTCCCATGCTGGCAAGCTGTGTGAGGGGAAAGGACATCTCCACGGGGACGCTGGTGGTGTCGTAGGGAAGAATGGTCACAAGGTCTCTGCCCTGCGACGCGCGCACATCGCCTATCGTGCGACCGTTGCTGATGACTCGTGCGCTGTTGATGCGAAGTGTGGGACGCTCTGGGCTACGATTGCTCACCGCCACTCGGAAGGGCACGGTCACCGACTGCGTCTGCTTATCGAAGCCAAGTCGGTTGAAGTCGGGGATTATCTGAAAGCTCAAACGATTCGCCATGCGCGCTAGGCCCTTGGCCTTGCTGGCCACGAGCAGCAGTACGCACGCTGCGCTGATACCAAAAAACAGATAGCCTGCCCGCTTGCCGTTCATCCTACCTCGTTGCTTGACGGCAAAAGTAGGAACTACAGGCAAACAAGAAAACTAATCGCAATTTTTAGATATTCACGTACAGTTCAAAAGGGTTTTATGCGGTTTGCTGGTACGGTGGATTCGATGATTTCACAAGGCTTGCATCTCCAAAAACAAGTCGAGAAGTCAACCGCTTTCGCTACCTTTGTATACCTTCCCCGCAAAAGAGGAAGGGGACTCACCATGTACAACGCTATCGACATTGCCCGCAAGGTCATCGCCAATACCGATGTGGATAAAGGCGACGCCATCACTAACCTCAAACTACAAAAACTACTCTACTACCTACAGGGGTACTGGTTGGGGTTCTATCAAAAACCGCTGTTCAACGAACAGGTGGAGGCCTGGAGATATGGTCCTGTAGTTCCTAGCGTCTACGAAACCTTCAAACGGTATGGGAAAGAGGCCATACCTGTTGCCAAGGAGGGGAAAGAGCTAGCATTGGAGAACAAAGAGCAGGAACAGTACTTTAAGAACATATACAAGGCTTTTAGCATGTACTCTGCTTCATTCCTGGTCTCTATGACTCACAATGAAACGCCGTGGGCCACTACAAAGGGCAAGGGGAGAGGGCAAGCCATCCCGGATGAAAGCATGATTGACTACTTTTCAAAGCGACTGCTGTAGTCCTGGGACGGCTCCGTGAACCATGTACAACGCTATCGACATTGCCCGCAAGGTCATCGCCAATACCGATGTGGATAAAGGCGACGCCATCACTAACCTCAAACTACAAAAACTACTCTTCTACCTACAGGGGTACTGGTTGGGATTCCATAAAAAACCGCTGTTCAATGAACAGGTGGAGGCCTGGGAATATAGCCCTGTGATTCCCAGTGTTTACGAGATATTTAAGAAATACGGGAAGTCTGCCATTGATGTTGAAGCTGAAGGCAAGGAGCTTAAACTCAAATCTAATGAAGAGGAACGGCTGTTCTCAATGATATACGAAACCTTCAACCGATACTCTGCCCCTACCCTAGTTACCATGACGCACTATGAAACACCGTGGGCCACAACTCCCCAAAAAGGCCGAGGCGTAATAATCGACAACAAGGCCATGATTGATTATTTTAAGGATAGAATACATTAGCTGCGACCGCCCGTAATCAACGAACATCCGCTGTCAACAACAGGGGAGCTGATGGACCACCACCTTTAATTGACTACACTCGTGGCGATGTGTTAGTTGGCATATAGGATGAGTTCACTTGAGTTTTAACAATTCAAAACTGCACTCTTCTATATATCGAAAAGACTGAGGAGGGACAAATGTCTCATTATGAATCCTAGGATCAATTGGTTTTTCGTACAAGCGTGGTTCTGTAATTTGCAGGGCAAAGCCAGTTTTCTTCCCTTCATAATACTTATCAAAGCGTTTTTTTGAAAGGCCAGAGACTTTAGAGGTTTTACGCCAAATCTCTTGAGGAGAGTCTTCAATAATCCGTCCAATCCGAAACTCGCCGACAATTTTTCCAATGGGCATCGTAGCGTAGACTACGACTTTAGAAATATCAGCCCTTTTAAAAATAGACCTCCTATATTCAAAGAGCTTCTCCCCTTCAAAAATGTCCTTAACAAACTCAGGCTTAATTGATAACAATATATTCATTGACATCTCCTAATTTAAGTATTTCCTCAAATTGGTTATCTGTAAGCTCTATGAATCCAGCATAAATACCCCAACTAATTCCGAGGCGTAATAATCGACAACAAGGCCATGATTGATTATTTTAAGGATAGAATACATTAGCTGCGACCGCCCGTAATCAACGAACATCCGCTGTCAACAACAGGATTTCCCAAGCATAAAAAACGCTGGCGAGTCGCCAAACGCCAAACGACTCGCCAGCTCAAAACCCCTGGGACTAATCAGGGGATGTTGTGATCCACTTGCGGGTTCTCCTCGACAAACCGCATCGTAGGACCATAGAAATCAAAGAACACGCTACCCAAGCGGCCATTGCGCGACTTCTCTATGTACGCCTCTATCTTCCCCTGCGTATCCGTGCGGTCGGGGTATAGCGTATGCTTCACGCGCTCCTCGCTATGTAGCATAATCACCATGTCTGCGTCCTGCTCTATGGCCCCGCTCTCCCGCAAGTGCGCCAGTGTGGGGCGTCGACTGTTCGTGTTCTCCACCGCACGGTTGAGCTGTGAAAGCACGAACACTGGCACATCGAGCTCTTGGGCTAGCTCCTTGAGGGCCCTTGATGTGTTCCCTACCTCCTGCTCCCGCGTCGCATTCTTCGAGGTGATGTTCGAGCGAACCAGCTGTAGGTAATCCACGAACACGGCTCCTAGCGACTTGCGGCGACTCGCCCTCCGTGCCTTGGCCACAATATCGGTGATTCGGTTTGTCCTGTCGATGAACTGTAAATTTAGCTGTTTGGTGTGCATTGCGGCATCCGCAATCCTAGATTGCTCTGACGGTGGAGTCTGAAGGCTTATGTTCAGATTGCTATGCAGCGACCAAAGCCGCCGCAACATCTCGCCCTGCGTCATCTCCAGCGAGAAGAATAGCAGCGGGGAATAGTCCTGCCGTGCGTACAACTGCTCGGCAAGGTTGTAGGCTATATTCAGGGCAAATGCTGTCTTCCCTATACTCGGACGTGCGGCGATTACCACCATGTTACCTCCACGCCAACCCTGCGTGAGAAAATCCAACGTGGGATAATTGCTGTAGGCACGCCGCGGGTACTCACGCCGGGCCACGGCTTCCCACTCTGCCTGTAGCAAACCGTACTCGCGCTCCGTCGCCTCCTCCATCGTAAGCGCACGGAGTTCCTGCTCTCTGAGTATGATTTGCTCCAGCGGGTCCAGGATTTTCTCCTGTAGCTCCTGCGTACTCGCCAGGGGGCCCATGCTCGCCAGCTCGGGGCCCAATGCCCGCGCGTACTGCTGTAGTTGCCCATGCTTCCAATCACGGGCCAACGCCTCGATGTGCGTGTAGAGGCTATCCGCGGGCTTCTCCCTACTCGCAATCTTTAGCGAGTTGAGTACGCGTGCCGTCTCAATGTAGTTGTAGTGCGCAAGCACGCCGCTCTTGGAGTTGACCACGGCGTGCTCCACCGACAGGCTATCCGTCTTGTAGCCAAGCTCCCCAAGGTCACCAATGGTTTTGTAGATTTCGCGGTAGTACGGGTCGCAGAATAACTCTGGTTGTAGCAAATGGGATACCTCGGGGTAGAGATTCCCATCGGTTAGAAGGGCCCCCAGCACGGACTCCTCCATCACGTAGTGGCTTTGCATCTGCTTACCAAGCCGCGCGTCGTTGCTCAGTAGGCAGTAGTAGCGGTTGGCCACCGACACGTTGTCCATTCCAACAGGAGAAGGAGGACGCTGCAGATTCCCATACACCTGCTGCACAGAGGCTGGTAGCCCGCTGTAGAGAGTCCAAAGCTCTTGTAGCTTCTTATAGCGCGTGCCTGGGTGTTGCTCCGACAGTACGAACTTGTAGTACTCGAGGTAGTAGTCACGGCAGCTCTCCTTGGCGTAGCGCGTGAAGACTTCCAAGGAGGTAAACAGGCTATCGGCGTCGTTTTTCTCAGGGCCAAGGGGCAAATTGATATACGACACGGGGACGCCCATGGTCAGTAGCTGCCATGCCATCACCTTAAGCGACTGCATTCCTGCCTTGTCGCTGTCGGGGATGATGATGACATCGTTCGCCAGGGCCTGTAGCGTCTTGGCTTGGGAATCCGTTAGCGCGGTCCCCATGCGCGCCACGCTGTTAGTCACTCCGATACTGTGAAGGCGTATGCAGTCCGCGTACCCTTCCACCAGGTACACGTGCCCTGTCTCCTTTATCGACTTGCTCGCCTTCTGTAGCCCGTACAGTAGCTCCCCCTTGTGGAAGATTGCACTTGTAGGGGAGTTCCAGTACTTGGCACTCGATGCGCTACCTGGTAGCGCGCGGCCAGAGAAACCGCACACGCGGCCCCAGCGGTCGCTGATGGGAAACACCAAGCGGCCACGCAAACCGTGGCAGTTGACCAGCAACGCCTCCGCTACTTCCTTCCGTGCGCACATGGGATCAACTACCTGTAGGTAGTCGCGGGTCTCTATGTTAGGGCAATAGCCAAGCTGCCAGTACTTGGCTACGTCTAGAGACCCCCAGCGTTGCAACACGTACTGCCTGGCCTCCTCCGCACCGGTCGCGGTGAGTAGCTGCGTGTGGAAGTACTGCGAAAGCTCGGTGAAGGCCTTGCGGTACTCCTGCTGCTCTTCCATGGCCTGGCGCTCTTGCTCCGTGTTGCGATTCCCCGTGAGGGGAATGTTCCGCCACGTTGCGAGGGCCCGCACGGCTTCCTGCCAGTCGCAACCCAACTGCTCCATCACGAACTGCACAGGGCCACCGCCCTTGCCGCAACTGAAGCAGTACCAGGCATTCTTTGCCGTATCCACGCTGAACGAGGGGCGCTTGTCTTCATGTAGCGGGCAAAGGCATTGCCCTTTTTCCCCTTTGAGCGAAACCTTGCGGCCTCCGAAATGCTCTACAACCTCCACGATGGGGAGTTCCCCGACCGCCTGGTAACCCCCGCCTACCGCGCCTGTGCTGTCCATTTCCCTTGCGTTTTTAAGTCCTAGTCCAAACGCAAAG
>CAMXWF010000026.1 GCA_947252645.1 uncultured Bacteroidia bacterium
GGGTTGTGGTTGCTTCCCCCTTTTCCCCCTACCAGCCCCAAGGTCTTTCCTAGTGAGCAGAGGGCGTGGCGGCTTCGGCATGCTGACCGCGGCGCCTGGGTCTGGGGTATCCCGAGGCGTGCACCTTTGTCGGACTTGGGGTTGTGAGGACTCCCCCTTTTTCTTTTTCCCTACCAGCCCCAAGGTCTTTCCTGGCGTGCAGTAGGGCGTGGCGGCCTCGGCATGCTGACCGGCGCCTGGGACTGGAGTACCCGAGGCGTGTACCTTTGTTGGACTTGGGGTGTGGGTGCTCCTCCCTTTTTATTCCCCCATACTAAGCCCCAAGCTCTTTCCTAGTGAGCAGAGTGTGTAGCGGCCTCGGCGTGCTCACCGTGGTGCCCTGGCCTGGGGTGTCCGCGGCGTGTACCCTTGTCGTCCTTTGGGGTGTGGGTGCTTCCCCTTTTTCTTTTCCCCTACCTGTCCCAAGGTCTTATCTGGCGTGCAGTAGGGCGTGGCGGCCCTGGTGTGCTGACCGCGCCGCCCGTGCCTGGAGCGCCCCGGGGCGAGCATCTTTGTCGTCCTTGGGGTTGTGGGTGCTCCCCCCTTTTTATTCCCCCATACTAATCCCCAAGGTCTTTCCTGGCGTGCAGTAGGGCGTGGCTGATTTGCTGGCCGCGCAGGTGGACTCTCCACGTTGCTCTTGATGCCTGCATAGGCGAGAGGCTCGTCTTTTGGCTACTTCCTGCGCTGTTGGAAGTATAGCATGGGAACACCCTTATTCTTCCTGGCGTAGAGTAGCACTTGCCGCTGCGCATTGCGGCAGTACGCTCGCAATACCTACCATCTTGTAGTTTACACGCTTCGGATATTTGTTTTTGCTTCATGGTGCTTTCCCTATGCTCTCTGAGTCTGTTTTGTCTCCTTGTCTAGCCATCCCTATAAACTTTTATTGTCATTGTAACTTTCTATGAATGAAGGCTGTAGTATTATTTAACACCCTACATCCCTAGAAAGTGTGACTATTTTAGGCAGATGCCCTATATTTGCCAGGGACGGGCACGGTAAGTGGTTGCCCAGAAAAAAACGGCTAGTAAGATGAGTTTGAGTGTACTTCATGGTGGTATCTGGTTGCGGGCGTGGCTGCTGGTGTTGCTGCTATCGCTCACGCCGATAGTGGGGCTGCGTGCGCAGTCTGAACGTGAGGGCAACTTCGAGGCCCCCGTTACGGCATTGCGGTTACAACGTATACCCACCAAGGCCGATCGTGCGGCCTTGGCGAGGGTGGGCATAGTGCTACAGGGCTTTCGCGCCATGGAGGGCGAGGCCGTAGTCTATTGGGCTAAAGTGCCTGAGGGGGCACTCGAGAAGCTCCGTCAAGAGCGCGATGGACAGGGCCAACAGCTCTTCTCCTTGCCGCATATGCGCGGGGGCGTTTCGTTGCAGCTGGCGCCTGTGGAGACAACATGGCAGCAAAAAGTGCAACCGGAGCTCCTGCTGGGTCAAACTCCTGAATGGGCCAAGGTGCGCACCGGGGTGGCCAAGGTGGGGGTGGAGCTGGCTCCTGGCACTACGGGGGATGCCCTCGCAGAGCTGGCCCGTCCATTGGGCTGCACTGTGCTTTTCTACAACGAGCCGCTCCATTCGGGGTGGCTGGAGTTGCCGTTGGCTAAGCTGAGGGCCCTGGCCTCTTGGTCAAAGCTCCAGTGGGTGTGCTATATCCCTGCGCCCGAAGAGCTTATGAACGAAACGGGAGCGGCCATGATTGGCGCACGCTATCTGCAGTCGACCCTGCCGGGCAAGCCTGCGCTTACGGGGCGAGGGGTGAATGTGGCCATCTTCGATGGGAATGTGTACCCCCATCCAGACTTAGGGAATCGTCTCCACTGGCAGGAACATACTAACGATAGCGACCACGGCCAGCATGTGGCTGGCACGGTGGCCGGGGCGGGTGTCCTAGATCCCAAGGCTAAGGGGATGGCGCCAGAGGCCGAGCTCTACACCTGGAACTTCAACTCCGGCAACACGCAGGGCAAAATGGCCTTGGCCTTCACGAAGTTCAAGTGCATCCTCACGCAGAACTCCTATGGACGGGGTATCTCCAAGACAGCCTGCAACGATCCAAAAAAGAATTACCGCTACGACTACGGGGCCAAGGAGATCGATAAGCTTTCCTTGCTCCACCCAGAAATGGCCCACATCTATGCGGCCGGTAACTACCAGAATGATTGCACGGCGCGTGGAGGCTACTACACCGCCACGCGGGTCTCGAAAAACATCATCACGGTGGGCGCCTTGGATGCCGCCGAGCGTATGACGAGTTTTAGCTCATGGGGCCCCGCGCCCGATGGGCGTCTCATCCCTTCCCTGTGCGCACAGGGAGACCAGGTCTACTCCACGGTCTATAACAACGGCTACGACTTCATGTCGGGCACCTCCATGGCGTGTCCCTCCATCTCGGGTCTTACGGCGCAGCTCTATCAGCTCTACAGGGCTGAGAACGCCGGCAGCAACCCTAAATTCATTGTGATTAAAAATGCCCTGCTCAACACTGCGCGGGACAAAGGGCGCGTGGGCCCCGACTTCCAATATGGCTATGGCGTGGCCGATGGTGTGGCTGCCGCCAACCTGATTAAAGAGAAGCGATTCGCCGAGGGGAAGGTCTCGCAGGGTGAGGTGAAGGACCACACGATCAACGTGCCAGAGGGCGTAGCTGGCTTAAAGGTGATGCTCGTCTGGCACGATGCGCCGGGCCAAGGGCCTGCGAGCGACCTCATCGACGACCTCGACCTCACCGTGCGGGGTAACAGGGTCTTCCGCCCCTACATCCTCGACCCCGCCAACCCTACAAGCCCCGCTACCACGGGTGAGGACCACCTCAACGTCCAGGAACAGGTCTACATTCCAAATCCACAAGCTGGGCCATTGACCGTCAAGGTCACTGGCTCCCGTGTCCTCTCCGAGAGTGTCGACTACTCGCTCTCCTGGGAGTATGTATATCCCAATGCGCTTAGGATACTCTATCCCAATGGGGGCGAGGAGATCAATGTGATGGACCTGTCGCTCATCCGCTGGCAGGGCGCACTAAGCCACCTGCCGCTCAACATCGAGGTCTCCTACGATGGTGGCAAAAGCTTCTCCAAGCTCTGCACGGTGGAAAAACCCGCCAGCGGCAAGCTGGAAATGTTGCCCTACAAGGACTCGAAAGCGCTCTACGACACGGCCAAGGTGAGCCAGAGTGCCCTCCTGCGCATCGTGCAAGGAACAAACTTCGATGTAAGCGACGCCACATTCAAGCTCTCCGCTCGCCCTAAATCGGTCAAACTGCTCCCGCTGGTGGGCTCGGATAAGTTCGAGCTCTCATGGTCTGAACTCAAGATGCCCGTGAAAGAATACAAGGTCTATAAGGTCGTTCCTACCACAGGCCAACGGGCTGAACTCGCAACCCTACCTGCCTCAGCCCTGAGCTATACGGGCGACGCCACCGCCTGTCCTCCAGGGAGCATGGTGGCCCTACAGCCTATCTTTGATGACTTCCCAGGTCTGGTCTCTCGGGCCCTCTACGCAGAGTACGTTCGTCCTATCCCACTCGGCTCGGCAGACTTCCCCGTCAGCAAGCGGGTAGAGTGGACTCCAGGAAATGGCTATTCGCTCCTAGTCTTCCCAAAGAATATAGCCAGCGGGAAAGTAACAGGTGGCTATATCGCCATTAAAGCCTACAGCGATGGCGCCGACTTCTGGGACAAGGGCTCTACCTCCAATGACCCCTTTGAACACACTGACTACGTCACTCGCGCGAGCTTCTGCGTGGATTTGTCCAAGGTCACGCCAAACATAGTTTGTAAAATCCCGATGGTTCTGGCGCCCTGTAGTAATGACGGCATAGCCCAGGCCCGGCTCATGGTCTCTGAATCGCTGGGCGGTACTCGCTCACCGCTTATACCTCAGGGCCAAACAAGCCCAGTGGTGATGCCATTCTTGAAGCCTGACGGCAACTATGGGGCTGCGTTGCCCACTTGGGATCTATCTCCCTACGCAGGTAAGACGATCTACCTCGACCTCGAGCTGGTGGTGAAAGGCGGCAATGGCAAATCCACCGACGAAATGCTGATCGGCAATGTCAACTTCATCCAGAGCAATGTGGGCGAGGTAAAGATAGGTGTGGCTGCAATTATACCACCGGCTCACAGTGCCAAGCTGGGAAACAACGAGAGCGTCTCGGTGAAGATTAGGAACTATGCCCTCGAACCCTTTGAGGGCAGTGCAACCATCAAGGTCGCATCCGCTGATGGCCAGGAGAAGACCAAGCTGCTCACCAACATCACTATCCCCGCTACTACCACCTACGACGCACAGCAAATCACTGGATTTGACTTCTCCACCCCCGGGATCACCTACCAACTCTCGGCCACCGTGGCTGTTGACCAGAACAAAGACACCGAACACCAGCTGCGCAAGGCCATCGTCACCAACCTCTCGGGCATGATTATCCCACAGAAAAACACTGTGGAAGAACTCGTGCAGGCCGACAAACGCATTTTCTGCGACAACGGCGGCCCCAACGGCAATTTCACCTACGAGAAAAAGACAAAGAACTACTCGGTAAACATCGGCCCAGCCGACCCCGAGGCCCGGGTTGTCCTTGAGATTGAAACCCTCAAACTCAACAATGGGCAGAAACTCGAGGTCACCATCGAGAACGATAAAAAACCCATCTTCGTGGGCCAAGGGACGCTGGCTAAGCCTATGCAGCTCGTGGCCCCCGCGGGCAAAAAGCTGCTCGTGAAGTTCTACTCGCTTACCGACAAGTCTGCCCCTGGTTTCTTTGGCCATGCCTGGCAGACCACCGATGCCACGCTACCACAAGGTGGAAACAACCTTGTCTCCATTAATAGTGTCTCCGTGCAAGAGCCAGTGGTCGACGGCAAGCCCCAGGTGAACATCAGCTACACAGTCAACTGCGATGGCCTCAACGAGGTGGCGGTCGGCTATACCATCGATGGCGAGCTAGCCGCCTCGGTCTCCTACAGCACCAAGAATCAGCCAGCCAACCTGACCAAGGGGCCCCACGAGGTCACCGTCCATACCGACTATGTCCTGCCACGTAAACCCGCAGTCTACATGGTCGGCGCCATCGTAATAGCCTCTTCTGATCAGGGCGATGATCCCGTGCTGGACGACAACTACATCAAGGAAATGCGCTATTACGCATCTTCAGATAAGCGCCCCTACGAGCTATTCTACGACGACTACCCTAAGTGCATCTTCGAAGGATATTTCCTGCACGACAACATCCAAATCACCAACGTCAAGGTAGGCCAGAAACAGCATGCCTCAGACTATGTGGACTACCCACGTCCGCGCCACACCAGCTTCTACCGTGATGTCGCCTTCCCCGTCTACCAGAGCGTCAACGAGGGCAAGTTCGACCTCGTGGTCACTTGGCACAGGGAAACCATAACTAAATTCTACGATAAGGAGGTCAAGGTGATAGCCTGGGCCGACTGGGACAATCAGCTCAAATATTCCACCAAGCTCGGCGAGATGGTCGCCTCGCCCACCTCTTCCGATAAGGAGGGCACGCTGACTATCCCCGTGACGCTGCCTTCTACCGTGAAGCCTGGGAAGTACCATATCCGCATCATTGCGGCTAACAATGTTCCCGATCTGGCCCCCGACATGCATGGCGAAAAGCATGGTGGGGAGTCTGAGGATTACACTATCCACATCCTGCCCACCGAGCCTGTGGACATCGCCGTCATGGGGCTGGCCTTGGCCGCCGATGGGCACGTCGTGCTGACCCTGCGCAATAGCGCCGTGGCCACGATTGAAAAGGTCAACGTGAAGACGGTTATCGACAACAAACCAGCGGTTACACAAACCCTGACGGTCAATCTCGCTCCAGGCCAGGAGAAAAACTTCGACCTCTCGGCTGCCCTGCCAAACGATGCCTATGGGGAGCGTACCGTCGATGTTGAGGTGACACTCAAGGACGATATCAACCCCGACGACAACAAATTCACCCTCACTGTCGGGCGACCTAGGCCCGTGCAGCCCGGAGTCTCCTACTTCCTCGCCTTCGATGGGCAAGACGATAGGCTCGATGTCGACTTCCCGCAGCTCACCGAGTCCAACCTCTCCAGCGCCACCTACGAGGCCTGGATTTGCCCACGCACCTATGGCTCTTACAGCTCCGTGGGGTTTGGACGCATATTCTCAGGGAAAGACGTGAACATATTCCTCAACGGCGAGCCAGGATTCTACACCAATGCCCATGCGCTTATTGTCGCCACGCCTGCGGGCAACTACATGTCCGATGCCAATAGCATCACGCTCAACGCATGGACGCATGTGGCCGTGGTGGTCGATGGCAACACTAAGCAGCCCATCCTCTCCCTCAACGGTCAGCAAGTCGCGCTTACGCTTAAAGGCGACCCCAAGTCCGGAAGCTTTAGCAATGCCGGCAAGCCGCTCTACGTGGGCAATTCAGATAAGCTCGACAGGCAATTCAACGGCCTCATGGATGAGGTGAGGGTCTGGAATATCACCCGCACCGCGAAGGAGGTAGCCGACAATATCTTTAGCCACCTGCCATCCTCCACTGCGGGCCTGCTGGTCAATATGTCCTTCAATGAGGGTGACTACTGCGCGGCTACGGCTGTGAACGATGGCGCAACCAGCATGGCCAACCTGACCAACATGGCCGTCAGTGGCGAGTTGTCCGCCTGGGTGAAGGAGGCTGATCCCTCATTGCTCCACGTGGCCATTGAGGGCGTTACAAACCCACAGTGGATCAAGGAGGGCAATACTTGGACCGTGGAGCTGGCCGATGATGCCATTTTCACGAATAACCAAGCGGGGCTCACCTTCTCTCCATACTACTATGGCACGAAGGTGCTCGATGCAAGCAAAAACAACGTGACGAACACCAAACCCCAGCTGCCAAAGGCAGGGGCCACCTACACGCTCACTGCCCAATGGCCTGGCTGGTCAGCAACAGGGAAGCAAGTTAACCTCACTCTCAAGCCCGAGATAGGTCTCAGCTCCAGCGAGGCCGAACTCAAAAGCTTGCAGCTCACCTTTGGCTCTAGTGTGGAGAACGTCACAGTGGCAAGTAACATGCTGGCCTCCTATACTGCTCCAGTTGATTTGTCGGCTGTGCCGTTTACTGCGTCGATTTCTGACAATGCCACCCTCGCTGTGAATGGCAAGCCTGTGGCTACCACGGGCGCAACCATCGATCTCTCCTCCTCGAAAGCCGTGCTCGAGGTCCTAGCCCAGAATAAGCGCGATAGGTCCTTCTACACGCTCACCGTAGTGCCTAAGGCCTCCATCACCTGGGATCTCCAGAGCACAAACACCCTCAGCTACGGTGACCCCATCAAGCCCTTCGAGGCCACTACGGCCAATGGCCTGCCTGTCTACTACGTCTCCTCCAACCCTGACGTAGTGGCTATCACTGGCAACCAGGCGGTCATCACGGGTACCGGCAGCGTCACCATCAAGGCCTCCTGCGACCCCACTACCGCTAGCGCCAACCCCGTGGAGAAATCCTTCACCGTCCAGAAGCGTGTCCTGACGGTTACGGCCCCAACGCTCGAGTGCGACTACCTCGCCCCCATCCCAGAGATCGAGCTCGCCTACACGAACTTTGCACTTGGTGAGGACAAAACCAGCTTGGCCCCCATGGTCAAGTTCTCCACTCGCTGCGAGGCCAGGCAGGGCTCGGCTGCCAGGAGCTACCCAATCGAAGTCAATGTGGAGAATGGCGATGCCGACCCACATTATACATTTAAAACGGTCAATGGTCTGCTGACGATCAAAACCGTTTCTACTTTTAATGTGGTCTTCAAGCTCACGCTCAACGGCGCACCGCTGACGGTCGATGCCACCTTGACCATCAACGGCAAGACCTACACGGTCAAAAACGGCATCTCCGATCCGATCACCTTGCCTGCTCGAGAGCTAGAAGTAACGGTCACCTGCGAGAAGACAGAGCCCTACAAGGGCAAGCTCACCCCCAGTAAGGATGGGGAGCTGCCAATTGCCCTCTCCGAGCTGCCCAAGGAGTACACGCTCACCTTCAACACCGATGGCAACGGAAAGCTGCAGGTCAACAGCGCGCTGAGCCTTACCTACGAAGAAAAAGTGATGGCCGGGCAGAATGCCAAACACGAGGTGCTGGCCAAGGCCAACCTGGGCTACAAGTTTGCCAACTGGACGGGCACGCCTGCTGACCCAGCCAACCCCTCTAGCGACAAGCTCCTCGTGGAGAATGTGCAGGGCGATGCCACCTACACTGCCCACTTCCAGGTGGCCACCTACTCGCTCAAATACAGCGCAGGGGACCACGGCACGATCACTGGCAAAGCGAACCAGGCCGACATCCCCTATCAGGGAAGTGGTGAGGCCGTGACGGTGGTACCCACTCCGCCATACCTCTTCCTGAATTGGAGCGATGGACGCACGGATAATCCACGTATCGACAAGAATGTCTCGGCCGATGTGAACGTCACGGCCCAATACGTCAAGCCTCTGGAATTGCCCTACACGCAGGATTTCAATGCGGCTAAGGCTTGTCCCGAGGGGTGGAGCACTGTTCGCACCTTGGGCAAAGAGGCCGAGTGGATCTTTGACGAGCGTCTCTCTACCTACACGCTCGAAGGCGCCACTGGTAACCTGGCGGCTGCCAACCTGCGGGAGTCCAACTACGGAGACGCCGAGGTAGAGCTCCTCTCCCCACGTTTCACTAGTCTCGGACTCTCTACCGTCAACATCAGCTTCTTGCACAAGTGCAATATCGATTTTGGCGGAAAGCTCAGCCTGCTCTACACCACCGATGACGGTAGCACCTGGAAGCCTGTCGCAACCATAAAGTCCACAAGTAAGGCAGAAACCTTCAGGGCCGATGTGCCCGAGCTGGCCAATTGTAGCCTCTTCCGGCTTAAGTGGGTGGCTAGTGGACGCGATAGAACCTATTGGCTCTTCGACGACTTGAACGTGTCGGCAAAGCCTCTACCCGCCACTGTCAAGCTGACCTACAATGTACCGCCACAGGCCAAGCTGGTCGTTGACGGGCAGGAGTACACCGGCAGCTTCTCCAAGGAGATCACAACGCTCTCCGATGCTCCAAGCGTAGAGGTCGTCGTCACCGATCCTAACTACTACTTCCTCAAGTGGAGCGATGGCCTCACCAGCAACCCAAGAACCGATAAGGCCGTTGTTCGCAGCATCGAGGTCTCCGCCATGCTCCAAGAGGACTGTTCCAAGGCATCTCCTCTGGCTATTCCCGCGCACATAGCCTTTGAGGACAATACTTACGGTTGTTGGACCGTCTCAACCAGTAGCCCGAAGCTCGCCTGGGTGTTTGGCGCCGATGGCCAGTCCGATTACGGCAAGTCGCTCGCGCTCCAGAGTACCCTTGATGACGGCGAAAAAGCCACCGTTGAGGCTATCTCGCCTATCTTCAACTGCTCTGGGAAGACCAAGGTCTACGTCTCCTTCTTCTTCAATTACATGAGGAAGTTCTCCATGGCTACTATTGACGAGAATGCAAACTTCACGCTGAGCGTGTCCACCGATGGGGGCGCCACGTGGCGTGAACTGCTCTCCAAAAAGGAATTTGCCATTAGCGACTTCTACTCGGCTGAAGTGGACGCCCCCACCGACAAGGTTCGCTTCAAATGGACCGCTACGGCCATCGGGAGCATAAGGACCTTCTCTATCGATGAAATCAAGGTGGCCGAATTCCCCACCTACGCACTGAAGTACTATACTTCTAGCAAGTATGAGAACTACGAGTACATCTACTTTGGCACGATAGAGGGGGCGGATTTCCAGATGATCGACCAGGGTAAAGATGCCCAGCAGGTCAAGGCGATACCCTATCTTGGCTACATCTTCAAGGAGTGGAAAGACAACCATTCCACCAACCCGGTACGCCAAGATAAAAACATCCAGGCCAACCTCTCCGTGGAGGCCGTGATGGAGCCTGCCGATCCAGCTACACTCCATAAGGTCACCTTCACCGTCTTCGAGAAGGACTCCGACCCACGCAAGCTTCTCGAGGGGGCTATCGTCAACTTCCCAGCCGACTATTTTGTCACCGATGACCAGGGCGTGGCCGTGGCGGAGAATGTCAACGATGATACCGACTTCCACTATACTGTGGAAATGGATGGCTATGACACCTTCAAGGGCGACCTGAAGCTCAACGGGGCGGACATCTCAATCGATGTGCCGATGGTAAAGAGCACCACCCCGTCCACCTACACGGTGACCATCACGGTGCAGGATGAGAGCGGTCAAGCCCTGGAGGGCCAGCTGGTCAAGCTGGGCGACCAGACGGAGAACACCAACGCGCAGGGCGAGGCCACCTTCACCCTGGCCGACGGCGACTACCCGTTGACCATCGAGCGCACGGGCTACCAGACGGTCACCGAGACCCTCAAGGTCAGCGGGGCCAACCTGGCCAAAAGCTACAAGCTGGTCAAGGCCGCCGCGCCGACCACCCACACGGTGACCATCACCGTGCAGGATGAGAACGGGCAGCCCTTGCAGGATCAGCCGGTCAAGCTGGGCGACCAGACGGAGAACACCAACGCGCAGGGCGAGGCCACCTTCACCCTGGCCGACGGCGACTACCCGTTGACCATCGAGCGGACAGACTACGAGACGGTCACCGAGACCCTCAAGGTCAGCGGGGCCAACCTGGCCAAAAGCTACAA
>CAMXWF010000027.1 GCA_947252645.1 uncultured Bacteroidia bacterium
CCGTTGGCGTTGGTGTTGCCCTCTACCGTGATAAAAAAGCCCTCCTGTTGCCCATCGATAAAGCCTACATGGGCAATACGGTTCTGCCGTGGGTAGTAGATGCCGAACACATCGCCGCGCTGCACCACGGGGAGCTCCCGTGTGCTTGTCCTAGTGTAGATGGTCTTTCGTGCAGGGAACCAGGCAGGGGCCCACGCGCTTCGCAGGGCAGGGAGTCCAGCTTGTATAAAACACCAGGACACGAAAGATGCGCACCAGGAGTACCCCGCGGGCAAGCCTGTTGCCGCGAGGTACTCCTCAATGCGCAATCCGTCATTTTGCCCGGTGGCCTCCCTTACGCCTACCTCCGCGTTGTAGACTGCTGCTAGCTGGTCTGCTTTGGGCAAATCTTGCCCTATAGCAAGCTGACCGTGAGCAGTACCAACAAGAAGAAGTAGAAGAAGAAAATTGAGAGCACCGCGAACCACCGATGTCGTGACGCAGGGGTTGCTGTGTTGTTGCATAGGGCCTCCGTTTCAAATTGATCGTCAAGCCACCTGTAGAACAGGGGAAAATCCCACTTGAAGGTAATCCAGGCAACGCCCTTGAGGACACAGAAGGCTGCAATGCCGTAACACACGGCGTGGAGCGTCCCTATATCATAGACCGATGCGGTCCCGTCTACAGCACGGAACAGAAGCGGGGAGAAGATGAAAAGGGAAAGCCCAAGGGGAATTGAGGCTAATTCGTTCCACTCCTTGAGCCCCTTTACGATTCTGGCTATAGCGCTGCGACTCATGGTGTGCTACCTGTAGTAGGACCTCCACGAGGGGGCCTTCGCCACGTTTGTTCGCTTGCTAAAGGCACTGATAAGGCTACGAATAGCCACGGCCTGTTGGGGAGTACACCGCACGTAGGCAGTGCCAGTGCTGCCAGCGCGCGCGGCGAGCTTTTGTTTTGCCAAGGCTGCACTTGCTGCTCTTAGACGGCGACCTAACATCTGCCCCCACCTTCTGAAGAAGCCTAGCCGGGTAGAAGGAGAGACATTGGCTGTGGCGTTTTGTAGCCTCACGAAACGACGGCGAAACGGTGCGCTTCGAAAATATCTAAACATTCGACCATCTAGTCCTTCCAGTCCTGCTACAGACTGCATCCCCTTAAAAACCTCCATCTCCAAATCACTCATTGCCATTTTATTTCCCTTTCGTTTTTGTTTAGTATCTCACTTTTGATATGAAGCGTCGCCGCCGGGGGTCGGTCTGCCGGTATGAGGCTACAGGCTCCAGGTTGCGGTAAGTCGGTGGCATCACCGCGGGCACCTGTGTGTCCCAGCCCTCATCGATTCGTGGTCGCAACCAGTGACGGGAGAACTCCCGGGGATCTATGGTATCCTTTAGATGCGCCAGTGGATTGTCAAAGTGCGACGAGATGAAATCCTTACTGTAGTTCGGATGTCGCACTGGTGGTATCCGTCGTGGCTTGGATGGTGCCGATTGCGCCTTCGTGGTTGGCATTAGGTCAACCACTACAGGTGGGGTTGTAGGCACGGGGTGCGTCCTTGGGGTGTCGACAAGTTCCCGCACGGTTATAGGTGTCGCCTTGGTTGCTCGCTTGCGGTTTAGGTAGATGAGCAGCGCGGCGATACCCGTTGCTGCCAATACACCAAACACCAGCTTCTGCGCGCTATCTCTATTCTCCATGATGTGTTGAGCTATTACGATTGTTGTGTGCCTCTGCGTTTTCCTTTTGCCTTGACTTCAACATGGCTTGCCGCTTGGTGGCTAGGTAGAGTAGCACGAAAGAGAGCCCTGCTACAATAAGCCCGCCCGTGGTGAGAATCATGTCGCTACACTGCTTGTCCATGGTACGGTTATCCCTCCTTGTATACGTCTCGTAGGTGACTGGCCCAACTGCTGGCATACGTACTCCTGGCAATTGCCATAAGCCTTGTGGCCTTCTGCTTGCTCCACCGGGTATCGGTATCGAAGTGCACTCGGTCTGCATTCCTAAACGCTCCTCCCCAGCGCATTCCTAGGCTTTTAGCCAGCGTTGGAATCCCTGAGGCCATCCAATCCGCAATCGGGGTTGTGGAGTTCAGAACCTGGTGCCCATTGCTGAAGTTGAAGTCTAGTGCTATCCCGTAGTTGTGCGGGCTATAGCCTGGCTCCACGGCAAGGGTATTGCCGCGGTCTCTTAGTTTCTGCTGCGCATCGTAGGTCCGGTAGCCGCTGGTTATCCTGGCACGCCAGGGAGTCTTGGATAGCGCGGCGAGAAAGGTCTCAAATTTTCGCCGTGACGATGGTTGTAGCATCTGCAGGTAGGCTTTGATGTCGCCAGGGGTTGATGGGGTAAATTGCGCTGGGCTAGCTGCCTCCGCTATCCCCTTCTTCCTGCGTTGCAGTAGGGGAAGCAACATGCAAAGCGCACCACCAGCAATAAGGCACAAGGGGAAGACGGGGAGTTTTTTCTGTTGGACTCGCGTGCGCGTCGTGCGCGAATAGAGTTGCTGCTGCATGGTTAAAATTTCACTCCTAATCGCTTGAAGATGGTTACTACCTTCGCCAGGTCTACCCCGCTGAGCTCTCGGTATAGCCAGTTGATTAGGTTGAGCGGGGTTGCGCTACCTACGTTGCGGCCCCACCAGCCCGGGGTCCCCGTGTAGCCGTATAGCGGGGCGCCGAACGCTTTGATGACTGCCAGCAGGTCTTCCTGCGTGCGGAGGGAACCCAGTACGGAGAGAATCAGCTGCTCGTCCGTGCCGGTAGCGTTCATGGCTCCGTAGAGTAGTTGTGCTTTCATCTTGGCCTCGTCTTCGGATATGGTCAACCGCGCGGGGTTGTAGGCTATCCTGGCTATCACTTCATCTGCGGCTTCCTTCTCCTGCTGTAGCCTTCGGTTGGTGAGTAGCCGCTTGAACAGGAAGAGGGCCAGCAAACTTCCGCCTACCATTATGCCCGCGCGTCCTGCCAGGGGAAGGCTGCGCCATGCTGGTAGCCCAAAGTGCCTACCAGGAACTGTCTCACGGGTTGTGGTTTCGTACGAGGCCATGGTGCCCTACATGCGTCTTAGGAAAATTCGGAATAGGTCTCGGAAGGTGTTCTCGTCGCGCTCTATAAGCTCCACGAGGCTAGCTAGCCTATCGGGGCCCGTGGTGTCCACAATGGTCTGTAGTACCGTCCGCGTGCGCTCCGCAAGGCTTTCAATCCCCGTGGGGACCTTTATAGTCACCTGCTTACTCGTTGTCATCGTCTACCTGCTCGTCTTGTTGTCCGTTGGTGTCTGTGTCTGCTCCTGTAGCTTCCGCTTCGGTAGTGCTACTGGGAGTCTGCGTGTCGTTTCGGTGGGCCAGCCACTGGCAAACCATGCCAAGGGTTGACGGGGCACCGTCCCATGTGGCGACTAGCCAGTAGACCTGTTCCACGGCACGCGGGGACTGCTTGTTAAGCCAAGAGGTGATTTGGGCCACCTTCGGATTAACTTCCGGGGTGTTGGGTTGCTGCTGCTCGCGCTCGCCACCAACTCCTAGGATGGTAAGCGCGTCGGGGCCAAGTAGGCCCGCGGCCTTTTGGGGGTTCTTGAGCGCGAAGTTGCGGGCAATGTTCCCCAGCGTGACGCTGCCTATGTGGGTTGCCCACGCGGCAAGTCCACTAGTGCTGTGCGGGTCATAGCGTTCGAGTTCGCTTACCCTGCTCTCTAGCTCGTCGCGCTCGCCTTCGAGGGCTGCTATGTCCTTCTCTAGCTCTTGCCGCTTTTGCGCTTCTTGCTCATACTTCTTGCGCTCGTCTTCGTATCGCTCTTTGAGTCGCTCATACTCCATGTCCTTACGCACGTTGCCGATGCGTGTCTCCATGATGCCGTTGAGCATATCCACGCCTGAGAGCCCGTTGCCCAATCCCATAAGCTGCGCAATGATATCCATCCCAGCCTTGGTGCCGTCCATTGTCGTATCGCTGTTGTCGGTTGAATTATGCACGGGGTGCGGTGCGGGTAGCGTGTTGCTGCTGTTGCGAATACGGAGGATGAAGTCGGGTTGATTGTCGCTGAACCCCTTGTTCATGCGCTTTGCCGTCGTCGACATGCCGCGGTATAGCCGCACGTAGATGCGCCCTACGTTCTCGTCTTTGATGATACGCTGCACGTCTTCCTGGAAGCGGTCTGCTCCTTGCTGCCGCGGACCATTGATATTGCCGCGGACCATGCCGTCCAAGTACTCTACGTCTAGCTCGTAGCCGTAGTTCTCCCCGTCGCTATCCCACTCCTTGAGGCGTTCCGCCTCCGTGGTAAACTTCTGAAGGTCTATCATGCCCTCCCCTTCTCTTTTGGTGTATCGCTCGCGCGCTCTACGTTATTGGTATGAGGTGGCAGGTATGGGTGAATCCGCACGAAGTAATTCATACTCGGTAGAAGCCAGCACTGGGTTACTCCGTATGTTCTGCGTTGATCATACATTGAGGGAGTATCGCTACGAATAAAACCGTTTGGCGTTGTCCTACTATCAGTAGGCACACAGAGAGCACGGCGTTTAAACACAACGATGTTCTCTGTCTCTTGTGTATCCATCTGACCGAAGTTCATGATGTTGCGACCTTCGGTAAGGATTACAGCGTCGATGTATGTAGCTCTTGAATACCCAAATTTGCCGATGAGTATGTCGTTCCCCAGGTCCTCTGTCAGTGGATTGTAGTGCATGCCGTGCGTTACCTGCACGAGGTAGCCTTTGGCCTTGAGCTTTGCCACTTCCTCCGCGACTGCCAGGTCAAGCTTCATAGCGCACGATGATTTCAACGCCCGTCACGGGCTTAATGAGACATGGTGTATTTGTATCGAACGGGAGATCGTCTAGAATCTTCCCGTACGGAAATGGCAACGGAATATACAGGCTAGCGGGTGCCGCTGGCTTTAGATATGCATATGACTGCGACACGGTGATAGTGCTGTTGAGTGGCAACGGCTCGTCTATCTCCACGAACATATCCTCGAAACGTACCCTGCCCTGCCGGCGCTTATCCACGGGGAAACCCTCGAAGATTGGCTCCCCGCCGTTGAGGGTTACCGTGATGGGGTACACACAGGAAAAACTGTGCTCGGTTTCCTCAACCGCTGGACTGTTTGGCCCCTTAACAGGGCCAAAACCCTGGCCTGGTATTGTGTGGCCCACGTCTGTTGGCTCGGATGGGTTGGATGGGGTCGGTGTGGGACTAGGTGGATTTGACGGA
>CAMXWF010000028.1 GCA_947252645.1 uncultured Bacteroidia bacterium
AGATCCTGAGATGTCTCGTGGGCTCGGAGATGTGTATAAGAGACAGAGCCAACTGAGCTATACCCCCGAACCGCCTTAAGGCACTGCAAAGGTAGTATCTTTTTGGTAAATGGCGATATTCTGCTGTGGTAGGCTGGTTGGAGGCGGAAGGAAAAGGCGCAGCATGAGGGCTTTTGCCCTCGAGCTGCGCCCTGCAGAGAGTCTAGGGAATTGGCTACTTATGCTTACTGAGCCAGCTATTGACGGCTTGCTCTATCATTGGGCTGGTGTGTAGCTGGCGTTGCGATTGGTAGCGCTTGCCCAGGATGTGTTCGTAGAGTTCTTCGTAGCGCGCGGTGATGGCTTTCGACATTTCATCGGAGAGGGTAGGAGGCTGCTGCCCGTCTTGGCCTTGGAATCCCTGTTCAATGAGCCACTGCCGCACGAACTCTTTGGAGAGCTGTCGCTGGGGCTCTCCCTTCGCCAGCCGCTCCTGGTATCCATCGAGGTAGAGGTAGCGTGAGGAGTCGGGGGTATGGATCTCGTCGATGAGGAGGATCTGGTTGCCGTATTGGCCGAACTCGTACTTGGTGTCGACGAGGATGAGTCCGTGCTTGTTGGCGATTTCCTGTCCGCGAGCGAAGAGCTTGTAGGTGTAGTCTTCGAGAATGCTGTAGTCGTGCTCGGAGACGAGGCCGTTGTCAATGATTTCCTTGCGGGTGACGTCTTCGTCGTGCCCTTCGATGGCCTTGGTGGTAGGGGTGATGATGGGGTGGGGCAGCTGTTGGTTTTCTTTGAGCCCCTCGGGGAGTTTGACCCCGCATAGTTCCCGTTTGCCATCTCGGTATTCTCGCCAGGCGTGGCCAGAGAGATATCCGCGGATGACCATCTCGATGGGGAAGCCCTTGCAGCAGCGCCCCACGGTCACCATGGGGTGGGGTACGCCCATCTTCCAGTTGGGCACAATGTCCTTGGTGAGGTCGAGGAACTCCGCGGCGATCTGGTTGAGAATGGCGCCCTTATCGTGGATACCCCACGGCAGGATGACGTCGAAGGCTGAGATACGGTCGGTGGCCACCATGACTAGGAGGTCATTCTCCAAGAAGTAGACATCCCGGACTTTCCCGTGGTAGACCTTCGTCTGCCCTGGGAAATGGAAGTCTGTGCGAACCAATGGATTGCTCATATACACTGTGTGTTTTCAGAATTATCAGCCCCATCCTGGGCTTTCGGGGGCATTTCCTGTAGGCTGTGGGCTTTTTCAAAGGCCTCGACGATCTGCACAACCAGCGCGTGGCGCACGATGTCGCTTGTGTCGAAGTAGACGGTTTGGATGCCCTTGATATTTTTCAGCACTTTGAGTGCGTAGGGTAGCCCCGAGGCCTCGTAGCGCGGTAGGTCGATCTGGGTGATGTCGCCGGTGACGATGAATTTGGCATTGCGTCCCATGCGGGTGAGGAACATCTTGATTTGGTTTTTGGTGGCGTTTTGGGCCTCGTCGAGGATGACGAAGGCGTTGTCGAGCGTGCGCCCGCGCATGTAGGCCAAGGGGGCGATTTGGATGCTTCCCTCTTCGAGCTTGGTATTGAGCAGGTTGGGGGGTAGCATGTCGTTGAGGGCGTCGTAGAGGGGCTGGAGGTATGGGTCGAGCTTGTCCTTCATGTCACCTGGTAGGAAGCCTAGGCGTTCCCCCGCCTCTACGGCGGGGCGGGTGAGGATAATACGCCGCACGGCGCGATGCTTGATGGCGTTGACGGCCAGCGCGATGGCCGTGTAGGTTTTCCCGGTGCCGGCGGGCCCCACGGCGAAAACCAGGTCGTGGGTGGCGGAGGCCATGATCAGCTCGTGCTGGTGCTGGGTTCGTGCCTTGATAACACGCCCGTTGGGGCCGTAGAGCAGCACGGCTTCCTCGGCCTCCTCTTCGGTGTCCCTGGCGGGTACACGCCCTTCCAGAAGCCATTCGAGTTGCTCCTGGGTGAGCTCCCCGTAGCGGTGGTAATGGTTGGTGGCCTGGAGTATGATGGAGCTGAAACGTTCGATGTCCTTAGGGGCGCCTGAGACCGCTAGGTAGGTGTCTCGGGCGGTAATCTTGAGTCCGGGAAAGGCCTTAGCGAGTAGGTTGTATTTTACGTTGTTGACCCCGTAGAGCGTGAGAGGGTCTATGTCTTCCAAGGTGATCTGGTATTCGGTTTCGCCCGCCATGTATGCGCTAAAGCCTTTCCTTGGTAGGTATTGGGGATGACGCAAATGTAGGAAATTTATTGTACTCGATGGGGCTGTAGAACGCAATGTGGGTTGCGTGGGCAGTACGGGGATTTGGTGGGGAAGGGGGAAGTCGCTACCTTTGTACCAACACTCGTGTGGGGTGGGGGTCCATCTCCGTGGTGCGGGGTGGATGAGGAGAGATGGGTGAGTGGCTGAAACCAGCAGTTTGCTAAACTGCCGTACTGGGCAACTGGTACCGGGGGTTCGAATCCCCCTCTCTCCGCGGGGCATGCTCTGTTCGAGCGTGCCCTTTTTCTTTGCCAACAGGCTGTGCGCCAGCGGGTTACCATGGGCTGCGGGGGCCCGATTCCCTCCCTGCCGTTTCGGGGAGTACTTATAATTGCCGCGAAAGTCCGTGCGGTAATCTTCGCTTTTATAACTTCGCGGCTGTGAAAGAGCGGGCAGTGATTGTTAGTGATTGTTAAAAACGCCCGCTTTTTCCTCATAACGATTGTTAATGAAAATCGGAGGTGCCATGGAACGTGCGGGTACATCGTACACGGTACAGCTCAATCTCGGCACGGTAGGGCAGACCGATGCCCGCGGGCGGAGGCCAGTGCTGGTCCTAGTCAAGTGCCGTTACTTTTCAACACGTATCAACACCGGGGTTCGCCTGTTGCCGTCGCAGTGGGATGCTGCCCGGCACCGTCCGACCGAGGAAGGCACCCCGGAGGCCCGGCAGATGGCGGCAGTACTCGCGCGCTGCGAGGCCACGGTGGCGGTGTGCGAGGCGAATGGTTGGTACACGCGCATGGCGTTTGAGAAGGCCTACGGGCCCATGGCGACCGTGCGGCCTGTACGGCGACCTACCCGCAGGGATAGCGTGGGGGCCATTGATTTCTTTGAGCAGGAGCTGGTGGCAGGGCACCTAACCCAGGGAGGCGAGTACGCAGAGCGGATGCACGATGCCATCAACGTGTTGAAAGCCTTTCAGCCCGAGCTTCGCTTTGAGGACATCAACGAGGAGTGGGTACGGCGACTCGATGAGTACCTAGACAAGTACAAGCGTCTGGCAACGAGCACACGGTACCGCTACCACCAGCGGTACCGCAAGATGATTCGCCGGGCAATTGCGCGCGAGTTCATGAGTGCAGGGGAGGACCCCTACCTGCTGGTGCGGTTTCCGAAGGGCAAGGCCAACCGCGCGGCGTTGCGGCGGGAGGAGGTGGAGCGACTGGCGTCGCTGGTGTTTGAGGAGGAGAACAGCAAGGATTACGTGGCAGTGCGGGATATGTTCCTATTCAGCTGCTACTGCGGGCTTCGGTTTGGCGATGTACAGCGTGTGCAGTACGACATGCTGGATAAGGACTGGGTACTACGTATCACGATGGCCAAGGTGAACCGCGAGGTCATCCTGCCGCTGGGTACGCTATTCAACGGGAAGGCACTAGACTACCTCATGCCCTACATGCTTGGAGAAGGGCACGGTTGCATCTTCCCGCAATACACCAACCAGTACGTTAACCGTG